>MFRS01000001.1:0-293 GCA_001784635.1 Candidatus Micrarchaeota archaeon RBG_16_49_10
GCCCCAGGGGAGGGCTGATACTAGCTAAGGAAGAATTCGGAACTGCCATCGACAAGGCCATCTTCCCAGGCACCCAGGGAGGGCCGCTGATGAACACGATAGCCGCCAAAGCCGTGTGCTTCAAGGAGGCGATGAAGCCTTCGTTCAAGAAGTACCAGCAGCAGATAGTCCTCAACGCGAGGGCGCTGGCGGACGAGTTGGGGAGGCACGGGATGAGGCTTGTATCCGGAGGGACTGACAACCACCTGATGCTGGTGGACTTGACAAAGATCGGCATGACCGGGAAGGAGGCT
>MFRS01000001.1:309-6526 GCA_001784635.1 Candidatus Micrarchaeota archaeon RBG_16_49_10
AAACATCACGCTTAACAAGAACGCAATTCCATTCGACACACAGCCTCTGTGGATAACGAGCGGGGTAAGGATTGGGACGCCTGCCGTCACCACCAGGGGCATGGCGGAGGAGGAGATGAAGGAGATTGGTGACATAATCTACACCTACATCTCCAACAGGAAGAGCGAGAAGGTGAAGGCCTTCTGCAGGAAGAGGGTGGCCGAGCTGTGCGATGGATTCCCGCTGTACAAGTGATTTGTTATAGATATCCTTTCAGCTGAATTAGAAATTAGCTATATCTTCTCTCCAATTGACTTAACCTTTCCCTATATTTGGTTATTTTTTCTGATGTTACATGAATTAAATCCTGTCTCCTTTCAAGAGCATCGATAGCCAATCTATAGTCACCCATAACGCTTTCAATCGGCCTCACGAAACCATTATACCCACCAAAACTCACCCATATCCTTTCCATCGAATTCTCAGCAAGATTTCCTAATGATTTTTCAACCGGAAACACGTCGAAGTTAGCATCAGAGTAGCTAAACATGACTGTGATGGGTAGGGTTCCTGGTAATTTTGATTTCATGACATATCGATGATGGTTACCGGATTCATATAGAATTTCACACAAACGGCCTAGATTCCTCCTTCTGGTTAGTAGATCAATATCGGCCGTCTCTTGGATTGCATCCTGCAGGACAAGGCTTGCGCCGCCGATGACAATGAAGTCGTTGGGATAAAGCCCCTTTCTTTGATCTAGCAAAAATTGGTAAAAACTCGTTAAAGCTGTGGAAACATCTTTTTTTTGCATGTAAAGCAGAGGAAGGCGACAATTAAATACTTAACACTCCGGGAGAAACAAACGAATTTATACAGAGCTAACGCAATCTTTATTATCAAGTCCCCAACGTGAACTATGCATTGGCATGGTCATGTTGGGCTTATTCTTACTACGGTGTCTTGTTCTACATTCATTATAGGTCAGCCCAGAATTCTGTGACATTTCGAAACAGACTTCAACATTAAAGGAGAGTTTTTCTGGATTGATAAATCTTTATTTCCCAAAACTAATTATAAGCTAGTGTTCCCATGAAGGCCTATCTCGACATCGTGAAGAAAATCCTCAAGGAGGGCGAAAGGAAGGAGAACAGGACCGGGGTGGACACGATTGCGATACCCGGCGCCATGTTCGAGCATGACATGGCCAAAGGATTCCCGTTGCTCACCACCAAGAAAATCCCGTTCAGGCTCATCTCCTCTGAGCTGGAGTTCTTCATCAAGGGGATAACCGATAAAAAATGGCTGCAGGAGAGGGACAACCACATATGGGACGAGTGGTGCACCCCCGACAAGGTGGCTTACGGCCATGACGAGGCTACCAAGAAGAGGATGCTGCAGGAGAGGGACTTGGGCCCCATCTACGGCTGGCAGTGGAGGAACTTCGGTGCTAAATATCAGGCTTATGATAAGCCGCCGCAATGCAAGGGGGTTGACCAATTAAAGAATATCGTAGAAAAGCTGAAGAAAGATCCCACGGACAGGAGGATGATTGTATCAGCGTGGAACCCGGTCGACTTCCACAGGATGGCGCTTCCGCCCTGTCACTATTCCTTCCAGGTCACGGTGATTAAGGACAAATTGAACCTGCTTTGGAACCAGCGGTCTATCGATACCGCCCTAGGATTGCCGTTCAACATCGCAAGCTACGGGCTACTTTTACATCTATTGGCCAAAGAGTCAAACCTGAAGGAGGGAAAGCTTGTAGGCTTTTTGGGGGACACCCATATATATGTTAACCACATAAGCGGTCTGGAGGAGCAGCTCAAGAGGAAGCCATTCCCACTTCCGAAGGTAAGGACGGAAAAATTCTCCACAATCTTCGACTGGGAATACACCGACTCAAAGGTCGAGGATTATCAATCCCATCCCGGGATAAGGTTCGAGATAGCGGTATGACAGAGATAACCATAATTGCGGCGATAGCGAGCAACGGGGTCATAGGTAGGAAGGGGAAGCTACCTTGGAACATAAAGGAGGACCTAGAACATTTCAAAAAACTCACCATGGGCCACCCCTGCATATTCGGCGAAACTACATATCTTTCCTTACCAATTAAACCACTTCCCGGAAGAGAAAATATAGTGCTATCTCTCGACAAGAACCTGAAGCTTCCCGGGGCTGTCGTCAAGCATTCATTCGAAGAAGCTTTGCAGCACTGCAGAGGCAAAAACAAGGTGTTCATCTGCGGCGGAGCGAGCATCTACAAGCAGGCATTGGAGTTTGCGGACAAAATGGAATTGACTATGATAAACAGGGATTACGAGGGCGATGCCTATTTTCCTGAGTTCGATTCCAACGGGTGGAGGCTTGCTAAAAAGGAGGACAGGGACATCTGTTCGTTTGTGACATTTGCCAGGAAATTGAGGTAAGATGTTCCCCTGACCCAATTCACAACTTTTCTGCCCCTTCTAATCTTGTTATAAGATCTGTTAGTTTTCTGATTTCCCCATCATTGTATACCCTTTCCTCAAAATAAACAGGGACAACTCCATCGGAATCCCCTGCTAACCACTCAGGCCAAAATCTGCCCAGAAGCTCGTGGTTGTCAATTAGTCCAAGAACATCGTTGACAAGAGCACTCCTGAACCCCAATAACAGCAAAGGTTCAGGGTAATTGAATTCCACCGTCCATCCGGTTGCTGACGATCTTTCCCCAAGCATAGCTAGGTAGGGGTTAATTTGGGAGTAAGGGTTTGTGCTTCTGGTAGGATAAAGGGTCAAAGTGGGTATTCTCTGCGGGTGTTTATCAAGCACTTCACTTCTCCAACTTTGGCTTCTAGGTGAAACGGCAATAAGATCAATAATTAGATGGGGATATCCAATAGTCAATTCAGCCAGTGTTCTGTAAATGCCATAATCTGACATCAATGCGATTAAAGTCATCTAACCTTAAATAACCCAGCAGTCCATATCTTTCCTATGCCAGAAAATGATTTTAATCCTTACCATCCTATATTCATCGAATGGGCGCCTTCCTATTCCTCCTGCTCTTTTTGGTGTTGGACGTAGGGATTAACCTCCTGACAAAGAACACGGTCAAGTTCCTGGGCTTCGACTTCCTCTTCTTCGCATCCTGGCTGGCTGGGGTGAAATACGGGCTTTGGCCGGCTATCCTTATTTCCCTTCTCCTGCTCGCAGAACATACGATATTCTTCCTCGGCAAGGGCAGGTTCATACTCCTCTCGTTCCCCGCCCAGCTGATAGCTGTCCTGATGGGCCATTACTTGGGCGTCGGCTATTTCACCATATCCTTGGTGGCGTACCAAGTGGCCAACCTGTCGCTAATGATGCTGGTCAATGCCTTCGGGCCTGGATTCGTGCTTTTCCTGGCCTTCAATACGATCTTCAACCTCATCCTCTTCAGGGTTTACAGCCTGTTTTCAGGGTAAATATATAATTTAACATATCCTTTAGTTTTATCCATTTATAAAAACCTTTTAGCGAGCAATCTCCTCAATTCTCAAGCCTGTCAAGTGCCCATCTTTCTCTTTAAAAGCGGCATCATAACCTTCTGGTATTCGTAATACGGCTCTTATCTGGCTGGCTAGAGATAGGTCATACGAACCGCAAAAATAAACATTAATTACGGTGGGATTCATAGTTCTTCTAACATCAATGTTGTCCCCTAAAACATCTTTCAACTGCCTTTGCAAATAAGATGTTGTTATGCATTTTGGCATAATCTATTTTTTTCACTTGAATTTATTTATGTTTTTGTCGTTTCCATCCATCTCTATGGCAGAATAGTACCTGAGAAGCTCATTTCGGCGAAGCTGTTCGCAACCAAGCTCTTCAGGGCGAGGGTGGACTATGGATAAATTATGGCCATTCTTTACATTGACAATATTTTGTTTCTTCTAGCACAATCTGCGTGCCAGCTGCTATTGGGATATATTTTGACTGTTTGGTCTTGCCGCATTTGTTACAAATCTGATTCATATACCGTTTTTTTAATCGGGTGGTTTAAATAATTTTCGGCCAGAGTTCACGTTTCTCGGGTCAATTATTGTTGATTTCCATCTACTGCCCCCAGCAAAAGGCTTAAAAATGCTTGCATATAATTAATAAGAGATTGCTATGTCGAAGAGGCCCGGAAGGACATACAGGACGATAAAGAGGCCATGGACCAGGGTTTCCCAGAGGAGGCCCAAGATGAGCTTCGCCGTAGGCGTCCCTGACTCCAAGATACACGTCTTCGAGATGGGGAACAGGAAGAAGCAGTTCGACACGAAACTCTACCTCACAGCCGAGCAGCCGGTCCAGGTCAGGGACTCTTCCCTAGAGGCTTCCAGGATCTCGGCGAACAAGTACCTCGAGAACGCCGTCGGCCCGGACAACTACTTCATGAAGGTCCTCCTATACCCGCACCAGATACTCAGGGAGCACACCCTGGCTACAGGCGCAGGGGCGGACAGGTTCTCCATGGGCATGAGGAAGGCCTTCGGCAGGCCAAAGGGCAGAGCAGCGATAGTGACCCCGGGGAAAAGGATAATGATGGTCTCGATAAACAGGAAGCACCTGGATGTGGCCAAGATGGCCCTGAAGAGGGCCGACCACAAGATATCCACACCCTGCAAAATCGAGGTCGAGAGCCTAAGTCTATAGTTTCTTCTCGCCAACGACTATCGTCGAGGAAAGCTCCTCTATACCTTCTATCTCCCTTATCCTCTCCACAAGCCTGGTGGTGTCCTTCAGCGCGCTAAGCCTGGCCTTGACAATCAAATCCCATTCGTTGCCCTTGACGTCCATTATCTCGCAGACCTCGCCAATCCTCTCAAGCTTGGTCATTATCTCGTCCAGGTTCCCCCTTTTCTCCCTCTTGTTGCTCTCTGCCAGGTTGATGAAGAGTAGCATGGACACCGGCAGTCCGGCCTTCTCGTGGTCTATGGCCGCAGTATAGCCTTTGATGACGCCCTCCTTCTCCATCTGCCTCACCCTCCTGTGCACTGTGGAGATGGGCAGGCCCACCTTCATCGCGAGTTTCCTGGTGGACAGCTTCCCCTCCTTCTCGAGGATCTTCAGTATCATCTGGTCTTTCATCTTCATAATCCCAATATATATAGATAAACTTATAAACTTATTGTACATTTGTCCCACTTTATTGTAAAAAATATTTAACTACCTGCGGGAATTCTCAATCATGATGGTGGGGGGAATGTTCGATTTTATGTACGCCAAGAAAGAGGTAGAATCGGATAGGCTAGCGGATTTCCTAGACTTAAAAACGAGGGAGGAGCTCATAGGGCTTCTCTCCAAGTTGCTGAAGGAATCGGAAATGAAATCGAATAACGACAAGGCTTCCAAGCTCAGGAAGGAAGTGGATGGCTTCAGCTTCGGCACGGATTACTGGTGATCCAGCCTTTCCCAGAGGATTTCCTTAAGCCTCTCTGCTGGCAACCTCTCCTGCTTTGTCGTGTCCCTGTCCCTTATGGTCACGGTGCTGTCCTCGAGGGTCTGGTAGTCGATTGTTATCGAGAAGGGCGTTCCAATCTCGTCCGCCCTCGCATACCTCTTACCAATCGAGCCGGACTCATCGTAGAACACGTCGAAGCACTTCTTCAGGTCCTCGTGTATCTCCTTTGCCCTTTCCGCAATCCCGTCCTTCTTCATCAGCGGGAACACCCCAGCAGTGTACGGGGCTATCTTCGCAGGGAACCTGAACCAGCTCCATCCCCTCTCCTTGTCCTCCACGAAGTTGTGGAGCAGAAGCCCTGTGATTATCCTCTCGGCCCCGAAGGAAGGCTCGATTACATGCGGTATTACCTTCTTCCCGTCGTCCTTCGTGACTGATAAATCCGTGCCAGAGCTCTTCATGTGGTTTTTGAGGTCATGGTCGGTCCTGTAAGCATTACCCACAGTCTCCTTCCACCCGAAGTCGAACTTAATCTCCAAATCATAGTTCCCTTTCGAGTAGTGCGGGGTCTCCTCCGGGAGCATGTGCCTGAACCTCAGGCAGTCCTCCGGTATGCCGAGGCTCTTGAAGAAGGCGAACTCCTTTGCCATGAAGAAGCCCACCCACTCGTTGGGTAGTATCCCCTTCTGGAGTGCGTCCTTGACCTTGATTTTGATAATCTTCCCGTCAGCCTTCTGCGCCTCGCGCGTGACCAGGTTTATCTCCACATCCTTAATTTCGTCGAAGTGCGGGCATGCCGGCTCGTCCGGGTCGATGAACAT
>MFRS01000001.1:6545-12037 GCA_001784635.1 Candidatus Micrarchaeota archaeon RBG_16_49_10
AACTCCCTAACCCTTATCAGGAACTGCCTGGGCGATATCTCGTTCCTGAATGAGTGGCCGACCTGCGCTATGCCTACGGGCAATTTGGCCCTTGTGGACCTGAAAACTCTATTGAAGGCTGTGAAAATGTTCTGCGCCGTCTCCGGCCTAAGGTATCCTACCTGTCCACCTACTGGGCTTATCTCCGTCTTGAGCATGAGCTTGAACACTCGGGCGTCCATCAGCTCCCCCTTACACTTCGGGCATTTGATTTTCTTCTCCTTTATTATATCGGTGAGCTCCTTCTCGCTCTTCCCCTCAACGAACATACCTGTTGAATCTTCAATAAGGTGGTCGGCCCTGTGTATGCTGTTGCACTTCTTGCACTGGGTGATTGGGTCGACGAAGGAATCGACATGCCCCGAGGCCTTCAATACACTTTCCGGCAGGATTATTGACCCTTCCATCTCGAACATGTTGCTGTAGGGCTTGATGAAGAACTCCCGCCAGTACTCGACCAGCTTCTTCTTCAGCAGGAAGCCCACCGGCCCGTAGTCGAAGAACCCTGAAACGGTGGGGTATATCTCGGCTGTGGGGAAGACTATGCCTCTGGTTGCGCAAACCTTCTGGATTTCCTCCATGCCCACCTAATACACCTTAATAATATTTCAACTACAATCTTTTTAACATTTCGAAAGCAAAAAACTAACCCAGTTTCTCTATTTTTTCCAGCTGGTCGTACCAAATTCGATACCCCTGCTCGTCTCTGGCCCTCGTATAGTGGAAGAGTATGCTGAAAAAACTCGGCTCGCTCAAATACCCGGCTTCCAATTGGCTGTCGTTGCTTGTGACCCTGACCCGATCTTCATAGTGCAAACCCCTAACCACATCAACCAACTCCGGCTTCAAGCCGAAATAGAAAAGCCTGTCTATCCTACTGAAAAGTCCTTCACCCATTTGGAACCACCAACCTATATCACCTCCCTAGTATATCTGTGACATGGTATTTTAGCCTGTCTTCGCGTTTTGTGATATATTCTTTCTTCACTATCTCGGAAATTTTTCCAGGATTCAGCTCCAAGAAAAATCCGTTCAGCCGGTAAATCTTCTTCTTGCGGTTATTTTCAGTAACCTCATTCGAGGACAATATGTTTGCCTCCTCCAACTGATTCAGGTATTTGTGCGTCGTACTGAAGCTCAGATTCAATCCGTTCCTCACATCGGTTATGGACTTACTACCTTTCCTGAAAATCAAGTCTACTATCCTAAGCTTGGTCTCGCAGTTCAGGGCCTTGCATACCTTTACCAGGTCCACCCCGACTCTCACCGCTATTCATGAAAACACCTCCTAAGAATGATAGAAATAAGACTAAGCAATTCTCCGATTAGAACACAATACCTTGGTACGGCATCAGCCTCACTAAACCTAATTCTAATCGGAAAGCTTAAATTTGTATCGCTAGATTACATTTTATGAATTCAAGTTTCATAACAATAAATGAAGTTGAAGTACCCTTATCAGAGATTGAAAATAGGCCATTCATGCTACAACCAGCAAGCCCACTTCTAGGCTACGAAAGAATGTTGCTTTCTCTTCTTAACAATCCTGCCAACACAAAATTTTCCGGCGACATTTATGAACCAGTTATTGAATACTTTATAAGATATCCTGTGGATGGCTCTTGGATAACCTCTGAACTTAGGGAAAGATACGCATTATAATCAGACAAAACTTCGCCTATGCTTTTTTATACGCTTTCAGTGACCACAAATCCATCTTCCCGAGCTTGGCCTTCAGGTCCTTGGCGTCCCTGTACTCTATCATCTTCCCCGGCAGGTTGCCTATGGACCTCGAGACCTTCGCCCCCTTCTTCGCGAGGAATATCATCCTCTTCCTGTTGCCGTAGGCCCACCCTATCTCTATCCCGACCCCCGTGCTGGGCTCCGAGACCTCGGCTACGAAGTAGTCCGACTTCTTGAGCAGGTCCAGAGACTTGGAGACGAACTTGTCCTTAGGTATGGCTTCCCTGTCCTTGGGTGTGGTCTTCTCCTCTCCTGGGAATGACTCGTCGAGCACCCTCTTGAAGCTCTTCGGCATCTGCGAAGGGTATGCTATGTACAACATAATATCTCCATCCACTATTCGCTTTTCAAAGTAAAGAAACTGTCGGTCACAAGCACCCTTGGACTTTCTGTTCGGGAAACCTTTTTTACTCGCCAAGCCAAATATTGTCAGGGGAGGGAATGAATAGAATAACCTTTTTGCTGCTCATTCTGCTTTCCTTCCTTTCGTTATTACACTTTGTTACTGCTTTGGACTATTGCCAGTCCATCTCAATATCCCCTTCCAAGGCTGGTTATGCGCCAGGGGAACAGGTCACCATCACGGCCCAGGGCTTCACAGGCATCTCGGACATCGAGGTCCTCTGGGCTGAGGCCACTGCCAACCTGGTCACTCAGGGCAACTGGCACACCATATCCGGCACATTCAACGCCGGGACAGCAACCTGGACGGGGACTTGGACCATACCGAAGAACGGCGAGTACATCATCGCGCCCACCTTCTTCAACTCCACCGGCGAGAGCTGCATCGGCAACCCTGGCTACATATGCTCGGGCTGCCACGAGGGGACGCTGAACGGCACCGTTTCCCCAGGCTCGCAATCCTGCAAGGGCTGCTACAAGGGCATAATCGTCAGCTCGAACTACGGCAGGACCGATGGATACGACATGAAGTCCTACTGGAATATCTCGTCCGGCTACTCCTGGAACTACGAAGGGACGAACTCCTACTCTTCACCGACCGCGAACTACAGGTCGAGGATTGCTGCGGAGGAGAGGGTCAGCCTGTGCGGTCACCAGCTCCTTCCGCTAAGGTACACAAAGGACAGCGAGTGGGGCTACTGGGGCCCCAAGGGCCATTGGACCCGCGACGGGTTGCAGAACCTCAGGTGGCTCCTATCCTATTTCCAACCCGGCGAGGACTGGTCTTCCGCCACCATAGGCGCACCCTTCTTCACCGTTTACAACTACACCCCGACCGCCGAGGACAGGTTAGGCAACCTAGGTCCCCGAGCCGGAGCAGATGTCTACAACGTCATGCTGGAGGACGACCCGCTGCGCTCGCTCGGAGACAACTACTACGCCCCATACTTCTGCACTGAGGACAATGTGAAGCTACCATGGAGCGTGGAGAGGGTGAATCGCTATGGCACGTGGAACGCGGGATGCTCCTTCCCGTACTGGCCGCCAGGCTCATGGGACTGGAGCACCGGCTACTGGCTGGGGGAGATGTAAGACGACTACGTCGTCACGCCCGCCTACACCGGCCCCGCCCTTAGGCTCGTCCAGTTCGAGGCCGGGCTTGGAGTATCCAACTTTGGGACAAGGTGGTACACAAGGGAGGAGTGGTACCTCGCCAAGGGCATAGGAATCGTCCAGATTGACAAGAAGAGCCTAGCGGGCATATGCACGGCCCCGCCCACCGTCTCGCCCCATCCGGACGCGGACCCGGACTGCTACAACAGGTCGAGGATGGTGAACCCGCCAATCCAGCTAAAGCTGAGGAACTACTACGTCGGGGGTCCCCTTACGGTCAGCCTGGACAGGTATCAGGTGGAACCCAACGGCAACTTCACCCTTTACGCACGGATCCCATACAGCAACTACACCGGCTACCTCGAGGTCAGGAGGAGCGCCTGCGACCCTTCATGTTCGGCCCCCTTCGTGGAGGAGTTCGGCTACGGGAGCGGCAGGTACATATGGGTTCAGGATGGACTGGTACAGGTGAACGTCTCGCAATTCTCTATACCTTTAGCCCAAAGTAACGAGATGGAGTTCAGGCCTTGGGTCGATGAGGTTCCCGAAAACCACTCATACGAGACAGTCATATCGGACACACAACTGCCCTGGAGCAACATGGTCGTAATCAACGTTTCAGACCTTGTTGGATATTGGAGCTTCGACGATGGGGACGCCCGCGACTATTCGGGCAATGGAAATGACGGCATTCTGCAGGGCGTGTTGGACTGCAACGGGGATGGGGGCGTACACGGAGACGGATGTGAGTTCGACGGTGTGGACGACTACATTCAAATCAGCAACATGTTCAACACATCGCAGACATCCTTCACCGTCGAGGCCTGGGTCAAGCCCAATAGACCGAACGGAACCGACTGGGAGTCTGCAATAGTCAGGGACAGGTTCAGTGCTAATGCCTTCACGCTCTACCAAGGAAATGGCATCGCCGGCATATACGGAAACCCAACCTTCGGATTCTGCGTGTGGAACTACAGCGCGGGCGCCTGTGCCGGCACGAACAAGACCGCGAGGTTCGATCAGTGGCACCACGTTGTCGGCGTCTACAACAAAACCAACAGCAGCGTACACTTCTACCTGAACGGCACTCAATACGGCGTCAACAGTATCCCCGGCTTTGTGGAGGACTCCACCGGCTACGTCTCGATAAACATCTACAGCCCAAGGGCCTTCAACGGCAGCATAGACGAGGTGAGGATTTGGAGAAGGGCCCTGACGGCAGATGAGATATTGGATTCGTATATGAACGCCACTCCGAATTATTGCCAGTCCATCACCATAACACCGCAGAAGGATGCCTACACCCCCGGCGAGCAGGTTACAATCATGGTGAAGGGCACGGCGGGCGTCTCGAACATACAGGTCTACTGGGCAATGGCTGGTCTCAACCTCATGACCCTCTGGTCCACCCCATGGAATACGATAACAGGTTCGTTCAACCCGAGCACACTTACTTGGACGGGGACTTGGACTATACCGAAGAACGGCGAGTACATAATAGCACCCAACTTCACCAAGGCTGGCAGCGATGTCTGCTTCAGCACCCCAGGCTACAACTGCACAGGCTGCGAGAACGGGACGAAGATGGGGACTTTCACTCCCGGACAGCAGTCATGCAACGGTTGCATAAAGACGGTGCTGGTAAACGACAACTTCGGCAACACCCAGGGCTTCGATATGAAGGAGTATTTCAACTACAACTCAGGCAACTCATACCTCTTCGAGGGGACGATGACAAACACCACCACCGTCGTCAACTTCAGCTCCTTCGTCGCCGTCGAGGAGAAGGTGGACGTCTGCGGCCATACTCTGTTGCCGATAAGGTTCAGGAAGGACAAGATCGAGGGCTACATCCTGAGCGGGCAGGCGGTGAACAAGAGGAAGCTACTTACCTACTTCGAGGGCGGTGAGAGGTGGTCTTCCGAGACGGTGGGCAAGCTGGTCAACAAGCACTACAACTGGACAGGCAACACACCGAACATGCTTGGCAACCTCGGTCCCGAATCCTTCGCCCATAGGCACTACTTCGAGGACGAGGGGAGGCTCTACGAGAACAACTACTACGCTCCCCACTTATTCTTCGAGCGGTACGTTCAGGACGGCTGGGAATACGACTACGTTGACAAGCTGGCCTTCTCGTACTATTCACAGGACCCGATAGGGGAGATATTCGAAGACTGCAACTGGTACCACAC
>MFRS01000001.1:12044-13102 GCA_001784635.1 Candidatus Micrarchaeota archaeon RBG_16_49_10
GCCAGCATTCCGCTGAACAGGCACCTGAGCATCGGCGTCTACTCTGACGTCGTGGACACTCCAGCCTACAGCGGGCCGGTCGTCAGAGTACGGTTCGAGGAGGGCAGGTACCCTCTAGGCGCGGGTTGGCACGGAAGGGAGGACTGGTACTTGGCTGAAGGCATTGGCAGGGTGCAGGTAGACGCGAGGACTTTCATAGTCAACGGCGTAGACGTGTGTTACACGGTCAATCCTGACCCGGACTGCGACGGTAAGGGAAAGATGCAGAATCCCAAGATTGTCATGAAGTTGAAGGACTACTACGCCGGCGGCCCGCTTGGCATCTCCCTGCCCCAAAGCAGCGTCAATCTGGCGGACAACCTCACCATCCTAGTCAAAAACCAAGACGACATAAACTACACCGGTTTCGTCGAGGTCAGGTTTTGCGACGCTCATTCCTGTTTCAACGCCACCCCGAAAACGGGCAACGTCACGTTCCTCTGGGCTTACCACGGCAAGCTCACCCTCAACCTTTCAGAAGTTCAGGGCCTTGGCGGAGGCAGCTACCAGTTCAGCGTGAGGCCTCTAGTCGAAGAGGCACCGCCGGGCTCGAGGGGCGAGCAGGTGATAACCAACACCCAGTTGCCATGGAGCAATATAGCTACAGTAACAATCATAGAAACATTACCTTGCATAATCACGGACGCCTATTGGAACGTGAGCTCAACGATGGAAGGCGACAATGTGTCCCTCACCATAGAGGGCACGAACTGCGACGGCCAGCAGATACCCCTCCAGTACTGGGAGGACGACGACAACGAGGGTGGTTTCAACCCATTAAACGTTTTCGCCAACATGATTAGAGCTTTTATTGACTTGATTAGGAGGCTGACAGGCAGGTTTGTTGGTGTCGTCTCGGCCGGCACTGAGGATCCTGTGGACCCGGCACAGTACAATCTCCCCACATCATTGACCTTTACTGGGGACACGGCTACCGGCACATGGCAGGCAATGTGGTTTGACGATTCCGACGGTACTGACGCTGACCCTGAGATATACTTCATTGCATCCTCGATTTC
>MFRS01000001.1:13115-20377 GCA_001784635.1 Candidatus Micrarchaeota archaeon RBG_16_49_10
CTAACATACTTCAGGTCAGCCAGCAACCCACTGTTACCACAATTTCCCAGACAACAACTGTCCCAAGAACGGAAAGAATCCAGATGATAACCGATAAATTTTCTCAAGCAATCGAAAACTACGACAGTGCGTACCCATTCTATGACGCCGAGGGGGCTGTTGATTTGGACGGGGATGGGAACAACGACACGCTGAGCGACGTCGAGGCCAGGTGCTGGAGCCAGGACAAGACAGCCTGCGTAAGGGAGAAGGTGAAGGTACTCATAGGCAATCCCCCGCCTGTCAGGAAGCCTGACGCGACCAATTTCATTGACCACCAAGAGAGCTGGTCGGCTTACACCTTGAACTCTGCGATATCGAACCACATAATTGCGGAGTACCACAGATTCAAATATGAGGTTTCTTCAGAACCAGAGAAGTCATGGCACATGGAGAGGATTGCACCTCATGTGTACGGCATGCTTTTGGATTTGGATATCCTGACCACCGGTCCGGAGCATTCAACGCCATTGTCGGGGCTCATGGACAATGATAACACGGGCTATGGATTCATCTACACCCTGAGGGACACCAAGTATCAGGAGAGGTACGGCTCGGACGCCACCGGGATTTACACAGGCCTCATATTCCTCTATGAAAAGGGGCTGATACCCCAGTTCTATTGCACCTCCTTGGAGCAGCCATACGACGATGGGAAGACCTGCAAGACCATTGACCTTCACGAGAGGATGAAGACCATATTCTCATGTTTATTGGCGCACAACGAGATACACTGGATGTACGATGACCAAAACCAGAGCCAGTTGAGGTTTAAGTACTATGACCTTGAGGCCAACCTCAACAACCCGGGCTATACAATAAGGCCCAACAACTACACGGATTACGCGAGCGGCATAGGCAGGCTCGACACGACAGGAAGGACTTGTCATGTGCTTCCTCAGAACGTGGAATATATTAAGGGGGCTTCATGGCAACCTAACAAGTTTTTCTACAATGGGCAGATGGTCACACTCCTCTTCATGTCGACTTTTTTCCAGGAGCACTATCCCGGCGCTTATCCGGCCTCTGATTTGGACAAAATTATACTTTTTACCAAAAACGCCGTCTCCCATGAGAATGCAATCAATTTGACAAATGAGGGCAGCGTTCCCGGCTACTTCAACGACGATTACGAGTTCATCCAGTCCAACGAGTTCGGCTACCCTGTCAGAGATTGGGACAAGCATAAGGAGATAGGCTGCGATGGCACTCTGGTCGGCGGATGGCAGGACGCGAATAATAATCCCCCAGACTGCGTCGGCGGGACAAAAGAATTGCTGGGGGACCGTGTAATAGTTGATCAAGGCGGATGGCAGTACCTGATGCAGATGATGGGGGCTCTTGATTGGGACATGGAGAATTCAATCGGCGGAGCCAACGAAATTAGGAAAAACCTGCCGTTTCTGAAGGAAAATCTGATACAAAGCTATTTCATAGATGGGCAGCCCTGGGTCATCTTGGACCCCAGCCACAGGTACGCCGGCTCGTTCAACCGCAGCCTAATGGAGGAAAAGATTCCGGGCAGGATTGGGGACTGCGGCCAGAGCGGCTATGATTATGTCCGCACAACTGGATCATATGCGCATGAGGTTGTCAACGCGAAGACCGGGACCGAGCCGTTCCTTGCTGTCTCCAGCGTAGCGTACGCTCTGCTAGATAGCCTGGGTGAGACTGAAAAGGCAGAGGATATCCTGATTTTGACGGATGCGATGCTGAACGCAACCCTCGCGAACACCCCGCACCCAGCCGACAGATTCGAATGCTGGCCTGGCTCATTCTTTCCAGGTGCACGTAGCTACGCCCAAGTGGTCGGCATTCACTTTGCCTATTATCGCGTAGCGCTCGATTATTGGCAATCTTATCTCAACGCATTACAAACATCCACCACAACTACAACGATTCCAGTAACAACCGATTCCACATCTTCAACAACCACGACAATACCAGCCACCACAGATTCAACATCCTCAACCACAACTGAGACAACGACTTCCACAACAACGGATTCAACTACCACAACTGTAACTGGGGACACTACTACAGTACCAGCAACCACCGATTCCACATCCACAACAACAACCATCCCAGCAACAACTGACAGCACATCATCAACCACACTTCCTTCAGAAACCACAACTATTCTCGCTGAAACAACAATACCTTCTGAGACAACCACCACGCCATCTGGAGGCGGCGGAGGCGGCAGTTCAACAGTGGCGAAGGTTTCGAGGACCTGGTCATCGGTGGATGCGGGGGAAGAGACCTCATGGGGAATATCCTCAGGGAAAATAAATGTCTACCAGATAAACTTCACTACAGACAGGGACGCGAGCAGCGTTAGGATGACCATACAGAGTATAAGCCAGAGGCCTTCCCATGTTCAAGAGCCCTCCAACAGGACATACCAGTACCTGGAGATAAACAACACTATCCAAGATTCGGGCATAAGGAACGCGACGATAATGTTCAAGGTCAGCAAGCACTGGCTGTCAACGAACAATTTGAGTCAATCCTCAATAACCCTTTCAAGATACTCCAATCACTGGGTCGATTTGCCGACGGAAAAGATAAGGGAGGACAGCAGTCTGGTCTACTACAAGACCTACACACAAGGTTTCTCGATCTTCGCCATCTACTCGAGGGGCACTGTAGAGGTCGAGCCACCAACCACAACCACCACACCGGCGGAGGAGACAACAACGGAAGTTGAGACGACGACCATCCAGCCTGAAACGCTCGAGGGGAACACGGAAAACATGCTGCTGATAATGTCGGTCCTCTTCCTCATCTTGGTCGGCGTCCTGGTGGCGCTGACTGTGATGTCAAAGAAGTCCAAAAAGGATAAAGATAATCCCGTTTATGACGAGTTCGAGCAGCTGAAGAGCAAGTGGTCCAACATCCCGAAAAAGACTAAAGATGAAAAGGAAAAATCCGTTGTGGACGAGTTCGAGCAATTAAAAAGAAAGTGGTTAAACCCTCAGAAGGACACTACTCGATAGATTTCCACGTCTTTTGAATCTATATTAACCCTGAAACTACTAAATATTATATGCGGAAATCGCAGTATTTACCGCTATTTTGCCTGCTTTTGCTATCACTTACCTTCCCTTTAGTTTCTTCTTCTGAGACGGCTGGGAACACGACCGTAGGGAACGCTAGCTATCCTGTTGTGAGAATGGGGAACCTTACCCTTAATTTAGATGTGGATTACCTCTACTCAGCAGTAATAGACCCATCCAACGGCTTCGCCTACTTCGGCACTGCTGAAAGTCCAGACCTATGCCAGATAATAAAAATCAACCTCACAGACTTCACTCGAGTCGGGAACTTAACCCTCAACTCAGACGAAGGTGATCTCGAGTCGGCAGTATTAGACCCATCCAACGGCTTCGCTTACTTTGGAACTTACACAACCTCAGGTCAAATAATTAAAATCAACCTTACAGATTTCACCCGAGTTGGGAACTTAACCCTCAACTCAGACGAAGGTGATCTCGAGTCGGCAGTAATAGACCCATCCAACGGCTTCGCCTACTTTGGTACAAGTTCTAGCCCAGACAAAATAATCAAAATCAACCTCACAGACTTCACAAGAGTTGGTAATTTGACTTTCAATCCGTCTGAATATGAATCACAGACGGCAGTAATAGACCCATCCAACGGCTTCGCCTACTTTGGTACAAGTTCTAGTCCAAACCAGATAATCAAAATCAACCTCACAGATTTCACCCGAGTTGGGAACTTAACCCTCAATGAGTATGGAGGTTCACCCCGCCCAGCAGTAATAGACCCATCCAACGGCTTCGCTTACTTTAGTGCTACAAATACTAATCCAAGCCAGATAATCAAAATCAACCTCACAGACTTCACCCGAGTTGGGAACTTGACCCTTAATGCAGGCGAAGGTCCCCTCTACTCGGCAGTAATAGACCCATCCAACGGCTTCGCCTACTTTGGAACTTACACAAGCTCAAATAGCCAGATAATTAAAGCCCAATTATCCCAAAAAAACACAATAAAAACCATTAAGATAAACGTTACAGAGACAGCCTACGTGGATAACATCTCCTTCTACTCCCACCTAAACACCAGCCAAGTCAGGCTTGCGGTCTACAATTCTACAAAACACTTGTTGTGGGAATCAAACTCCACCGAGAACACGGTTCTCAACGGATGGCTCAACATTTCGATATCTGATGGAACCCCCTCGTCGTTGACTTTAAGCTCTGGCACATACTACCTCGCCTACCAAATCAACACCACATCATCAGTACCTTCATACTTACAAGGCTCGTTCAACGATGGTTTCTACCTAGAGCAACCATATCAATCCTTCCCAGCATCAATATTATCAGAAAACACAACGAGTGAAGTTTGGTCGATGTTTTTAACTTATGAAACGACGGCACCTACAACCACAACAACTTCAACAACAACTGTTTCATCGGGAGGCGGTGGAGGAGGTGGCGAAGGGTCTTCAGGCCTGTCCAAGCTATGGTCAACGGTGCTGGCAAACGCAGAATATTATTGGAACATAGCGGACGCGCAGCTCAGGGTCACCCAGATAAACTTCACCTCGACAGTGCAAAGGAGCAACGTCAGGCTGAACGCCCAAAGGCTCACCTCCAAGCCCGCCAACATATCACAGAACCTCTCGGGCGTAGCGTACCAGTATGTCGAAATCACGAAATCCAACATACAAGACTCGGAGATAAAGGACGCAAAGATTAGATTCAAGGTTCAGAAGAGCTGGCTGACTTCAAACAACCTGCAGACCTCCGACATAAAAATGGCGAGATACTCTGGTGGCTGGGCCGATTTGCAGATTCAAAAGACGGGCGAGGATACCAGCTGGGTCTTCTACACCTCGCCGACGCCAGGATTCTCCACTTTTGCAATTTACGCGGGAACCTCCGGTACTACGACAACAACCACGACAACGCCAGCAGGAACCACCACCCCGGGAGAGGCCACGTCCACCACCCAACCGGTAGTTGTGGGGGAAGGTGACATGAGCAAACTTCTGCTTATAATGGGGGTTGTCTTCCTCATCTTGGTCGGTGTTTTGGTGGCGCTCACCGTGATATCAAAGAACTCTAAAAGGGATAAAGATAATCCCGCTGAGGACGAGTTCGAGCAGCTGGAGATGAAGTGGGCTTCCCCTCCCAAGAAGTCAAAAATGGACAAGGCGAGAACTGCTGAGGATGAGTTCGAGCAGATGAAGAGGAAATGGACCCCCACTCCCAAGAACTCAAAGAAGGACAAGGGTAATCTTAATGTGGATGATTTCGAGCAGTTGAAGAGGAAGTGGTCCAAAACCCAGAAAGACACTATTCAATAGTTTTTTTTACCCAATCCAAAAACCTTTTCGCCCTAATCAAAAGCAGGTTGGCTTCCTTTTCGGTGCCTTGTCTTTCCGTGTAGCCAAACTCGCTTCTTTTTTCCAGGGCTTCGGTGATAATCTCTTTTTTTGACTCCTTCCCGAAAGACGCTTGTACATGAAGCTGTATGGCCTCCCTATGGTCCTTGCTAGCCCTTTTCCCCAGCTTCAATATGCAGAATGAGTCGTTGGCCAGAATTATTGCTTGCGAAGAGTTGAAGATACTAACATTGTAGCTTCTTTTTTGGTAATTTTCCAGGGCCGAACCGTAAAACTCCTCGGCTTTTATCATAAACTTTTTTGCTTCCTCTTTTCTGACTTCCTTCACCATATCAATTCCTCCAGCTTTTTTCCGTAAAGAAGATTGTGATTAGCTAGAATATTAATAACGAACTCCTCGCCCTCTCTGGTTTTCCGGATTAGTTCATCTTTACCCATAACTAGAACTGAAATTCTAACTCCTAATTTTTGTGTGAGTCCAGCGGCAACTTCATAAAATTTTTCTTTCCACCCCCCGACAACAAAGAAATCAACGTCGCTGCCGATTTTCAATTCTTCTGAGGCCGAGCCGAACAGCGCTACACTTACAGGTTTGCTCTTGAGCTTTTTTATTTCATTGACAAAAGCCTTAGAGATTTCGTCCAGCAAATTTTCGTCTTGTTTCAATGCAGCCATGACATTCCTCGAAAGGCTAGTGGATGACAAAGAATAAACAGTGTTTCTGCCAACGACTCTGCTTTCAAGGAGCCCTTTATCTGCCATCTCCCTTAGACATTCGCTCGCTCTAGACTTCGATATCTTAGCCACTCTCGCAACTTCAGAGACATGCATATCCCCACCATCTCTAACGAAAACTTTTGCTATTTTCATTTTTACTTTCGAGTCGATAATGTTCTCTATCATGGGTTATTATTGATTTCTGGTATTTAAATAATTATCGTTTTTCCGAACATATGTTCGATTTATCGAACAATCAAATATTTCTTTACAGCTTCAGCTTCTGGTCTTGGTTATATTCCAGCCCCTTCTCCAGCGCAATCTCCGCCTTCTGCAGCTCGGCCCCAAGGTCGAACGCATGGAACTGTTCAGAGACACGCAAGTCTTTGGCTAGCTTTCTGTATATCTCTATGGCACTCTTCCCCTCGAACTCCTCAAGCCTCTTCCCCTCAGGGCTCAGGTGGATTACTTTTATCTTTTCGTCAGCCACGGATATCCTGAAGTTTCCGCGCGGGTCCTCAAGTTCCTTCCCGGCTATCTGGTGCTTCCTTATTATCTCGTCCGCCTTCCCCCAGTTGTTCTTGTAGATGTGCGCGCTGCAGGAGAACGTGGTAATGCTCCCCATCTTCACGCCTACCCTCCCCGCTATGGTCTTCTGCAGCTTCCTCAGCGCGTAGACGTTCCTCGGCCACGCGGCGAACATGTCGTTGCTGCGGAAGTATGCCGTCAGGTACAGCCTGTCGCCCTGTACCAGGCACTGCACCAGGTCCAGGCAGGGGGCCTTGTCGCTCTTTATGTCCTTTATGACGTCCCACGTGCATGCCACGGCTCTCCTTGTGAAGTTGTGCGCCTTCAGCTCCTGCACGATGTTCTCTATCTGGTCGATGTTGCGGAACCTCATCAGCCTCTGCCCGTAGCTGTACTCGAGGGTGGGGATGTCCTTCACAGTCGTCACGGTGGGTATGTAACCCTCCAAATCCTTCCTGCTGAACTGGTAGAAATCCCTCCACACGGGGTTGTCTGCGTCCTCCTCCTCGACGGTGACCATCAGGTCTATCAGCTCCCGCTGGTCGATGTCGTACTGGCTTTTCTTCACGACCCCGAAGCGCATTATCAGTTTGAGTAT
>MFRS01000001.1:20419-21577 GCA_001784635.1 Candidatus Micrarchaeota archaeon RBG_16_49_10
GCCGACCTTCTCGCTGGGGAACTCCTTAGGGACGGCTATCTTCGGGTCGGGAAAAATTTTTGCCTTACCGTAACTGCCTTTCGTCACTAATGCGCCTATTATACCGTTCAGTTTACGGAAACTGTCAAGGTCGCGGCAGTCATGGACTTCCACATTCTTCCTGAATTCTTCTATCGCCGTCTTTGGAATCTCCCTGTCGATGAACGCATGTTCGACCCCTATTATGTTGTGTTCCCTGTCAATGCCTCTCTCGAAGAGCTTTATCAAGGCCTCTCCGGTATTGTTCAGGTCGCTCCCCGTCACGATTATGTGCCTTACCCTTTTGTTCGCCAGGCAGTTCCTCACCAGGGAGTTGATGCCCTCGTCCTTGGAGTAGAGCTGGCCTATCACGGCATACTTGTCGTTGCTTATGGCTTTCATGACCTCCTCCTTCTTCGTCCAGAGCGTGACTATGGCGACTTCCGACTCAAGGTCGCCCACGCTGAGGAGGCTTTTGAAGTAGATTGGCCATTCCATCTTTTTTGGCATAATTAAATTCTGATTGTTAGAAATAAAAAATCGATTTAACAACCCAACATTTTTTTAATTTTTCTGTATACAGTACCTGTCAAAAGAGGTCTTCCGATATTTCATATCTGCCGTCCCTTAAAGGGCCTAAATATTGAAGGTGCGAAAACCATTTAAAGACATTTTCATTCACTGGGAGAATCCCAGTATATCCGATGCCTTCGTTAAATTCACCCATGAAGAGATGGTTTGTCCCCTCCACGTTCAAAACTTCCAATGAACCTTCGAATTTTTTTCCGGTATGCGTCCAAATCTGGTAGTGGCCAGGATTGTGTTCTTGATTTAGGATATACCCTATAACCCCTAAAAAAGTCGTCTCCTCTATTGCTAATTTGAGGTCCGCCATAGAATGAAAAATATGAAGAAAAAGCTTTTTATCCCTTGGCCCCAAAGGGATTTAACCTTTCAGGTACCCTCCCTCCAGTCGTTGACGTACTTCTCCTGCTCCTTTGTCATGCTGTCGAACTGGACGCCCATCGCCTCCAGCTGCATGCTCGCAATCTCGTCGTCCGTCTCCTGTGGGAGCACGTAGACCTTGGGCTTCAGCTTCCCCCTGTTCTTCACCAGATACTCGCATGCCATCGTCTGGTT
>MFRS01000001.1:21597-21842 GCA_001784635.1 Candidatus Micrarchaeota archaeon RBG_16_49_10
TCGTCGATGGATGCCCCTCTGCCGCAACCAAATTCACTAAACGGCCTTCCCCCAAGATGTACAGCCTCTTCCCGTTATCCATCTTGTATTCCTCCATGAAAGGCCTGACCCTCCTGACCTTGGCGATTTTCTTGAGGCCGTTCACGTTTATCTCCACGTCGAAGTGGCCCGAGTTCGCGAGCATCGCCCCGTCCTTCATGGCCTTCATGTGCTCCACGTCTATCACGTTCTTATTGCCGGTGACC
>MFRS01000001.1:21883-22261 GCA_001784635.1 Candidatus Micrarchaeota archaeon RBG_16_49_10
CATCACCCTGAACCCGTCCATCACCGCCTGTAGTGCCCTAAGCGGGTGCACCTCGGTCACAATAACATTTGAGTCCATTCCTTTCGCCCTTTTAGCAACTCCTTTCCCGCAGTCCCCATAGCCGCAGACAACCATGGTCTTCCCGGCGAAAAGCACGTTGGTCGCCCTGAGAATGCCGTCTATCGTTGATTGCCCCGTTCCCTTCACATTGTCCATCAGGTGCTTCGTATTGGATTCATTGACCGCGACCATGGGGTACTTCAATGCATTGTCCTTCTCCATGGCCTTCAGCCTTATCACGCCGGTTGTCGTCTCCTCGCATCCCCCAATTATGGTTGGTATCAGTTCCGGATGATTCCTGTGGATTTCCGAGACCAG
>MFRS01000001.1:22280-30016 GCA_001784635.1 Candidatus Micrarchaeota archaeon RBG_16_49_10
GTGATCTGCGGCTTGAAGTCTATGACCTTGTTCAAGAACTTGTAGTAATCCTCCTTCGTCTCGCCCTTGTAAGCGTAAATCCTGAAGCCTTCCTTGGCAAGCGCAGCGGCGACATCGTCCTGCGTGCTCAGCGGGTTGCAAGAGCAAGCGGCGACATCGGCTCCACCGTCCCTCAATGTCCTTATCAGCGCGGCGGTCTCCTTCGTGATGTGCAGGCACAGGCCTATCCTTATGCTCTTGAAGGGCTTCTCCCTCTTCCCCCTCCCCCTGACCTTCATCAGCGCTCCCATCTCCATCTCCGCCAGCTCGATGTTCCTAGTCCCCTGCTCGGCCAATTTGATGTCCTTAACCTCATAATCCACAAAACCAACCTCCTAAAAGCTCACAATGTTCCTGTACTTTTCGTACCTCTTTTCGATGTCCTCTAATTTGATTTTAAGGAATTTATTTATGCTGAAGTCCTCGACCGCGAACGAGCCCATGACGTTCCCGTAGATGACGGCCTCCTTCATTGTGTTGAAGTCTGCCTTCTTCGACCTTGCCATGTGGCCAATGAAGCCCCCGCCGAACGAATCCCCCGCCCCTGTAGGGTCGACCACATCCTCCAGCGGGAAGCCAGGCGCTGGGAATACACTGTCTTTTGAGAACAGCAGCGTCCCGTGCTCGCCCTTCTTGATTATGACGGAATTCGACCCCCAGCCCAGCACATCCCTCGCGGCCTTGATGAGGCTCGACTGCTTTGTCAGCAGCCTGATTTCTTCGTCGTTCAGGACAGTCACATCCACCTTACCCATCATCTCTATCACCGTGTCCTTCTTCGTGTTTATCCAAAGGTCTATCGTGTCGCAGACCGAGAGTTTAGGGTTGCTGAACTGCTTTAGGGCCAGGATGTTCTGCTCCGGGTCGTTGTTGCCCAGATAGACATATTCAGCCTTCTTGAGGTCGCTCGGTATCTTAGGCTCGAAGCCAGCCAGCACATTCAGGTCTGTGCTGTTCGTCTTCCTCGTAGAGAGGCTGTAGTCGAACGTCGAGTCGTACCGGAATGTCTTGCCGTCCTTCACTATCTTCAGGCCGGAAAGCCCAAACCTTTCCTTGAAAATCTTCATATACTCCTTCGGGAAGTCCCCGCCGATGACGCCGACTATGTGCGTCCTCTCAAAGAAGCTGGCAGCCAGGGAAGAGTATGTGGCCGCGCCTCCTAGCACATCCTTCGCCGTCTTGAAGGGCGTCCTGGTGGTGTCAATCCCTATGGAACCCACAGAAACTATCATCGGAACCGAGAATTAAGTTGGGTTTTTCGGTATTTAAGGGTTGGTTGACCAAAAAACACCCATTCAAGGTGTAAGCCTGAAATATTTCCCAAGGGAAAGAAATGTGTCAACCAAAACCATGTATACACTTCGCATTTGAGGCATTACAATAAGGGCTTTAGTATACTGACTCTTTTCGTTTATAGCCCACCCATCGGCGAAACCGCCCACCAATGGTATCCCTAAGCCATCCAGCACATCTACAATGCTTTCTAGATGTTCTCCATCCCCTCCCATTATCACAGCGGAAACCTCTTGCGATTTCCCCCTCATTTTTCCTGCTAGCGATGGGACATACACCTTCGGATTTCCCCTTTTCGGATCTTCATTTTCATTGTAATGAGATAAACCTATTATATTGTCCCCAATTAAGGCAAGGCCGCAACAATACCGATAGGAATAAGATATAGCAGCTCCTCTAAACGGGTCTTTGTGACCATAGTCCAAGGTACTCAATCCGGGATTTTTGAGGGTTTCAGAAATGGCAGTTTCCTCCGCCGGTGTCGCCTTGGTCAGCCTGCCCAAATCTGTAGCTATTTGTTGGGGCAAACTTCTTGCATACATACGGAGGAAATTGCGAAATCATCTTTAAATAGGGCTTATTGCCGAAATGGGAAACTTGTCCCGCTGTTTTTAAGGATTAGTTCACCAAAAAATATCTGCATTTAATTTGTTAACCGTGCACCTTGACAACCTTCGCGCCTATCTTCGCCATCCCACCCGTCGGCTCTGCAAGGATATTCCCGCACACGACGCAGGCCACCTTCTTCGTCGCCTTGTTGAAGATTATCTGCTCGTTCTTGCACTTCGAGCACACAACCTCGATGAACTTCGACTCCGGCTTCGGTATCAACTCTTTCGCCATATTTACACCTTCACAATCTTGAACTTCTTGTTCCTGAACCCCTTCCCCTTGACGTGCTTCTGCCCGCACTTCGAGCACTTGTACCTCAGGTCGGTCTTCTTCGTCTGCTTCTCGTGGTCCGGCTTCGGCCTCGGGAAGCTCGTATAGCCCTTCAGCTTCCTCAGGTACCTCCTCTGCCCGTGGGACATCGTCCTTCTGGGCTTCTTCTTCGTGAGGTCGACCGTATGCTCCGTGTGCGTTCTGCAGTGTGGGCAAAATACCCTCACATTCTTGGGGAAATCCATCAGTCTTCACCACTCCTCTCCGCTAGGCCGTTCTTTATCAGCAGCTTGGCGTTCTCGGCAGGCAAGGCGACCGTGTCGCCCTTCTTGAAGGGTCCATAGTTATGGGTGTCAGCCCCCACGAACTCGGGGATTTCACCCTTCACGCTCACCCTGACGAGCTTCGATTCATCTTTAGTTTTTCCCAGCAATAAACTTAAAGTTTTGCTTCTTTGCGATTTCAATATAATGAGTACATCTTTAAAAAGTTTCTCCTCGTCCCTGGTCAGGTTCTCCGGTGGTATCTCGGTTCTTGAGGATATGACCGCCTGCCTCACTATCTTGCTCTCCCGCCTGTTGTAGATGTCCTCCAGGAGCCTCTCGATGTTCGCCACCTCTATTAAGTCCATCTTCTCGGGCTTCTTGGCTGCCAGCTTCCTCTTCTGCTTCAGGTACTCCTCCGCCTTCCCGTAGAAGTCGTCAGGCAGCGCGGTGAGCCCCGGTGAGTACTGCTCATCCCTCTGCACCTTGCGGACGAACTCGAAGGTCACCGCCTCCTCATCAGCCATGTAGATTAATTGGTCGGATAAGGATATTTAGCTTTTTTATATGATAACCGCTGCCTGAAAACTTTCTATTGGGATGGGAATCAAAAATTTAACCTTAAAAACCGTCAAAATAAGAATATGCATGGGAGAAGCATAGTAACCCAAGTGGGGTCTTTACCATTTGATGACGTTGGTGTGGCTATTGATTACAGTTCCAGGCATGACATACCCTTTTTGCCTGAACTCCCTAAAATGGGAGACGCAGTGCTTTCCTATATAACAAAACCGGGTACCCTGAGCTGCTTAACGGCATTTAAGGATATGGCTTCAAGAAATGGCTACCCTGTCGTCAAAGTTCAATGTGTTGGGCCTGCCACGCTTATTTCTAGCGGCTATAGCGAGGATGAGGCAGTATCAAGACCGCTGGATCATATTACAGCCATTCTGGACGGTCTATATCCTGAACAAGTAATTTTGGTTCTTGATGAACCAGCTTTGGGGAATTTTGGCGGTGACTACAAATCTATGTGGAGTGCCATGTTTGCCGCTGCCCGTGCAATGCGCCCTCAAATAATACCGGGTATTCATACTTGCGGGAATATGGATTGGGATCAGCTTTTACTTAACCCGGGTATAGAGGTTATAAGTCACGACGCTTCTAAGAACGATATTATTAAAGCTTCCACAGTTTATAGACAGGGTCGCCAAAACGGGAAAAGAATCGCGTGGGGAATTACAATACCGAGTGACGTAAAGGACTTTAGACAGGGTGATTTGCTGACGCTTCCATGCGGAATGGGGTCATACGATCCGCAAAGCTGTGAAGGTTATTTGACGATGTTGACTGCGGCTGCTGAACAGCTAAGTACATAACCAAGGGAACTATACTATTTCTCACTCATCCTTTTCCTGGCCTTCAGCCTCACGGAGACGTAGTTCACCGGGTTTTTGAACCTCATCTCCTCCTCTGTCGGGGTTATACCTACGTTCTTGTAGAAGACGGGGTTGTCGTAGTTCGGCGGGGTGAGGCTTTCCTTAAGCCTCTGGTGCCACCTCACCTGCGTCCTTATGTAGTTGTCGGCCAGCGGCGGCCTGTTCCTCTTGTTCCATTCGGCTATCTCGGCCACGATTTTCTCCCAATCCCAGCCCGCGCTCCCTAGGAAGTTTATCAGGACGAACAGAGTCCTCTTCCTCCCGTCCGCGAGCCCCCCATCCAGCATCTTGAGTATGGTTGGAGGGAAATAGCTTTTCGGCACCTCCTTGAGCTTGGCCCTCTCCCCCTTCTGCTGCAGGTCCCTTAGCGCGGTTTTTTTATTCTTCTCCAGCCAGTCCATGGCCTCGACTATCAGCATCGAAGCTTCTGGGATTTTAGGTTTCCTCAGGAACGGCGTATCGGTCCTCACCTTCCATGGCCTCGCGTCCTCCTTCTTGAAGCCTGCAAGGTCCTTCATCTCCAGCGGCACGCTGACCAGCAGGCTCTTCACGTTGATGGAGAATGGCAGGCGGAACATGTGCCTGGAGCTTGCGACCATGGAGTCTATCTCGACTATCTTCAGCGGGTTGAGGCCATCCTTGTCTGATATCTCCGAGATAGGTTTTTTTACCATCTCCGAAAGCGATTTAGGGCTTCCCAGGACCAACAGAGCCTCCCTGAGGTCGCTTTTGACATACCCCTTCAGATATTCCAATATCCCCTTCCCCACGTCTTGGTAGAGGAGCTCTATGCTTTTCGAATTGACCTTCTTCGGGAATGACTCGAACGATATCCCGATGTGGAAGCTCTTCCCGCCTGTGTACTTCAGGCCGAACTCCTTCATCCCATGGTCCTTCAGGGCGTCTGCGATGACCTTGGTGGTGACCTTCGCGATCTCGAAGTCGGGGCAGTCAGGGTCTATTATAAGGTCCCATCCTGACCTCAGGCCGTCCAGGTCCTCAAGCGGGAGCCCGCTCTCAAGCCTCATCGGGTTGGACCACCTCTCCACCGAGCCATGGAAGCCTATTATCCCTTTCTTCACCATCTCGATGATGTCGTTTGGGTACTCTATTATGTTTGGCCTCTTGTCGAACTGGCCGTGGTAGTACTCCCCGGCGATCTCCCTGTCCTTTGCTGCCTCAAGGAGCGCCTTCTGGACGTCCTTCCTCCAATAGTACCTGGCTACGGATGGCGGGACCAGCATAATATTAGTTAATCGGGCAAGAATAAATTTTCGGGTAGCGCTTCTCCGAGGGGCAAATGTATAAAACGTTGTCTAGTTGTAATTTTTATGTGAAGTCGATGTTCCTAACAGCCACACAACCTTTGTACGCACACCCTTATCGAAACTTGGGGCCGGACCCCTTTGCCGCTCGCTTGAGAATTTCTATGGAAAGGCTGAAAGAAGCCGGTTCAATCTCGTCTTACAGTATTCTTGAGGATGAGGGGGAAGCTTCAATAGGGGTCGACATAACCCTTACGCCAGAGCAGACTGGACTGTCAGAACCTTGGCGAAATGATCTCCAAAAAAATTACCGTTTATCCTAAAAAACCGGCTCAATCGCAAGGCCTTCAAGATATTTATACTATCCCGGCAAAATTAGAGACATGAGAGGGAAGACTCCCAAGGCTGTGCTCCTCGAGAAGGGGCTTTTCGAGCAGGCGATGGACGGAATTCTGGGCAACGTCAACTCGAGCTACACGCAGTTCCACTCCAGCCTAGAGTTCAACAAGGCCGGCGATTTGGATGCAGGCGACTCTGAAGGGCAGCTCAAGGGGATAGAGGGCAAGGCCTTTTCTGCCCTAAAGAAGGACAAGTTTCTGGACGAGAGCCTTTTTTGAAAAATGGCCTTTTTCGTCATAATGAAGCTTTTTTTGGCTCTTTTAGGCTACCAAAAACATATAACGAACCAAGAGACAATATATTCAATGAAAATAACTTTTACAGCTCACGCAGAACGTAAGATAAAAATTCTCAAGAAACATGGCATTAACCTCGTAAAAGGTCAGATTGAAGATGTGGTGAAAACAGCCAAAAGTAAGTTGGGAACTAAATACAACAGATTTATAGCCCAAAAACAATTAGATAAAACAATTAGATAATAGCCATGTATTGCGGGTCATCTTTGAAAAAACAGACACCAAAATCAAGATAATCACATTTTATCCGGCAAGGAGGGAGAGGTATGAGAGTAAGTTATGACAGGGATGTAGATATAATGCTAATCGAAGCCTCAGAGGAAAAAATAGACTTCGCCGAGGAATTCGGATCGATAATAGTTCCCTTTACCAAGGATAGAAAGCCCGTCCTACTCGAGATATTGGATGCCAGCGAGTTCATATCAAATCTGTCTAGAATATTGATGAAGATTGAAAAAGGCCAGTCTGTACCCCTAGAGTCTTAAAGTGCATCTGCAACGCGTTTGTCTGTTAACTGGCAGTCTTATAAATCTTAGTTCCGAAAAATTGTTAATGCAGCATCAAAGCCTTAATTTCCGGCATGAGCCAGGCCTAAGATACCATTTCAGAGGGTTTGGGAACAACGTCACAGTAACCCTTTATTCAATAGATAAAGCGGGTTATAACCTGGAGGCGACGTTCATTATCGAGGGGGTGGACGGGCTGAATGAACTAACCCTGAGGAATGGGGACCGCCGTCCAATAGCAAGAAAACTGACGCTTGAGGTATCCGGCTGCAACATCAGCTGCTTTTACACCGGCTACAACTTGAACGGCCCATATAATTGCGATATTGACCGGAGAGACGCAAACGTTTAAATTCTTAAATACAAAACCTCAATAATCTAAGGTGAAAAGATGGGCAGAATAAGGACGATGAACATCAAGAGCATGGCCTCTAGCCTTGTGGGAGCTTTCCCAGACGACTTCGGCACCGACTTCACCAAGAACAAAGAGAAGCTATCGTCCCTCGTCAAGATAAGCTCCAAGAAGACGAAAAACGTCATCGCGGGCTACATAACCCACCTTCAGGAGAAGAAGGAGAAGCTGAACACCCTCAAGATTACCTACCAGGCCCCCTTGCCGGACAAGAGGAGACCAAGGGGAAGACGTTAATCTATTTCCTTGCCTAATTATTATCGGGCCGCGATGAGGATACCATCCCAGATTGATTTGATGATATCGGAGGTAGCTGCCGAGCGGCCTACTTTCGATTCTCAGGCCATTTCAGAATTTAAATCTTTGAAAGCAACAATATTTGGACATGGTTTATGGTTTGCCGACTAGGGCCCCTCAGCAGGGTGTTTGGATTGCGTTACGGCCTGGCTCCAATGGGGACTATTTTGTTTATACTGAAAATCCTATGAATCATTCAGGTCCTTCAACCAACTCTCCACATACCATAATGTTTATACAAAGGCTATTGGAGACCTATCATAGCACGGAAATGTCTTCTGATGACTTCAGAAAGAGGGTGGCAGGACTGAGAGAAGGGGAATACATTGCGGCTTTAGCCAAGTGAAGTTTCCCTTGATTTCTGCCTTGAACTGCCGAACGGCCCAATTTTCCTTAAAAAAGGCGGATTTCAGCCCAAAATGAAAGTATATATACTTGATTGCCACAGTATTGCCATGCCAGACCCGACGCTTCAATTTATAGGAGATATAGCTAGATGGTACTTCTCAAACTTAAATTATACTTGCCCCTCCACACTCGCAATTCTTGGAGGTTTAGGCTATTTATGGAATAAAAACAGCGTCCAAACAATAACCTATGATTTAACTAGACAGACAAATGAAACTAATTTTGAATATTTTTCAA
>MFRS01000001.1:30049-49967 GCA_001784635.1 Candidatus Micrarchaeota archaeon RBG_16_49_10
AAGTTTTAAGAGGTATGATAACGGGTGTGGATGCAGCAAATCAAAAAACAGGCACAACACCCTTTCAGATACTTGCTGAGTCTGAAGAAGCACAAAGAAAATTGGATGCGACATATGGGCCACGCCCCTAATATTCAAACTCCGGCGCGCACTCCTTGCTCTTGAGAATCTCCAGCGAGCACCAGGCCCCGTTGCACTCCAGTATCCTCTCGTAGTTCGTGCAGAAAAGCTTGCCCAGCAGCTTCAGGAAGGCCGACTTGACCTTGGAGAACATCAGGTCCTTTTTATCGTAGCTCCTTATGACGACGTTCGCGCTGTAGAGGCCGGCTATCGTCTCCTTCTCCTCCTTAGAGAGGTCGAATGTGTCGTACTTCTCCAGGTCCTCGAGGACGGTCTGCAGCGACCTGCCGTCCATGCACACGGTGTCCACCTCCTTGCAGTTCATCTCCAAGCGGTCCTGGGTCACGGAGACGTAGAAGTCCCCATAGTCGAGTATTATCGCATTACCCCTCTTCTCGTAGTCCGCCCCCTCCTTCTCCAAAGCCAGCCGCAGGTCGTCGAAGTTCATCTGGTAGTAGAACTCAATCCTGTCGGGAACGACGGCGGCGTAGGCCATGCTGAAGGAAAAGATGAATGCCAAAAGCGGGACCAAGACTTTCTTCATAACCTTAATTGGAATTCCCGGATATTAAATTTAGCGCCTAGCCGACCATGTCGAGGAGGATGTGGGAAAGGTAACCAAGGAATATGAAGGCGAAATAGAGGAAGAATTCGAGGAAGGAGCCACCGAAGGCGAAAAGCAGAAGCAGGGAAAAGACCAAGGAAAAAGCCAACCCAAACTTTACTGTGTGAGTTACTCCCCTGTGCTTCGTTGGCAGGAAGCGGAGTATCAGGTAGAGCACGATGAAGCCAATTACACCAGTGGATATGGATTCAATCGAGAGCTTTATTGCGATGAAAAGCACTATAATTCCGGCCAGCACCATCGAGAACCTGTCCCGCACCTTGCTTTTTGTGGAGTCCAAATCCGGGATTACCGAGGCTAGGGAGCTTAAAAAAATGAGAGATAGCGAAATCAGGAAATTTTCTATAATTCCCGCTTGGTTGAGGAAAACTACGAAAAGGGTCATGAAGACCAGGTTGAACACTATGTGGGCTTTCCAGGATGGCATATTTTCACTCGAAGACTATCCTAGCGTCCACTGCGACGGCGCCGTCGGGCATCGCGAAAACAGGATTTAAATCAAGTTCCTTTACCTCTATGCTCTCCTCGAGAAGCTTGGAGACCTTCACCAGCACGTCGGCAAGCGCGTCAATGTCCGCAGCCTTCTTCCCCCTCAAACCTTTCAGCATCTGATAGGCCTTGGTCTCCTCAATCATCTCTATCGCGTCCCTCCTTGATATCGGCACGACCCTGAAGCTCGTGTCCTTGAGGACTTCCGTGTATATCCCGCCCATCCCGAACAGCAGGACCTTCCCGAAAGTGGGGTCCTCCTTGCCGCCGACTATGACCTCTGTGCCGCCCTGCACCATCCTCTGCACGAATATCCCACCTATCGCAGCATCCGAGACCTTATCCCTAACATTCAGGATTATCTGCCTCATTTTCAACTTCAGCTCGCTCTCCCCCTTTATGTCGAGCACCACCCCGCCCACGTCGGTCTTGTGGGTTATGTCCCTGCTCACGACCTTGATGACCAAGGGGTAGCCCACCCTTTCGGCGAAGGCGTCGGCCTCCTCGAAGGTCTTGACCACCACACCCTCAACGAGGGGTATCTTGTAGTTCTTCAGGATCTCCCTGGACTCGGGCTCGGTGAGTGTGCTCCTTCCCTCTCTCCTGGCACCCTCGAAGACTTCGGAAGGCCTCATGAGAATAATTTGGGTTTCCGGTATTTTATTGTTTCAATCCTGGGAAAAAAAGATAAGTGGCAGAGGCAGGTGCATTAACCTACCTCTGGTAAAGCCGGGGTGATAGATTTGGAAATGCAACTGTCTCAGTAGAAATTCAGGTTCAAAAAATCATATACATTTGTCAAAATAAATAATTTGCTGTTTTTAGCTCAAAATAGGCATTAAACACCCCCTTTTGGTGCCATCTGGGTTAAAATATCTTAAAACAGAAATAAAAAGAAGAAAAGCCGGGTTCTGTGGCAGAACCAGGCAATGCAACTGACTTATTAACGATAGTCTCCCACGAAACAATAACCATATGCAACTTTACACTTAAATAATTTCCGATTTTCCAAGCCAAAAAGGTCTACAATTTGGCAAAGCCGGGGTGGCAGAAGCTGGTATTGCGATCGGCTTATGACCGATTGTTTCTCACGAAACATTCCGGGTTCAAAAGGCTCTCAGAGCCTGAGAGTCCCGGCCCCGGCGCCAAAAAATTCATTTTCTCTTCAAGTCCTCCCTTATTTTCCTCATGACGAACCTCTCGAAGAAGTCCGTGACGCCCGCCCTTTCCAAGATGATGAGGCCGATAATACCCAAAATACCCAGGATGAAGACGGCATCAATCCCAACCCCAACAGCCTTGAATAGCTCTCTCACGCTGGCGCCCGCGACCGCGAGGATGAATGTCCTCGGGAAGGCCCCTATCAGCGTTGGAATGAAATATTTCCTGAACTGGATTGACGTCAGCCCGCTCCCGTAGCTTATCAGGTCGAAGGGGATGATTGGGATTAGCCTTGTCACCAGAATCGCTTTCCAGCCCCTCTTGTTCACCCACTTGTCTATGTCATCAAGGTGCTCCTCACCTATAAGCCTTTTCGCTATCGGCCTTCCCCCGAACCTGGAGATGTAGAAGGCTATCACCGCCCCGGCTATCAGTCCCAGTCCGCCAAAGAGCGTGACGTTAAGTATACTTATGCCAATCGCTGCGGCGAACGCTATCACGGCCTCGGAGGAGATTGGGGCGACAACAGTCTGGATTATCATTATCACGAAGAGACCGGGCAGCCCGTATGCCTGTATCACCGAATTAAGCATCTGCTCGAACAAAGAATCACACACCTATTTTCTTTTCCCGTTTAATAAGCATAGCCCGAGCAGGATTCGAACCTGCGTCTGGAGCTCCCTCCTTGGGTTATGACCCAATCCAGAGGCTCTTATGCTTGACCACTACACCATCGGGCTTCGATAATCTATCCAAAAATATTAACTCAGATTCATATATTTTTTGTGTGATAAACCAGATAAAGCCATATTTCAATCTTTTGAGGTCAGATAGCCAGATGGTGAAAGACAGCTTCATCCTCACCGCCGCAAATTTCATAACCGCCTTCATGACCTTCGTCTCCAACATCCTCATAGCCTCGATTTTAGGCCCTGAAAACTTCGGCGTCTACCGCATCCTTGTCATAGCCTTCGGCGTCACCATCCCCTTCCTCTTCGACTTCGGCGCGACCATCACGCTCACCAAATATGTTGCCGAGTTCCAGAGCGATAAGAAAAAAATAGGCTACCTCAACAGGTCTTTCCTCATTTCCAGGCTGTTCGTCTTCCTTACGCTGGTCGCCTTGACCTTAATATTCCGTGAGCAGATTTCCGTCTTTCTTCTCCACGACGCCAGCTACGCGAGGCTGATAATCCCGGCCGCTTTAATCCTCTCCACAGCATACTTCATCGTCTTCCAGTTCATAGTCCTAGGCTACGAGAACTTCAAGCTCTATGGCGTCACTAGCATAATCGGCCGCTTCATCTTCCTTCTTCTCATAGTGCCAATCGTCTACTACACGAAGGACCTCTACCAGGCATTGCTCGTCTATGCGTTCGCCTTCTTCGTCAGCTACGCCCTCACGATAAGGTTCCTCCTTAGGCAGAACTTCCTGAAGGTGGAGGAGAGGTTCAGCGCGCTCAAGATGTTCAAGAGCTACTCCCTCCCCATGCATGTCTTCTACTCGATAGGCTACATAGCCACCTCGGCAGTCGTCATACTCACGCCCTTCTTCAGCGTCACGGCCATCGGCTACTTCTCCTGGGCGTTCCAGTTCTACGGGGCCTCCACGTTCATATCGGCCAGCGTCGCGTCGATGCTGCTGCCCAAGATATCCAAAATGGTGGGGAAGTCCCAGAGGACAGAGGGCGTTCTGAGGAAGGTAATGCTGCTGTATGCGCCTCTGGCAATAATAGGGGTAATCGGAACCCTGTTGTTTTCTAGAATTTTCATCTCGTTCATAGCGCCCGCCTACCTGCCCGGCCTGCTCGTCTTCGAGGCTGTCATGGTGTACGGCTTCCTCTCAGGGTTCGGGCTGATCTACGTCTCCTACCTCACCGCCAAGGGGGACACGAAAAGGGTAGCCATATTGCAGCTATTGCTGAACGCACTTCTTTTGGCTATAGGATTCGTCTCGCTAAGGCTTATATAGCTGGCACAAATTAAATGCTTCCGATTTCTACTATAGGAAATTCATAAACGGAAGACACACGACTCCCACAATCTCCTGAGGTCATCATAACAACATAGGAGTCAATTTCAGGCACACACTTAAGCCCCAACGTTCTTAATTCCGATTCTTCTAAGCCCCTAATTTTTGAAGGCACAATACCGTCTCGTCTAGGTAGAAATCTGGTGTAAACATCCCCGAATGTAAAGATATCAGTCTCACCCAAAAGAATGCGACTCCCATCTTCTAATCCAACAAAGTTATAATCTCTTCCTGGAATAATCATGCCATTCATACTTTCACCTTATACTACTGAATAGAAGCGTATTTAAGCTTATCACGTAAAGAAAACGCCGCTATAGCCTGGATATCCCGAAAAGGCGTCAATTAAGCTTCAGCGCATGCCTTATTTTTTCCATCATCGTCAGCTGGTAGTCCTTCCCTATCATCTTCGCCCCCAGCTTCAGGTAACCAAGGCTCGCCTTCGAGTAGGGCCTCTCCAGGAATACCGGTCTTTTAGCCGCCAGGCTCTTGGTGACGTTGATGTCCTCGGGTATCATCTCAAGCACGGGCATCTCCGTCAGGTTCTCAATCTCCTGCCTGCTCAGCTCGAACTTTTTGCCCCTCATCCTGTTTATGACTATTCCGGTCACGTCCTTGTTCAGCTTCCTCGCAATCTCCCCTCCCTTCACTATGTCCGAAACAGAGGGTATGTCCGGGTTGGTTACGAAGAGTATCTCCTCGGCCGCAAGCATGGTAGACATCGCCTCCCTGCCGAATCCGGCCGCCGAGTCTAGGAAGACGAAGTCGTAATCGTCGAAGCTTTTTTCCACCATAGGCTTCAGCCTATCCATCCTCAACCCCTCCAGGTCCGCTAGGCTGACGGACGCAGGGATGAACTTCAGGTTCTTGGAATAGGAATAGAGCGCCTCATCCACGCTATTGTCGTTCTTCAGCACGCTGTTCAGGTTCAGCGGCGTGTTGTAGAGGTCGAAGTGCAGCCCTAGGTGTGGGGAAGTGACGTTGCAGTCCAGGAGGGCCACGTCCTTGTTGAACTTTGTGGCTAGGACAGCTCCCAGATTGACGACGGTGGTGGTCTTCCCGACCCCGCCCTTGCCGGAAACGACGCCTATGATTCTAGCCAGAGAGACACCTAACTATTATTGTAATAGGCCCAATTTATATTTTTTTCAAGGAAATATTCATTTCTGTGAATAAGAAAGTCTAAGTTAAAAAGTAATGGATGTTGTTAATTTAAGAATAAAAACCCTTTGAAGCTTTAGCTGTAGAGTTCGTTAATTCCTGCTATGTCACCTGAATTTAAATCTCTCTTCTTTGTTTCACCCAAACTTGCAAATCTGTACATGGTCTCTTCCGTGCAACTGTCATCTGGGTGTCCCATACCTGCCGCATGACCAAATTCATGTGTTGCTATATTTTGATAATCCATTTTTCCTGCCTCGCCACTTAAGCTTAAGCTCCAAGCATAATCTGAATTAAATACAGCATCCCATTCGACTAATTCTCTCCTGCTAGGAGGTCCGTAGAAAATTCCCCACACAATAGTATATGCAATTGTATCGGTTGCTCCTAGATTTTCAAATTCAACCTCATTCTTATCATCTGGACTTACTGTATCTGCTCCGTCAGTAGTTCCTGTTGCTCCTGTTCCAAATATATTAAACGAAACTTCTGTATCCCATGTATTCAAGCTTGTTTCTGTAAGTGCTAGGTCTACTCCAGTACCTGTTATGTATGGTTCAGTTGTTCTCCACTTAGCCCCATTTGCTAGAAATGCGTAACATTTAGTGTCTCCACCTTTTCCTCCGCCAGCCCAAGGTGGTTTTGCATTTTCATTCTTGCGGTCTATAAACATGAATCCTTGTACCAATCTTCCATCTACATCTCGAGCTTCTCCTAAACTAAAAACATCGTCTGCTATCGCTACTGCATGTGCTGGTATCATAACAGGAACTGGTTCCTTTGCTTTCTTCACAGTAGTAGGAACAAGATTTGGCTGTGCTAATACGAAACTAACTAAACTAAATGAGAATATCACAATAATTAAAGTTGAAATTATCTTTTTCATAATAATGTTAGTAAAATGTTAAAGATAAATACTTCATGTCTTAAGTCTATTTTTCAAGGGAATTCTGTTTTTCAAACGATATAAAATTTGAATCCTTTTGCCGCTGGGAGTTGAGAAATCGTTTTAGGTTTATAAGTTATAATAATTCCTAAAGGTGTTTTTCAAGAAAATTGAAATTAAATTCAGCTAGAAACTTTCTGTGATATGGGATTGTAATTGGTAAATTCGGTAGCCTTTAAATAATTTATTGGTAACATACCCTGCTCTTTCCAACTCCCCAAGATACCCTTGCAAAGCATTTATCCCTGGTAATTGTAGCTCTGCAACTGTAAGTTCACTAAGAACTAAATTACCTTTGTTACCTAAATATGCTAAAATACGTACTATTTCTGGAGTTAAATCAGTCATATAGTGTACGATTTAACTAAATAAAAATTTATAAATTGACTTTTACTATATTGTGAAAATTTATTTATCAATTTACATAAAATTTTATATAACCTGTTCAAGGAAATATTGATTTTCACACAATGTAAAATTTGAACGCTTTTGATGGTAAGAGTTGAATTATCGTTCTAAAGTTATAATTATTATAAATCACTAAAGGTAATTTACATAAATTACATGTTCTCAATAAATTTAAATATATGTAAACACATCTGTTTACAGTGATATTATGGTGCAAGTCCAGTTGAGAATGCCTGAAGAGGCTGTCAAGGAGATAGATAAACTGGTTGAAACCGGCAATTTCAAAAGCAGAAGCGATGCTGTAAAGGGGATTGTCATGATTTACATGGAAAGCCAAAAAACCAGAAAATTCTATCAGATGCTAGTCGAAAGGAGTGAAGAGGCGAGAAAGAACCCAGAAAAATTAATCCCGTTGGACGACCTTTAATGTTCAAAGTATTCTTTTTAGACAAATCTTTAAGAGAATTGAATAAACTAGACAGTGCCATAAAAGAGCGGGTAAAGGAGAAGCTAAAGAAACTCGAGGATTTTCCCGAATTAGGAAAACCATTAAAATACTCAAATTTTTGGAGTTTGAGGGTTGGAGGTTACAGGGTTATTTATGAAATTGATAAAAACGGTAAAAGGATAATAATTTTGACTGTCAAACACCGAAAGAATGTGTATGAAAACTTTGAGAAGATATTTTTGATCTTTTTCTGATTTCTCCAGCTCTCAATAATTTGCATAAAATTTTATCTAACCTGTTCAAGGGAATTCTGATTTTTGCTGTCTAGCCTTTCAATGCAGACAACTTCTTGGCCAATTCACTGTAAACCTGCTTCTTCTTTTCAGGAGATAGATGAAAGAGAAGTCTAGATATCATCTGCTTTGAAACAGTGAAAATATAATTCAGCTTAATGACACTATCTTTAGCTGCCCCTTCCTTTATTGTAAGCGGAATGCCATTCATTTCCGCATTGCTTGTTATGCCGGCAACAACAACAACATTATCAAACTCCTCAAACAGGACAAGCGCTGGCCTTTTCTTAATCTCGAACGTGTCAGTAAACTGCACTTGCGTCAACACTATATCTCCAGGTTTATACACTTTCCCACGCCTCGTCATCCTTGTTGTCCCACAATTCTTTCATTTTTGGTTGTTGCACTTTATGCAGGAATTCATCGTATTGATTCATGGATTTTACCTTCTTAAAAATGATTATAGCCTTCATTATGGTTTCGTTATACGTTTCTCTTGGATGGTCCTTTATTTCTTTCAAAGACTTGACGACATTTTTATCTAGCTGGATTGTCGTGGCGTCAGACATTATATATCACCTATAGTTAATGCATAATGCATATATAAATAGTCACCATCTAGAAACGTCCCTCAAGGGAATCTGAGAAGGTAAGGCACTGCTCAGTCACTTCCTAGATCTCCATACCCAAGAGGCCAGTAATCAGCATCACAAGGCTGACCAAAATTAAAGCATAGTAGTAAAGCCAAGGCTGTTTAGACCTATAGAAAAAATACAAAACGCCAATGAAGAACAAGCCCCCAAGCAGATAGGCAGCTAAAGGCCACCGGTACAAAAACATTCCCAATGACACAAAGACCACAGCCAACGGCACGGTCATATAAATTGCCTTGTAAAGCACCCCGAGTTTTGACCGGAAAATATACCAGGAAATTAGGCCGATGATGGCGACAAACATGACGTGCTTCATTGGCGGAAACCAATACCAGGCCGCATTGAAATCGACTGGCGTGAAAAGCTTGACTGCCCCATCCACCAAAGTTTGGAAAATGAAGTCAAAGAGGAACGTGAGATTTAGCAGTATAAAGCCGAATACGGCCACGGCCAAAGCTGATAAAACTTTTTTGACGGTTGGATTTTTCAACGCCGTAAATTTCATCATAACTTTAATTGTGTGTCATACGGCTAATAAACCTTCCTATGGTCCTTTTAGAAATAATTGACGTCTAAAATAGATATTTAAAGATAAATTTTAATTTCAAAATATGAGTTTTGATAATCTTTATGCTGAGTTAAACAGACAGATTCAAAATAATACTGATCTAGTTAGGCAATTATACAAAGTTGCAAGAAGAGAGGGGTTAATGCGGAGTATAAATAGAACCCGATATTTTTCTATGGGTGATTATAACGGTATTCCAGTTGGTTTGGATTTGTACATAACCCATGTCGTACGTGATTTCCCAAATATTCTTGCAAAAATGAGAATACTGTATGAAGTTAGTGGTGGCGAAGCAGATTTATCAAGGGTTTATGCAAGATTGCAAAATAATTTAGGAATTGTATCAGAAGATATGACAAAAGGTGGTACTGCAACGATTACTGACATAACACCGATGAGACGGTTAAATAACAAGTTACTTGAAGAAGTATTCCCAGAGGAAATAGAAACTGAATTGCGCAGGACAACGTTTTCAGCAGAAGATAAATTTGGTGCAATGCGGTTTCCAATAGTCGATTTAGACCATGTTGAAGTTGGTCCAAAGTATAGAAGACTTTATGAAAAATATCAACAGCAATACGAAAAAGATGAAAGATTCATTATAAGGGAAATCTAATCCCCTTCGCTCCTTAAGTTGTTTTTGTAAAGCCAAATGCTTTTTTTTCAAGAGAACGCCAAGAAAAGTACAGAATACGTCAAAGTCAAAATTTTAATGTTGAGTGAAGGTTAAAATATCTTTAATGGGGAGATTTCTAAAAATGACAGAAAATTTTACGTTTTAAAAAAAAGAGCTATGGAGCAAAGTGTCTTAGGGAAGGTTTATATTCTAAAACCGGGTTTTTTTCTGTTAAAGCCAATATTTGCGGGCTAATAGCATTGAATGGACTTCCTATTTCAGTGTTTAAACCTTGATAAGTTAACAGAATTCCTTCTTTGTAAGGAGGATTTTCAGGTAATTCAGAACCCACAGAAATAAAACAAGATTCTAGTCTGTATAAACCGTTCTCCCCTGATTTTTGCAATAGTGTCACTCTATACCAAGTTGCCCCTCCACCCATTAAATCACCTAATTTAATACAAGAAATTAGCTTTTTATTTGTTTTTTTTAATTCCTTGTAGTAATTAATTTTATACTTGATAGAGTAACAAACATTTCCCGCCAAAATATCACAAAAGATGCCTTAAGACTTGGCAGATTGACTCAGAAAGGTCTCATCTCCCTCCTCATCTTGAAGAGGCTCGAGACATTCCCCACCCTGCTCACCAGGTCGGCGTAGAACATCTCCATGTCCTTGTCCGAGAGCTTGGCCCTCTGGTCCGCCTCTATAAGCACGGCAGGCAGGCCATATCCCGAGTGCCCGCATGTTCCCAGCAGGACTGGCGTGATTTCATTGACAGTGTCGAGCGGGTTCCCGTTGCTCAGGAAATCCCCCCTAAGCGGCCTGTCGAAGTCGACGGTCTTTATGTAGAAGCTGTAGAAGCTCTTCTCCAAGTCCTTGAACTCCTTGATGAAGCCGTTCCCGCCGCTGAAGTAGCTGAAAACGCACGTCCTCTCCCCCCTCTCGAGCGTGTAGAATAGGAGGTTGCTGTCCTTGGTCTTCTCCAGTATCGCCTTCAATTCCTTCGACACCTCGGTCCGCATCCCATCCATGATCTTTCTGTTCACGATCTCGGCGAACTTCGAGCTCCTGCTGTCCTCGATGACGCCGGCCAATGTGACCTTCATGCCCTTCGCCTTCCTGTAAAGGTCCTTGTACGCCCTTATCAGCTGCTTGTAGCTCTCGCCCAGCTCGCTCTTGTCCGGCTTGAAGGTGTACTGCGGGAGGACGGACCCGTCCATGAGCATGATGTCCGGCTTCATCTTCTCCATGGCCTCCACCGCGGTGGTGACCTCCACTATCTGCCTCTCAACGTTGGTGCAGAGGTTGAACTCGACGTCCGAGAGCGACTCCACTATGACCTTGGGCTGCGGGAAGCTGTTCGCGGAGGGGTAGTAGAAGACATCCTTCAGGTTGCCCTTGCTGTACACGAAGTTCACGGCCGTCGCCCTCAAAAGCATCAGGTCGAGGCCGTGCAGGCTGTGCTTCACCATGCCGCCGTCTATCCCTACCACGCTTACATCGTCCTTCATCTGCTGGCCGCACTTGTTGATCGTCTGCACGTCCGCCACTTCGCCGTCCGGCCCGATCTCGAAGCTGTCGTTTATCTTGCGCAGGAACTTCCCGACATTAACGCGCTTGCCCTCTATGTAGCTGAGGTTCTTCACTATCTGGTCGAGCTTTTCGTGAAAGGTGTCCATACAAAGATTCTTTGTCGGGGAAGAATTTATTTTAGTTGAACGATTCAAAGGTCGTGATTGGTGCCATTTCTAAACCTTTTATATAAATACGCCAAAATAATAAAATGTTCGAGAGGTGGTTCATTTCGCTAAAGAGAAGTTCTACATTACCACAGCCATACCTTACGTAAACGCGCCCCCGCACATAGGCCACGCGCTCGAGTTCGTCCAGACCGACGCGATAGCCAGGTTCGCCAGGCTCACGGGCAGGGACGTCTTCTTCCTCACTGGGACAGACGAGAATGCGCAGAAGAACGTGCTTTCGGCCGAAGCTTTGGGCATCCCCGTCAAAGACTTGGTTGACAAGAACACAGCGGAGTTCAAGCACATCCTGAAGATATTACAGGTATCTAACGACGACTTCATAAGGACTACGGACAAGAAGAAGCACTGGCCCGGCGTGGAGAAGCTCTGGAACCTGTGCCTCAAGAGCGGGGACATATACAAGAAGACCTACTCGGGCCTTTACTGCGTCGGCTGCGAGGCCTTCGTGACCGAGAAGGACCTTGAGAACGGCTTGTGCCCCGAGCACCAAAAGCCGCCCGAGATTGTATCGGAGGAGAACTACTTCTTCAAGCTGTCCAAATACCAGAAGAGGCTGGAGGAGCTGATAGAGGCCGACGAACTTGAGATAATTCCCGAGTCCAGGAAGAACGAGGTGCTAAGCTTCATAAGGTCAGGGCTGGAGGACTTCAGCGTCTCAAGGCCTACAAAGAGGGTTAAGGGATGGGGAGTGCCTGTTCCCGGCGATGATTCCCAGATAGTCTATGTATGGTACGATGCGCTCGCCAATTACATCACTGCTTTGGGATTGGGAACCAAGGACGAGAAGAAGGTGAAGAAGTACTGGCCTGCGGATTTGCACGTCATCGGGAAGGGGATAATACGCTTTCATGCGGTATACTGGCCTGCCATGCTTTTGTCCGCCGGGATAGAGCTTCCGAAGACGATTTTCGTGCACGGCTACATCACGGTGGAGGGGCAGAAGATGAGCAAGTCGCTGGGTAATGTTATCAACCCCAAGGATCTGGTGGAAAGGTACGGCTCTGACGCAGTCAGGTACTTCATGCTCAGGGAGATACCACCCTTCTCAGACGGGGACTTCTCGGAGAAGGCGCTGGTGAAGAGGATAAATACTGAGCTTGTCGCAAACTACTCCAACCTGTATTACAGGGTCACCTCCTTCATCGAGAGGAACTTCAGGGGCAATGTCGAGGATTTCGACGAGTTCGGCGATGAGGAAGGCGAGATAGAGGAGTTCTTCAAGGGCAAGATAGAGCAGTACAAAAATCTCATGGACAACGTAAGGCTCAACGAGGCCCTGTCGCTAGTGCTGGAGCTGTCATCAAGGCTGAACAAGTACTTCCAGGACAGGCAGCCATGGGCCACACTGAAGACCGATGAGACGGAGTGCAAGAGGACGATAGCGTTTTCAGTCAGGATGATCAACATTATATCCACCCTTTTCTATCCGTTCATACCATCAGAGGCAGAGGAGGCTCTTGAAAACTTCAACCTGAAGCCGAGCCTGGACAACATAGGGGCGAGGATAAAGTACAGGCCCGACATAAAGGGCATAATGCTTTTCAAGAAGGTCGAGGAGAAAAATATGGAGAAAAAAACTAAAAAGGAGGAGGTAGGTTTAATACCTTTCAAGGAGTTTAAGAAGATGGAGTTCAGGATTGGAACGGTCCTCGAGGCTGCAGCGATAGAGAAGTCGGAGAAGCTGGTCAAGATGGATGTGGACTTCGGCGGCTTCAAGAGGCAGGTGGTGGCCGGGATAAGGCCTTTCTACACGCCCAAGGAGCTGGCAGGGAAGCAGTTCGTCTTCATAACGAACCTCGAGCACGCGAAGATGATGGGATATGAGTCAGAGGCCATGGTGCTCGCTGCGGTGGAGGGGGACGACGAGAATGTGGTCCTGCTGAAGCCTGAGAAGAAGGTCAAGGACGGGACGATGATCTCCTGAGCCGGTTTTTACTTAAGGCTTGGTAGCTTCGGTTCCGGCCTTCGCTAGTGCTTATTTGAATTGCAATACCCGTGCATATCCTATTTTTTCAAAAATACAATTCTTTTAAAAACGCAAAACGAATGAATTATCAAGATGAAGTGCGCAAAGGACATAATGACGACTGATGTCGTCTGCCTGGGGGCGGAAGATTCCATAATAGACGCGGCCAAGTTCTTCGCAGAGATGAACATACATGGCGTGGCTGTGATAGATGAAGGCAGGCTTGTGGGTATACTCACTGTTACTGACATCCTGAAGTTCATAGACCTCCGCCTCAAGGACCCTTTGAATCTGCCGGCGACCAACATCTCCAACGTGCTGATAAACCTCGTGTCCGCCGTCGTGCAGGACAAGAAGTTCAAGGTTCAGCTCTCCAGGATGAACGGCATGAGAGTGAGGGACTTCATGACTCGCAACCCCATAACGGTGGAGAAATCAACCAGCATAGTCAGGATAGCGGAGATAATGAACGACCACAGCCTCCATAGGCTACCTGTGGTGGACAGGGGCAAAATTGTGGGGATGGTCACAGCCTCTGACCTGATGGACTCTCTCGTTCCGGAGAGGCAGGGGGAGATGGAAGAAAAGGCGAAAAGCGAGGAACCCTCCCAGAGCGACTACATGAGCTAGATTGTTCGGCGCTCCCCTTACATAACCCAAATCCTATATAAAAATGGCATCCAATAATTAGGTTATGAAAACCACAACTTTGGGAGCAATACTGTTGATATTGCTTTTGGTAGCGAGTTCAGCGATATACACGGCTAAGGCGGCCACAAGCGGCGTCGACTCGGAAGAGGAGAAGAGGACGCTGTATGTCAACGGCGTCTATACCGCATCGGTGGATCCGGACACATTCGTCGCGATTGTGACAGTGGAGACGCAGGCCGCGAAGGCGGCTGACGCGCAGAAGGCCAACGCGGACATATCGGCCAGGGTAGAGAAGGCGGTTAAGTTTACAAATAAGCTCTCGACCGTCTCCTACACCATACAGCCTGTCTACGAGTGGCAGAGGTGCGTTGATTCGGACTATAGGTACCCATGCACGGAGAAGCCGATACTCGTCGGCTACAAGGCCGTCCACACCTACAAGTTCGAGACCAAGGAGCTGAAGAGGGGTGGCGAGGCTTTGGACGCGTTTGTGACTGCGGGGGCGACCAACATAAACTCGATAACATTCGAGCTGTCCCCCGAGCTCCAGACTAAGGTCCAGCTGGAGGCCCTTGAGAATGCGGCGAAGAACGCCAAGACGAAGGCTGTTGTGATAGCAAAAGGGTCGGAAGTAACATTGGGTAAGCCCATATCAATAAGCGAGGGCTACTACTACGTTCCGATGCGCTATGACTACGCCTACGACATGAAGGCCGGAGGCGCTGCAGAATCCGCGCCCACAAATATAATACCGGGGCAGGTCGATGTCTCAGCCAGTGTTTCAGTGACTTATGAGATATTTTGATTTTTTTTCTTTTTCCCTTATTTTTCTCCCCAAGATTTTGAAATCCAAATTATACAGCTAACCAGCTGTTTTATCCACGCCCGTGTCAATCATATCTCAATACTTCCATTTCCATGGCTTTGAAGGGTAATTTTGGCAAATTGTAACGTCTTTTATCATTTCTAGGAATATGGATAAATTTGTCAACTTCACCCATAAACTTTCTAAAATCATAACTGTCAATTGTTTCTTGGAGTTTGCGTACTTCCATAACAGCTTTTGTCGAATTAGCGATAACATCAATATCCGGTGAATAGCATAAGGTAATCTCACGGGTTTGTCTCAAGTGCGGTGGTGTTTGTATTCCAGACACAGCTCTGTTTTCATAGCGAAATGTATCTCCCCAAAGAGCCAAAAAAGCCGCCAAAAATGCCTCAGTTTCTGATGGTTCAATATGAGTTTGAATGATAGCTTTTCCATGGCCATTAACTTGCTGTTTTTCAGGTAAAATAACGTCCCTTCTTTTCCCCCTTATTACCCATTGACCTAAACCAAAATTAAGCCAAATGATAGGGTCATTAGATAATATGACTTCCACTTCGGCTTGTGGATTGCCAAACGTCGTAAAACTTAAAGGTTGAACAGAATGCGCCCTCATATATTCACTCAACTCAGTTCCCACTTGACTTGTTGGAACTAACAAACGGTTTCTGTAACCTGGTGCAATCTGCCCATTTACGCCTTCCAATTGATAAGAGTTTCCGCCTAGAAACTTCATGAATTAACTACGGCAATTAATTTTAAATAACCCCTTTTCGGGTTCAGGTAGGCTGTTTACACTCTTTTACCTTCCCCTGAAAACCCTTTAAATCAGTAAAGTATTAAGTTGTTTGTTTTTGTTTGAGAAAATGTTATTCTCTTCAACACCCATTTTTATCAACTTTTAGGTTAATGTAAATTGATTTATGGGGAATTAGCACTCCTTACTAAATAATAAGAAAAGGAAAATCAAAAACTAATGTATGAATAAAATCAGAGCTTTATTTTCATTTATTTTAATACTGCTTCTGATAACTCTTCCTAATGCTAAAGCATTATGGGAACAGAAAACAGTTTACCTTGGAAACGACCTTCCTTTATCCATACCCACGGATTTGCCGAATGGGCTTGGCGACACCAAATTTTTTGTGATGAAGAAAACCACCCCCACCACGGCTCGGCCAGAAAAATTTGGTCTCTCCGGAGCCCATGGAGAATGGGATTTTATTTTGGCGGATCTTTACAACAACTTTTATGGAACTCAAAAAACCGGTGACGAGTATTTAGAGAAACATTTTGCCATGCTGGCTGCTTTGGGCGTTTCCTGGATAAGAATGGATGTTTCTTGGGAAAGGGTAGAAAACCCACAAGGTCAATTTAACTTCGCAACCTTTGATAAAGTCTTTGATATGGCAAAAAAGTACAATTTAACGATTTTGGGGACAGTGATGTTTACTCCTTCTTGGCTGTATAGTCAATGCCCAGGCAAGCTAGCAGGTGCTCCTTGGTATACCTCCCCTAGAGATTTAAATGCGACTGGGAGCGCTCTTTACAACAACTTTGTTGCCGAAATGGTTAATCGCTATAAACCTGGTGGGACAAGATACCCCAATAGTGATTATGGAATTTCCTATTGGCAGATTTGGAACGAGGAAGATATTGCATTTTGGACCGATTGTCAAACCGGAGAGCAAGGAAACCTGACAACATACGCCTATCTCCTTAAAAGCGCATATCAAAAAATTAAAAGCGTTGACCCTAACGCTAAAGTGGTGATGGGAGGGCTGACCCATCTTGACCCAAGTAATAAACTTACCACTCTCTATAGTTTTCTTCCTAACAAGGATTTTGATATTTTAGATATACACTATTATGAAACAGATCAAGGTGCTGCCTTAACTGACAAGATTAATGCCTTTGCCAATGTCAGAGATGGGAAAGGTGATAGCGTAAAAGAGATTTGGGTTACAGAGACCAGTAATGGCGATGTAAATTACCAATCAACTTATCTTCAGAATGTCTTTAATCAACTGGAGGCACTAGAGGGAAGAAATGTCAAAAAGGCTTTCTGGTGGGGGTCGCGGGGATATTTTTTTGATGCAGGTAACCCAAATCCTGGAGAAAGAACCTATGCTATCATGGATACCAACTTTTATCCAAAAGAGGTCTATTTTGCTTTTGGCGAGTGGTTGGGGACAACACAGAAAAAAGGGGAAGTCTCCGCTTCGGTGACGGGAGGCACTGTAAACGCCATTATCCCAGCTAATTTACTTGATGAGGCAGGAGATTACGTCGTCTTTTATGCTTCTGTCTCAAAAATGGTCACTGCTCTCCCTTTAACAGTTAAAGTTCTTCCTAATACTGTTCCCAATTGTTCTAATCTTTCCGGTCCTTCACAAATCACTCTTGGCCTGAGTGGTACCTATACGGCCACTTTCTCTTCATCCCAAGGAAATTTACAAGGAGAAATTGTTGCCAGTCAAAACGGTAGCTCAAGTTTGGTGTGGTTTCCGGGCTCAAGAGTAATTTCAGGAACAGAAGGGACTCTCTCTTATGTTTGGACACCTACTAAAATAGGAACTTATGATCTCTTTTGCCGAGCCTGGAATGATGCTATTGCCGAATGCCGAGGTAATCCTAACTATGTTGATGGACCGCCAAGGTACCCATGTATTGGTCCTAACTCTTCTATGACAGTAGAGGTTGTTCCTACATCTACAACAACCACTTCAACCACCACAACCAGTCCAACCACTGTCCCTCAGACGACGACGGTGACGGACAACTCCCCTAGGTGGTTGAGCGTCATGAGGGACCCCTTGGCTGTCATCTTCGGCCTGCCGGTCAGGCTCGTGTCTGAGTGGGTGGACGACTGGGGGATACAGAAGGTCATAGTGGAGGAGAATTCTACCGGGGTGTGGGTGAACCACACGGTATACGAGTGATGGATATGGCGAAAATGGAAAGTATCGTGACCAATGCTTTGCTCATCATACTGATTGTATCGTTCGTATTTGCGCTGTCCATGTACCTCTACCCGAACAAAATCCGCTCGTTCATCGAGTTCATCAGGCTTGGCGTTCCCCTTCCCGGGAACCAGGTCCACTCGTTCGACTACACCATCCCCTCGTCAGACCTGCAGGAGAATGAAATGGTGGGCTACAGGTTCTACGCGCAGGACACGAAGGGCAATTGGAACGTGACCGACACCAACTACTTCACAGTCCAGGAGACGACTACCAGCACAACCACGCCATCAGGAGGCGGCGGGGGTGGAGGAGGCGGATCCTCAAGACTATCCAAGCTATGGTCTACAATACTCGCAAACGCAGAGAATGCGTGGGACATAGCAGACATGCAGCTCAGGGTCACCCAGATAAATTTCACCTCAAACGTGGAAAAGAGCAACGTCAGGCTGTATGCTCAAAGGCTGACCTCAAAGCCAGCCAACATATCAGAGAACCTCTCGGGTAGCGTGTATCAATACATTGAAATCACGAAATCCAACATAGAGAACTCGGAGATAAGGGATGCGAAAATCCAGTTCAAGGTCGACAAGAGCTGGCTGACTTCGAACGGCCTCCAACCCTCCGATATATCCCTGGCGAGATACTCTGGTGGCTGGGCCGATTTGCAGGCTGATAAGACGGGCGAGGACAGCAGCTGGGTTTTCTACAGGTCATCAGCACCAGGGTTCTCGACATTTGCAATTTATGCGGAAAATAATTCTGCGACTACGACAACTTCCTCTACAACAATAACAGCAGAAACCACCCTACCGGTCGAGACGACAACCACCCAGCCGGCAAGGCTGGAGGGGAACACCAAGAACCTCTTGCTGATAATGACAATCATCTTCCTAGCTCTGGTCGGCGTCTTGATAGCGTTGAGGGTGATGTCAAAGAAGGGCAAGGAGACCGCTGGCGAGGACGAATTTGAGCAGCTGAAGGGCAAATGGTCCCGTTTAAATAGGAAAAATGGCGTTGTTGTGTAGGCTTCAGGTAATATCCTCAATTTGAATTCACCTAGCTGGTATTCGATGGTTGTCATATCCAACCGCCCTCCATAGCTGTTTCAAAATTTATAAAATTTTGGTGTGTATAATGTGCGGATATAGTGTGTATAGAGCCAGAGAAGAAGTTTAGTAAATTAAAATAGAATAAAGTATAAATTTAATTAAACCAATTGCTGACAAGGTGCGTTGTATTTAGCGAAGAGTCCTCGGTGAAGCTGAAGAAGCTTATGAAGTACCTTTCTGGAATAAGGGGCAGGCACACCGAGCTGATATCCCTCTACATCCCTGCGGGCTACAACATCGCGGAGATCCAGAGCATGCTCAGGCAGGAGTACGCCCTCACGCAGAACGTCAAGTCCAGGACGACGAGGAACAACGTCCTCAACGCCCTCGAGAAGACGATGAACAGGCTCAAGCTCTTCCACCAGACGCCGAAGAACGGGCTCGTGATATTCTGCGGTAACGTCTCGGAGAAGGAGGGGCAGCAGGATATACAGACCTGGTCTATCGAGCCGCCTCAGCCCATGACGCAGAAGATTTACTGGTGCGACCAGACTTTCATCCTCGACCCGCTGAACGACATGATGAGGGAGAAGGAGGTCTACGGGCTGATATTGATTGACACGGGCGGTGCAACTATAGGGTTCCTGAGGGGGAAGAAGGTCATCCTGGAGAAGGAGATAGACTCCCTTGTGCCGGGCAAGACGGCAGCGGGAGGATGGAGTCAAATGCGCTACCTTAGGATACGTGAAGAGGCTAAGAACGATCACCTGAAGAAGACGGCCGAGATAGCCAACAACATATTCATGAAGGAGAAAGACCTGCAGGGCATAATAATAGGCGGCCCGGGCCCCTTCAAGGAGAAACTCAACACCGGGGAGTTCCTGAACTACCAGCTGGAGAAGAAGAAGCTCGGGGTGGTGGACACGAGCTACATGGGGTACAATGGCCTGGAGGAGCTAGTAGAAAGAGGCGAGCACCTGATACAGGAGGCGAGCATGCTCAAGGAGAGGAACCTTCTCATAAGGTACTTCGAGAACATCCAGAAAGACAACGGGCTTTCGGTCTACGGGTTTTTGAACGTCAGGAAGGCCCTGGAGATGGGGGCGGTCGAGAAGCTCATAGTCTCGGAGGAGTTCGACTGGACGAGGAAGCAGCTGGCCTGCACCTGCGGGA
>MFRS01000001.1:50120-50932 GCA_001784635.1 Candidatus Micrarchaeota archaeon RBG_16_49_10
GTCTCGATAGACACCAGGGAGGGGGCGCAGTTCAAGGAGCTGGGCGGAGTGGGGGCGATTCTCAGGTACAGGATAAGCTAGGGGCAGTCTTAGCTCAGATATTAATAATTAAAAATATTCTAAATATCAATGTCGAGATACACATCCTCACCATTACCACGAGAATTTTTAGTTTTGCTCGGTACTGCAGCAGACCTTCACCTTCCTACATTGAGAGCCGCAATAGGAACTATTCCTGAAGGGCTTCTAGGATTAGATGGTAAATGTCGTCCGATAATCACAGATTATTCAGACCCTGGAAAAATATTTTTAGGTTATGGATTTCATCATCGTGATTTTTCAGCTGGGGACTATCCCCGTGATGGTTTGGTGTTTGAAATGTTAAATCCATCACTTTATCCGACAGTCAAAAACGTCCAAATACACGGAACAACGCGTGCGGAAGGTACAATACCTGTATTTTCATCTTTCACGGTTATGGAAAAGAGGGATTTTCAGTTTTATTTGACACCAGATGAATATGACCTCGATGTAACACGTTGCATACAATTAAAAGACGGCAAACCTTACGAAAAATAACTCTTGGTATTAAAAAAATCCAGGACAGCAACGCTTAAATTCTATTAATACCTATTTCAAGACATGATTAAGTTGAAGACGCTGCAGGAGGGCGACAACAAGCTCCTGAAAAGGAAGGACTTGATGCTCTCTGTCGAGCACATCGGCGAGAGCACGCCGAAGACCATAGACATAGCCAACAAGATAGCCGAAGACTTCAAGACAGGCCTGGACAAGATAGAGATGGTATACCT
>MFRS01000001.1:50965-71446 GCA_001784635.1 Candidatus Micrarchaeota archaeon RBG_16_49_10
CAAGGCTAGGATCTGGGAGAAGGGGGCGCCGAAGAAGGTTGAAGACAGGAAGAAGGCCAAAGACACCAAGGAAGAGGGAGCTGAAGGGGCTAGGGAAGACTCGGCTGAAAAGGCTGAAAAGCCAGCTGAAAAGCCCAAAAAAGCGAAGAAACAGGCGACTGAGAAGCCTGAAGAACCTGCAGTTAAAGCCGAAGAGGCACCGCCTGAGAAGGAGTGATGACCATGAAGCACAAGGGCACCAAGATGAACGAGATGATGGCCGTCGAGGACGGCAAGATAGTCAGGAAGAGGAAGGTCTGCAAGAGGTGCGGCGACGGCATCTACATGGCCGATCACAAGGAGAAGGGCGGCAAGACCAGGAGCTACTGCGGCAAGTGCCAGTACACCGAATGGAACTAAATCCCGAATACTTTCCTGCAGGTCCCCGTCACTTTCTCGTCTATTTCCTCGAAGTCGGAACCCCTCAGTTCAGCGATTTTCTCTATCACGAGCCTTACATTCTGCGGCACATTTGTCTTTCCGGGGAACGGTGAAAGGAACGGCGAGTCGGTCTCTGTCGTTATCCTCTCCAAAGGGTATTTTTTGGCTATCTTCTTCAGGTTCTTGCTGTTCCCGATGGTCGTGCTCAGTGAGATGTAGTAATCATCCTGCTCCTCGATTATCCTCTTCGCTAGGGTCAGGCTCCCCGCATAGCAGTGGAACACAACGTTCTTCGCCTTCTCCCTCCTCACTATCTCGTACCCCTCGTCCACGGCCTTCCTCATGTGCAGCACTATTGGCTTCTTTAATTCCTTGGCCAGGTCAATGGTCTTTACGAATATTTCCCTGTACCTCCCCCTCCCCTCCTCATCGGGGAACCAGTGCCAGTCCAGGCCCACCTCCCCGACAGCGACTATATCATCCGCCCTCTCCCTTATGAAATTCAAATAGGCCTCCACCTCCTTGTCCGTCATCTCCGAGATGTCTATAGGGTGCAGGCCCAGGCTCACGTAGACGAAGCCCTCATGCCTTTTCCCGAGATCCAGCGCCCTCTCCGCGTCCTTCGGGTATCCGCACGTTATGACTGCGTCCATCTCCTTCCTGGCGTCGGCTACTATCTTCTCCTTCACCTCGTCGAGCCCCTTGTAGGTCAGGTGGCAGTGGATGTCGATCATAGCATCAATTTGCATTCCCAATCATAAAAAAGGGGGGCGAAAAGGTTATTAAATCTCCCGCAGAATATAGATAGAGTGGTCATATGCCAAGGCACAACAAGAGGAAGACTGTCCTTTCCAGGATGAGGAGCAAGAGGAGAGGGGCCAAAGGCTGGATAAAGGCAAAGAAGAAGGTTAAGGTATAGGGGTGATTATAATGGCGTTCGGGTTGCTTTTCGGGCTAGTGGGCCTGGTATGCGCGGTGTGGATAATCTATGATGTCTTCACCAACCAGAGGAAGATGGGAGACAGGGAGAAGCTCTTATGGATTGTCCTTGCCATCGTATTCAGTGTAATCACGGCGATATTCTATTACTTTTTGGTCAAGAAGAAATGATTGGAAGACGTCTACTTGCGTCAAAAGGCTAGAAGGTCGTAAATTTTTCCTAGATTTCATCAAGAGTTAAAAAAGAAAAAAAAGGGAAAAACAAATCCTTTTAAGGCCCTGGGTTCAACGGGAAGCTGTATGGCATGTAGTTGAATGTCGTCAAGTCGCCTGTCGCGTCCAATACACTTCCGTAGCTGTCCTCGGCATGCACCGTCACTTCATCGCTGTATTTGTCCACATAGAAAGTCACCGTCTCCAACCTGGTGTTCTTAGTTCCTATGGACCTCGTCACTGTCATCATCCCATCGCTTGCCGTGCACTCAAGCACATTGCTTGAGAAATCATAGCAGTCCAATAGGCCGATGCTCTTCAAGTTTACCCTGAATTCCTTGTATTTGCCGTTGGACGTCACTTCCAAGCCTCTGGCCGTGAACTTCAGAGAGCCGTCGTAGAATATCAGCTGTGGTGTTATAACCCTCTCAGTCACTGTCGCGTCTGCCCTTGCATAGTGCAGATACATCATGCTCGGGTTTAGATCGTCCAGCGTTTCGATAGTCTCTGGTAGAAAGTCGAACGCCGATGCTGATATCTTGTTCAGCTCAAAAGGCTTGTACAGTACGTGTGCCATCGCTGTTCCCATCAAAAAAAGGCCTAAAACCAATGGTATAGTCAGTAATGCCTTTCTCATTTTCCTCACCTAGAAAATTCCTTATCTAACTCATACAATTTGATATAAGACAGTTATAAAGTTTTTTATGCTTTGGTAGAAATTTTTGGTGCTTTTTGGTAGTGGTGAACTAGTTTCAGTTTTCATGGATTTTTCTTGGCCCCAGAGTTTAATCATCTAACACAAAAAGATTCAACGCAATGTTGGAGAATAACCATAGTTCCTTTCCAGCCACTCCCCAGAAAGCCTGTCTATCGTTTCCTGGACGTTCTCCTCGCTCAGGTGCGTCGTGTCAATCATCAAATCGAACCCCGCCATCAAGGAAAGAAAATCCACCCCATAGACTCTCATGTACCTTTCCAAGTCGTCGGCATCTCTTTTTCTGACTCCCGCCTCTATTTCATCGAGCCCCATATTATGCTCATCCCTTTTAGGGTCCGCCTTCAACCTCTTTGCTACCACTGCAGGGTCTGTCTTGAGGCCAATAGTATATCCCCACCCCCCTATCGTGCCTGGTGTTATTCTACCGACATATATGCCTCCATCCCTAAGCGCATTCTCGAGGGCTCGCGAATCGGCGCTTATATCAACCTCCGGCCCTTCTATCGAGGCGATGTATTCGCTGATGCTGCCGAAACCTTTTTCTCTAGCCAACTTGCGGAAAATTTCCCCTGAGGTGCTGACTTCTAGCTCGAGGCGGTATACTTCACTCAAGTAACCCTTGAGGCCTTCGGCATAGATGTTCTTCCCAGTCCCGACAAGCCCACCGATGCAGAATATCGGCTCTTTGGGAAGCCCAGTAAGTCCCATCTCATCGGCAAGCCTCTCCTCCAATCCGTAGAGCATTGGAATTAGGGTTCTGTGGCCCATGTAGAAAGTTAAAATCTAAGAGATTTAAGTCAGTTTCATCAAGCTGGCGAGCCTTGTTTTAGCGAAAAGTTGGATATTTAAGCCTTCAGCAAGATAATTTGCGTATGAAAAAACCATTCGCGATTATCAAATACCTGGACTCCCAAGTGAATGAAGCAATCACCGAATTGGGGCAATACGATTTAAATGTCGGGCCTTCTGACCTTTGGTTCGAGGTGAAACCTGCCAGAGGAGACAGGAAGGTGATGGTCACTATAGGCTATGATTCTTATTCATTCTACGAGTTTTTGAACGTCGCCGACTACACTTGTGTCAGTAATGAAAAGCTTCAGAGTCTAGCTAGGTCCTATCTGTCTTTGAAATGCTTGAGGGAAAAAAACAGTGTTGGGGACGCAAGCCGTTAACCCAGCTCAATTAGGCTTAGGGGAGTTTACTTTTGCTATCCTGTTCTGGGATCTCGAATAATTCTTTTTGGAATTTTCTGATAACTTCCAATCTATGGCAGATTGAAATAAAACCAAGGCCAAATATTGGGTGATAAAATGAAGATACTCGTCACCTTCTATTCTAGGACCGGGAACACGAGGAAGATCGGGAATGAGATCGCTGAGAAACTCAAGGCTGACGCGGACGAGGTCGTCGACAAAAAACCTAGGGGTGGGGTCAAGGGATATTTATTCGCTGGAAGGGACGCGATGAAGAAAAAACTGGCTGAGATAGAGTACCGGAAAGACCCGGCAGAATACGACTTGGTGATCATAGGGATCCCTGTGTGGGCTGGGATGGTGGCTCCCGCCATCAGGACATACCTCTCAGAGAACAGCTTCAAGAACGTAGCTTTCTTCTGCTCCTGCGGCGGCGGGCAGTCGAAGACCTTCGGCGAAATGGAGAGCCTATCGAAAAGGCCGTTGAGGACCTTGGAGATAACGTCGAAAGAAGTAACCAAAAATAGCTACAAAGAGATGCTTAAAGATTTCTGCAACGGAATTTGAGTTCAAGAAGTGTCAGGAAAGGAATAGTCACTTCTGGTTACATCTTTTATGGCTATAAGATCCAAAAATTAACCATTTAAAATGTATTTTTGAATAAGATATTAATGTCAGATGTCAAAACGAGAGATTTTGTATTGTTGTACAGAGATATGTATGATGTTGTTCAACCGACAGCGACAGATTATCGTGGAGTTAATGGAACTGTTGAACTTTTATTAGAACTTGCCGGTTTGGTCGATGAAAGGGGCGGACTAGTTAGGTGTGGTTATTTGGAAGTAAAGATGGGAGAAACAGGCAATTATAGAGCCAGAACTACTTTTAAAGGTAGAAGATTTCCAATTGTTAATAATCCGGGGAATATAGCAACTTATTTTACTGTAAAAGGATTAGAAGAGTTGAACTTTGAATAAGAGTTCACCATTAATTCCAAATAGGAATTTTTTTCATAGTCACACCAAGAAAGGGCGTGCGTACGAGAGTTCAATCTCCCAGGCCTAATACGGAATCTTGAATTTCAGCTCTTTTATCTTTTCGTAGTGTTTCCTGTTCCTTGTGTATAGCATTGCATTCGACAGGATAGCCGTTGATGCGATTAGAGCGTCAAAAAGCGGCACTCCATATATCCTTTTGATTTCCCCGGCCTTTTTCGCCACAGCGGAATTGACTTCAATTTTATGCACCACCGAGAGCAATTCCTCAACCATCTTTTTCTTTTTCGGATCAGTGCACTCCTTACCGGAAAAAATTTCTGCCTCTGTTATCGTGGAAGCGAGCCCGGTTATTTTCTCGTCCATGACCTGTTGGAAGATTTTTTTGCTGTCTTCAACTCCCCTGAGAAAGTCGATGAACACATCGCTGTCAATCAATATCCTCATCCTTTCTCAAACCCCTTTTCTCTTTCTTCGGCCTCGTCCCTGATTTTTCTGGAAAATTCAACCCCAAGCTTTCCTTTTCCCCATGACCCGAAGGACCTTTCAATCAGTTTCCCCTCCAGTTTCTTCATCACGATGTCGCTGTTCTCTACAGTAACAATGAACTTATCGCCGACATTCACCTTCTCCATTTCCCTCACATCCTTAGGCAAGGTTAACTGGAAGTTTCTAGTTACTTTTGTGACGCCCATATAAATCTCCTATAAATTTATAGTAAATTTTACTATTTATATTTAACTATTTGTTAGGCAATCTCGATTCTGTTAAACTAAATCATAGTCACGCCAGGAAAGGACGAGGGAATTCAATTGCAACTCTTGGCTTTATAATACAACGTAATAATTTGGGATTTTGGGGTATTAAGTGTATGTTTTTGCGTTCTAAAGGTGTGGAAAGGCTTAAAAGGTTGTTTGAAAAAGATTAAAAGATGAAAAAGATGATTTTAACACCCTCAGATTGCGGACTCTTGATACCTCAGTGGCCAGTATTGAAACAAGAAAAGATAGCCCGCCTATATAGTATGTCCACCCGTAACAGTAGATTCCCTTCTTTTAAAGGAACGACTGTCATGGACGTTCCTCCCATACTTATTCTAGAGGACGGCTTTATCCTTAATGGAAAACACAGGGCAGCATTCGCCCTCCGTTACAGCTATAATCTGGAAGCTTGTGAGACGTTTGATGAAAATGACATAAGATATAATACTCCACACCGAACTTATGGGGAGACAGGCGTTGAAGGTGTATTGGAAGCTTATTCAAACAAATTTACATACATTTCATATTGTAATAACCGAAGAGTGCATTGTGTCAGGGATTTGTTGAGTCAAATTTAAAATTATTCAGTTGTTTCTATGTCTAATGTATCACATATATCTTCATATAATCCACGAACATATCCAAAAGTTTTATTTTCATAGCCAAATTCAAAAGGATAATATAATTCTGTGATACAACTTTCTGCCCCAGTTCCAATCATCACCTTAATATGACCCAAGGGAGGGTGTTTTTGGTAAAGCTCAGGTATAGCCACTCTGAAACCATTTCCACCAAATGTTTCCAAAGAAAGATTTAACTGCCCTGTTAACTTAGAATTTAATTTGTTATCCATACAGACCAATTCTAATATTGTACCTTAATTTTTTAAGGTTTTTCATAGTCCGAAAACCTATAACTTCTCGTCACATCCCCACCCTTCCGATGTTCCTGGCCTTACCAAAATAGGCTTTCAATGTGGGTAGGGAAAGGTATGGACATGATATTCAGTTATTTTTGCGAATGTGGAAATGAAAGGTGATATGTGATAAAGGATAATAACCCATCCCAACAATACGATTATAGAGTTACGGTAGGGTTACGAAATATAAACCTTACGCCAGGAAAGAGCCTTATACCATAGGTACAGATTCCCATCTTCTTATCAATAAATCATGGATTTTAAGCATTTAAAGGTGGCAAATGGTTAACTGAAATTATTTTTATTAGTCACTAATCTTAAAAAAAACAAATTCGGTACATTTTTAAATATATTATACGAATAAATATCCTTACAGAAAGTTACTTTAGAAAAGTATTTTTCTGTAAAATATAAAAAGTAGGTGAATATAAAATGCCTTTTAGTAGTAGAAAACCAGCTAGACAATTTGGTTTTGGCGAAAGAAAGATGACCAAGGTAGTTTGTTCAGACTGTGGCCAAGAAACCGAAGTTCCTTTCGAACCAAAAGAAGGGAGACCAGTCTATTGCAAAGATTGCTACCAAAAACACAAGAAATATTAATTAGGTTCTTTCTAGGGATTAAAACATTTATTAAGAACTTCAATTATGCAAATGAGACATTATGACTTCGATTTTATTGGTAATTAGCGCGAAATAAATTTCAGTGAATACAGTGATCATAGCTTTAAAATTTTTTTATTTTCTTTTTTTATTAATTAGCCTAAAAAACCACTTAGAAGCCTTCTAGTCCTTAAATTCTTACGCCAGGAAAGGGACGCTTCAAACTGGTTACATCCCTAGGGATGTTACTGATGGTTACATATTTTGATAATTCAAGGAAATCTTCTATACAAATTACCGTTTGGATGATACACTTCTCCTGACAATGCTTTGCATTTTGACCAAGTGTTTCCTGGGCTTCTTTTTACTACATCTGTCACTCTAAGGACAAATCTATATCGAAATAATTTTGAATCCGCCAGGTCATTTGGGACCCCACTGACCGCATATCCGGAACTATCTCCACCGCAAGGTCCACCAGATATGTAAATATCAATTATTGGATTATCCCCCCAAGTAAGACCAAGAAATAACCCTTGAATTTCAATTATGTCAGCTGGAGTTGTAGTGTCTGCACTGCTATCGTTACTTGTTGAGGCATTCATACAATAATCATATCTGATTATGTTTTTATTCTTTTATTCTCTATTTAGTAGAAATACGCCAGGAAAGAGCTGTACGCTTCTGGTTACATCCCTAGGGATTTGACTGGAAGTTACAGATTTTAGGGAAAAATGATACTTTGAGTTACAAAATTGAGGCTTAATATAGTTTTTAAGTTCAAAAACAAAATCAATTTATGTAAACACTTTATACTTTATGATAGTGGGTTTTAATGACCAATTATATGACGAAGATTAAGCAACTGGCTGGAAAACCTTTATATCTTAAGGGTAAACTAGAGCCAGAACTGATGAACGAATTGGAATATATATTAGGTGTTTTTGAAAAGGCTGCTCCAGGCCAATTTGATAGCGGGAGTGGTACATGGGAGAGAGGTTGGACAACAACAGTTGATAGAGAAAATAATCGCATAATATTGGAACCGCCTTCATCATTCAACTATCAATATGCTAAACCATTTCCAGCCCCTTCACCAAAATCCACACCATATTCTCCTTCTAAATCACCGTCAACAGGATCACTAGGAAAAGTAGTTAAATACGGTGCAGTTGTAGCAGGGTCAGCAGCTGCTGTTACAGCTTTAGGATATGGAGGTTATAAATTATATCAAAAAATAAAAGAGAAAAGAGAGGAAAGAAATCAGCCTTATGATTCCAATAGAGAAATGCCTAATCAGACTCCCTCAAAAGGTTCAGAAATAACCGAAAGTCCAGTTGCGCCATACTCAAAACAAGCAAAATACAAAAAGACTTTATCATTGATTGCCATCGCAATCTCAATTTTATCCGTAGCATCCGTTTTCTTATCCAAGAAATCCACAGCAAGATTGATCTCGATAACAGCAGCAAATTTTATATCCGTTATAATATTAGTGGTATTAGGATTCTCATTTTTTATATTACTCAAAAAAAGAAAATAATTTTCTATTCTATAGGACGCCAGGAAAGAGCGTCAGATTAAGGGTCCAAGTCTCTAACTTCTTAACCACAAACTAGGGTTTTTAAAGATTTAAAATCGTCTAAAATCACTATTTTGTTATTTCAGATAGTATCTCATAAGCTTTCAAGGCATCCTTTTTGTGTACAACTATTATTGTGTACTTCCAGCACGAAATGAACTCAAACATGTTTACTCCCTGTTCAGAAAGCATTGATGTCAGAAAAGCCACCACACCAGGAACTCCCTCTATTTTATCTGAAGATTCAACAATAATGGTCGTGCAGTTTTCCGTTTCCCTGATGATTCCGTCTACTTTCTTGGGCATTTTATCCTTCTCAGCCAAATAGAAATAGTTCCTTCCAAGGTTAACCCTAAATTTATCCTCGATTTCCAGCGGCTTGTCTGTTATCAGAACGGAGTCACCATCATAGATCGTTATTTTGCTTTCTTTCAGGATATTCAACACTTTCTCTTCCATTTTTTCCCTTGTTTTCTTCATCTCATCTGAAGACCTTCTAATCGCAGCTTTCACCGCTTCAAAATTATCCACTCCTAGCTCTTTCTGTATTTGCCTGGACAAAGAAGACAGATTAACTATACCCTTTTCTAAGGCTTCCCTTATATAGGGCTTATTTTTGAGGTAATATCTCACGTCCTTAGCTATCGACATATGCTATATGTACCATTTGGTATATTTAAGCTTTATTATGTTACATTTTTGCCACAAAATTTAAATACTCTGCCAGATATTGTATATCATCGTTTAATGGTGAAATCTATGCCTAAAAAGCTAATCAATCAAAATGGAGATTTGGTTAGCACTAATTCTCTCAGGCTTAGACGGTAATTGAAGCATTGGTCCTTTCAGCCCCAGTCGCCTAATTGGATAGGGCACAGACTTGGTGTTGGCCTTCGGTGCAAGCCTTCTATGAAGGGTGTTTGCCTCCTATGTGCAAGCCTACGGTGATTGGAGAAAGCCTGAGGTTACGGGTTCAAATCCCGTCTGGGGCATCTGGTGAAAAAAAATGTCAGACAGCATGAAAACGCAATTAATCGAAAGGGGAGTACCCGAAAACCAATTAGCTTTGGTTAGTAAGCACTCCAAAGATGCCCAGAAACATCTTGTTAGCAAAGGGGTGACTTTTGGACAAGCTGTAGGTAATCTAGCCAAAAAAGTAGGGCCTTTAGTTACTCCAAAGAACCTCGCATTAATCAAAGCAGCTTTTGATTTAGCTCCCCAACCAAAGGTGAATTATCTTGAGGAAGGATTACTTGATTCTGCTCAAGCTCCAAGGGAAGCATCAAAAATTTTAAGCACTTTGATTTCAGCTGGACAATTTCTCTCTGAAGCTGGCATGCTTGGTAAAAAACCAACCCCAACCCAGATAGAACAACTGTTTGGGATAAATGTTTCCTTGAGTCCAGGTGATTTGGAGGAATTAAAGTTGCTGCGAGAATCTATCGGGAATGATTTGCTCTTCCCTGGTGTGACTCCAAGCAAAGGAAAACCAATTAATTTTGAGCAAGTCACATATTCAACTCTACTTGGTCACCCTCCAAACAGTGTAAGGTTGCCTTTTGGAGTTGGCGGTCTGAGGTATGACAAAGAATGGAACTACCAGATGTCATTAGCCCCATATACGCAAGAAAAGATAGATGAGGACAAGAGGGTTTACCCAGGAACATCAACTTTGTACTTGATGTTACAAGATTTGGATAATCTCGGAAGCCTCCCCCTGCTGTCAGCTCTATATCAAAATAACCCGCAAACCTTTGCAAAACTTCAAAAATTTCTACACTCTGTCAAAAGCGATAATACAAAAATTAAAAATAAGGCCAATCTATGCGCTCTTTACATACCAACCCAAAAAGAAGCTGAAGAGGCCATATCCCACGGAATCCAACTGCAAGGAAATGGAAGTAATGGTCTTTTCGTTCCTCTTTACAGGGCATACCATTCTCCTTCAGATGTCTACGGGAAATTCTCGCATTTGATGCACTTCCTAAAACAGGGAAATACAGATATGGCTGGAGTTGTTGTGGATAGTCTTCCAAATCCTGGAACAGCTTACAACTTCAACGGTGTTTTCCATTTGCCTTGGGTACAGGAACTTCAGTATCTTACTGACGGGTTGATAGGAAAAATTCACGGTAAAAACGGGATATATGCTGTAAGGTTTGGTATTGGAAACCATAGCGGTTCGAAAGAGTTTCAAGTCTACCATTTGGGAAACAATGGATATGCGGTAAAAGGGATTGGGTATAGTGACCCAGAATTTACAGCTAATCCGTCATCAAAATTCCTGACTAAAGGAGAATTTGGTAGTTTTCTAGACGCTCTTCAGACACAAGGATTTCTGTCTTTTATGGACAAAGGAGGTGAAATATAATGACTGGTAATTCGCTTACTGGAACGCCCGCAAGCCCTGGATACTTTACAGGAAAAGGGTATGTTGTCCCTAAAAGTGAAATTTGGACTTTTCAACCACCAAAAGAGCCATATGTTCTGGTAACAGAAACCACAAGCCCAGATTACTTCGCCCTAATGTATCAGGCTGGGGGAATTGTAACCACAACAGGAGGAGCTGCGTCTCACGCAGCAACCGTTGCAAGGGAATTGGGTAAGCCAGCCGTAGTTGCTGTACTGAATGCCACGCAATTACTTGGTGGTAAGATGATTTCCGTGGATGGAACAAATGGTATTGTCTCATACCAAGACTTCATTGAACCTAAGCCTGAAACAGAAAATTGGGGAAAAAGTTTACAGTGGAAGCTGTTCAAGAAGTATGTTCTAAAGGATGGTGACTAGGATGGCTAAGGGTGTTATTTGGATTGATGTAAACTCCGATGGGGAATTATGCCAATTATGCAAAAAAGGAAGGGTAAACGAATTATCCAAAGTCATTTCTGGAGATCCTGAAGGAAAACACTTTGACTATATGAAAGTCTGCCCAGAATGTGGGGGAACATGGAAATAGGTGGTTTTATGTTCGACATTGAAACAAAGCAAAAAATAATGACAACCCCAACAAATCACTGGGAACAATTACCAGAGGTTGCTGGGAAAGGGAAACCTTTAACTCCAGGAAGGCAGTTGTACTCAGCCTATGAGCAATTCCCTCATTTACCTGGAACTGCTGATTCAGTCTTAACGGTGTTGTCAGCCAAAAAACCAGAAAAAATATTTGAAGATTCGCTAGAAGAACTTTCAGGTCAACCAGAAATTGGAGTGCACGTCCAAAACATTGTTCAGGGCGTATCAAACTTTAGAATGGATTTAGCAACAAAGCCAGAATCGGTACTGGGATTTACAGAATATGCATGGGATTCATTCAAGCGTTTCATAGAAACCGACAGAAGTCTTTTGCAAGGAATATTGAGCTGCCAAAGTATAGGTAATCCAGAAAAAAAGGCGGGGTCCTTGTTTGCTTACCTAATGAAATCATTTTGGGATTCCGATAGGCTTAGTTACTGGTTAACCCCATTGGAAGAAGCAAAAGTTCCTAAACCTGGTTTTCTAGGTGGGTTTGACCCTTATGGTGAATTGAAAGCTACCTTAACTGGACATTTAGAAAGAAATGGTGTTCAAGAAAATGATATGAATACTGTCATAGAGGTAGGGCACGAACCATCTATCTTTGTTACATTAGGCTCTTGCCAACCAGAACAAATTAAACAGCTTGCATATGGATTGGCTCAGAAAACTGGGGCCACACAGGAAGGGTGGGAAACATTACTTGGGGAAAAATCAAAAACTTCAGCTAAAGGCCTATATGATTTTTGGAAAAGTAGGAATGGGGAATGGAAATTGTTAGTTCAATTTTTAGGCCCTACTGTAGCTGTGCTAAGCCAGTCGTTGAAGAACCTGAAGAACCTTGACCATATGATTTTTACCATTGAAAGCGTTCCTCAAATGACAAAACAAGATGGAAGCCCTCTATATTGCTGGGGATCCACCAGTCTAATAGGACCAATGTTACTGGAGCATCTATCAGCTCACCCGTACCTTGTTGGTGGAGGAGGAAATATAGCAAAATTTTATGGTCAGCTAGAAACCCAGCAAATACCAGAGAATTACACTTCTCTAGTCGGAAGGCAAGCTATGGGTCATTTTTATCCATTGTTATCTGGTAGTGCAAAAGGATACTGCTTAAGTGTCCTGAAAAGGTTTGGATGGTGATTTTATGAATAAAATAAAGAAAAAAATAGAGAAATTACACGAGGAAAACAACTTGGAATGGTATTACAAATATCACATTTTGGTAGTTGAGAAAATAGCGGACGATTTAAACAAAGAATTTGGGGGAGACACAAAAATAATAAAATTATCTGCCCTGCTACATGATATTGGAAAAGTATTCAACAAAGAACCACATAACATAGAGGGTGCAAAGATAGCAGAAGATTTTCTTGAGAAAGAGGGTATACAAAAGGAAGTGATAAAACACGTCAGCGAATGCGTCAAATCCCACAACTGCTTTGATATAATACCAAAGACCATTGAAGCAAAGATAATATCAACTGCTGATGCCCTTTCGCACTTTAACAGTCCGCTGTTCTTTGCAGAATTTTTGTTTGAAAACAAAGAGAAGGATTTTGGTAAGCTGATTGAGATATACCAGAAAACAATAGAGAAGGACTACAAAAAGAAAATCCAGTTTGATAAAATCAAAAAGAAGTATTTTCCAGAATACAAGCTCTTCAAAAAAATGTTTTTAATAGAGAGTTGATTGGAATGAAATATATACTACTAGCTGGCGGAAAAGGCTCAAGATTGCTTCCCTATACTGAAATGACCCATAAGGTTTTGACTACTATTGGAGGTGTTCCTTTATTGGGTCATCACATAGACAAAATTATTAAATTAGGTGTAGATCCAAGCAACATTTGCGTAGTTACTGGATATATGGGAGAAGAGGTTGGAGGCTATCTGGAAAAGTACTATCCAGAAGTAGGTTATAGTAAAATTCAATCGGGGTTAAAGCCAGGACCAGCTGGAGGAGTATTATCGGCAGAAGACTTCATCGGTGATGATTGGAGTACTGTTATAGAAGCGGATACTTTCTTTGATGGACCATTGGATTCACTGACAGAAGAAACTCCTCAAATAATTGTCAATAAAACTAAAATGAAAAAAAGGTATGCTGAAGCATATGGTGAATCTGGCCTTTTGAGGGAATTAGACTTATTTTCATCAAATGAAGGTCACGACGGTTTAGCATTCACTGGAATAACAGTCAATCCGCCAGGGTTTTGTAAAACTTTGAAAGCTGTAAAGCCTGACCCAGAAAAAGGAGAATGTTACATTCTTTCAGGTGTATTAATTCAAAACGGAAAGACGCCATACAAAGTAAAACAATTTGATGGTAGTTGGTTCAATATTGCAGATATTGATGATGTCAAAGAAGCAAGAAATCACTTATATGCTGCTGTAACATAAATTTTTATAAACCTAACCGTCAAATTAATCTCCTTCCTATTTTATAAAAAATTATTTCCTATTTCATAGTTACGCCAGGAAAGGGATTTGAACCCTTACGCCCACGAAGGACACAGCCTGTCCAGCCAATTTCCAGGGCTGCGCATTTACCAAGTTCTGCCATCCTGGCCTAAATATATCTTTTGCTGACATTCAGCAATAAATCTAACCCCGCAACTATAAATGCCACGGCCACCGACACGCCGTTCGCGTAGAGCACGAGGAAGGTGGCCAGCGGCTTGAGGATGTAGCCGACGAAGGGCTTGAGGTCGAAGGCCACTATGAGGGCCTCCACTGCGACGACGAGCAGCAGCACCCACCCCACCCCGACCAGGTTGAAGGTGAAGTCCAGGAGGAAGAGCGCAATCTTCGGTATCAGTGACATGAAGTCGAAGCCGAGCAGGAAGAGCAGCATCTGCATCTCCACACCCATGCCGAAGACGTTCGTCCAAGCCACCACTACCAGCAGCAGCCCTATCGCCTCGCGCAGCAGACCCATCGAATCACTTTTTATTCTCCTAATATTAATTCTATTCATTCACTTAAATCGGTGCTTTGGATGGTGGTGATAGCTATCTCGGGCCTCCCCGGGGCCGGGACGTCGACCGTGGCCAGGAGGCTGGCTGAAAGGCTGGGCATAGGCTACTTCTCCCCGGGTGAGGTGTTCAAGTCCCACTCCAAACAGGGGGAGCAGGCGCAGGCCGCATTGGACGTCTGGCTTGGTGAGGGCAAGGAGAAGGGTTTCCACGAGCGCCTGGACAGGCTGCAGGTGGACAGGGCGAAGGAGGGCGATGTGGTCGTCTGCGGGAAGCTGTCAGTCCATGTCCTCAGGGACATAGCCGACTTCAAGGTGTGGATCGACTGCTCGCTGGAGGAGAGGGCAAGGCGATCGTCGAAGAGGGACGGCATACCATTGACGGAGGCCAAAAAGAAGCTGCCGGAGAGGGAGAGGATAGAGTCGAGGGAATGGAAGAGGATTTACGGCATAGACAGGGCAGAGCAGAAAGGGATGGCGGACTTGGTCATCGACAGCACAGGCCTCACGGTAGACGGGACTGTGGCCGAAATCATGGGGCGCGGACTCTCGTAACAGTTATAGTTTCTTTGGAAAGAGGCAGGTAAAATTCCCCTAATTGATAATCTCCTTCAGACCCTCTAACCCCACTTAAAACCCCTTCTATAGTACCAACGTCTCGCATGTAAGCCTCTATACGCAGTTTGTAACTTTCCAATAAAGCAGCCAAGTCTGGAGTCAATTCAAAAGGAGTTTGGGGAAGCTTGTAGTTTTTAAGCTGTTCGGTGTCAAAGGGTTTACCATTTCTTGAATTAAAGTTGAACATTCCCTTCACCTATTGGTACCAATACTTGTACTTATACCGATGCATACATTTATAAAATTTCCTAGAAGCCGCCGATTTATTGCAGAATCAGTTCAGATTGTACGGTTGGCGAAGCTTCGTTATTTCCCCTTTCACGTACTTCCTGACGCAGCCGTCACCCTCCGACATGGTGTACGCCGCATCCACCCACTCCCACTCGGAGTACTGCTGCGCTATGCTCTTCCTCGTCCCGTCGCCGTTGTTCGTCATCATCGCCCCGTCGACGTCGAACGGGAATGAAAGCAGCCAGGCGTGGTAGCCGACCACCTTGCCGGTCTTGTCGTCTATTATTATCGCGCCGTCGTGCGCCTCCCCAGTCGCTATGTCCGTGAGAAGCTTAGCCAGGCTTTCCGCATCCTCCACATAGGCCTCTGTTGTTAGCCGTCTCCCTCCTATGGCCTTGGCGAGCTTCAGCCTGTTCCCTTCACCATACATGTCGGAGACGACTGTTATTAGCAAACCATGGTAGCGGGGGCCGTACGGCCTGGGGTTCTCCTGCTGCTCGTATATGATGCCCATGGCCTTCTCAATCGTCTCAAGGACATCCACCCTTGCTGACCTTTCGCCTTCTGGCGCCGTGTCCGAATAGTCGATCTCGTAGAGTTGCCCCTCCAGCTCTTCAAGCCTAAGGCCCTTGTTGGTCTTCCTGACGATTGCGGAAACCCTCCTGTCGAGCATAAGAATCCCATTGGTTCCAGTACCTGAATAACTATTATTAAATACTGGTATATATAATTGACGTTTATCGTTGGTATATAGGCCGTCAGAGCTTCTTCTTCCATAGGAAAAGGTACTTGCCTGGCGCCAGCGTCTCCCTGTTGGTCCTGAAGCCGCACTTTTCGCATCGGTAGCCTGTGTGCACCCTCTGGCCGCCCAGGTTCCTCCTGTAGGCCTTGGTTATCTTCCAGCCGCAGACCGGGCACCCCTTGAGTTTTTTGGCGTCAGAATGGCGCGTCTTAACCCTTATCTCGACCTCGGGGATTGTTATCGCGACCCTCCTCACCCTGTCAGGCGTGGCGACGAAGCCGCTATTAACTTCCTTCAGCCTCCTCAGGACAAGGTAGCCCAGCTCCTCGCCGGAAGTGACGAACCCCCTCTGCTTCAGGACGTGCTCTATCGCGCGGATTACATCCCAGTCCTTGGGGATCTTGTAGGGCATCTGTATCTATAAATTATATGGCTGCGAAGTATTATCTCTTTACCTTACTAGCTGGTAGAGTGGCATTATCCTTTACCCCAGGACCCTCTTCCTCAGTTCCTTGACCATGTCCTCGGTGTACCCTATAAGCGGCCTGAGGACGCAGTAGAACCTCTCGTCGTCCGCCTTTATGCCCTCTATGGACGCTGTGTTCAGCGTGTCGGCCAGCACCACAGGCGTCTCATCCCCCTTAGCCCTTTCCGCCAGCTCCTCCAGGGACGATATTTCGGTCTTCTCCAGCTCCATCCCGGGCGACCACCTGTCCAGCTCATCCACGGGGGCGGTGTGGAATATGATTGGTCTGCAGCCCCTCTTCATCATGAGCCAAGCCGCAAGGATGCCAAGCTTGTCGTTGACGAAGCAGTACACCTTCCCTTGAGACCCCAAAGGCAGCCCCATCGGGCCGGATATAACGTCGTTATAAACATAAGCGTCCTTTTCCCTTATCTCCACATGGAGCGTAGATGCAGGCTCCTTCAAATTGACCTTCTTCCCGGTCTTTTTGACTACTATCTCCCCCAGTTTCCTCTCCATGTCCCTGCTCGTGAAGCTGTGCTCCCCCACCCTCGTGACCCTCACGGCAAAAGGCCCCTTTTGGACCAGCTTGGAGACGTTCCTCTCCACGAATTTAGGCAACCCCCTCAGGGAGAGCCTTTTTGCGGGCGAGATTGAGACAACCCCAAAGACATAGCTCAGGCGCTCGCAGACCCTATCTGTATTCTTCGCCTCAACCACTATCCTGCCCCACTTCCTCTGCACCCTATAGTCCCTCAGGCAGCCCTTCAGGGCCAGGGAGATGTTGTTCACAAGTATCCTCTCGAACCTGGAGCGGACCGGTCTGGACTTTATAGCGATCTCCGAGTACCTCACGAGCACGCAGTCCCACATGGCCATAACCAAGATAGGGGAAGGCGAGATTTATAAAGCTTTCAGCCCACTAATAGATGTCATGGGCGCCTTCATACTCAAGCCTTGCACCACGGACAACACCTACAAGATAATACCGTCCGAGTACTGTGGGAAGGAGAGGATGGTGGGCCTGCTTGTCGAAAAGCTGGGGGCCGAGGTGGTGGCTGACACCAAGTTCCTGTCGATCCTGACGCTGGAGGGCCTTAAGCTGAGCGTCTCCAAGAAGGGCGAGATAATGATCAGGGAGTTCGTCAAGGAGGAGGACGCCACTAGGCTGGCTAAGAGGATAATGAAGGCCCTAGAGGCTGAGGGTCAAGGATAAAAGGTTGCGGAACCAATCATTTGGAAGGCTATTAGGATACTCGTCATGACCCAAATCGACAATGGGGTATATTCCCTAAACGGCAAAACCACACTGTCAACCCTTGAACCTTGGGGCACGAGGTTGCTTCTCTATCGGGAACCAGGCTCCATAACCATTATATCTGGGGGATGCTTCAACCTTGAGGGAAATGGGTTGACTCCAGAAGGGGAAATTTGCAAATTCACCATTCGACCGCAACATAGAAGATACGGCATTTATGACGAAATTTTAAGCAGAAACGGCATATGCTCAATCGGTTAATCAAGAAGGTCTTGAAAACCTTAAAAACTTTCCTTTCCAATAATCTAAAGTCTTGTGATTGCCATGGAAGAGAAGGTCTTCACTATAAATTTGAGGAGGGACTACAGGAACCACGCCAGGTGGAGGAGGGGCAAGAGGGCCGCCGTCGAGGTCAGGAAGTTCCTCGTGAGACACATGAAGGCCGAGGACATAAAGATAGGCTCCAGCATAAACGAGCTCCTTTGGAAGCACGGGATGCAGAGGCCGCCGGCCAAGATCAAGATAACGGCGGTCAAGGATGACGAGGGCGTCGTAAAAGCCGAGCTCTTCGGCGTCGAGATCCCCAAGGAGGAGCCGGAGGCCAAGAAGGGCAAGGAGAAGAAGGCCGAAGAAAAGAAAGAGGAAAAGGCCGAGGAGAAGCCCGAAAAAGAAGAGAAAGAGCCTGAAAAAAAGCCGGAAAAGCCGGCAAAGGGCGATAAGAAAGCGGAAGAAAAACCCGTAAAAGAGCCTAAAAAGGAGAAACCCTCCAAGAAAAAGGGCCAAAAACCAAAGAAATAATCCTAATCAACAAAAAGGGCGTAACTGCCCCCGGTTTTAATCTGCAGGACCTGCGCTATCTCGCTGCCCTCGGGGTCGTTTATTATCGCCAGACCCTTCCAGCTCGCTGAAAGGTCCTTTATCTTGCAGTTCGGGCACTCCCTCTCGTGGGTGAACCTCTTGCACTTCCTGCACACATAATATTTCCTAGCCATAACCATCACTTCTTCTTTCCGCCGCCTTTGGCTGCTGTCGGAGCGATTTTCTTGGCCTTCTTCTTCTCGTCCTCTATCCAGTTCAGCGACCCAAGGCCGGGCTGCCTCATCGTCAGGCCTATCTTGTTCTCCTTCGCGGCCTGCATGGCGATCGAGATGACCTTCGTCCTCACGGCGTCCCCTTCCTTCAACGTCTTCTCCGTCTCCTCCCCGGAGAACATCGAGTTCTTGTCGTCGAAGCTGACGTAGTCGTTCAGCAGCTGGGACACATGAACCAGTCCATCTATCGGGCCCAGCCTCACGAAGGCGCCGAACTCCGTGTTGTCGATGACCTCGCCCACGAGTATCTCATGGATCTCCGGCTTGAAGACGAGCAGGTCGAAGACGACAGGGTAGTGGAAGTTCGCGTCCTCCGGCAGTACCTTCCCCTCGCCGATCTCCTCGACCTCCGTGACCGCCAGCCCCACGCCCAAGTTCCTCGAGAGCATGCCCTCATACTTCTCCTGAAGGCTTTCCAGTATGGACTTCTTCGCGGAGAGGCCGAACTTCGTCGGCGGAACCTTGATTTTCGTCTTTATCTTGAGAATCCTGTACATACAATCCCTCATAGCAGCGCGTAAAGCACAAACAACACACCAAATGTTAGGCATATAGTGTTTAATAGTTTCACCAGCACATGCAGCGACGGGCCGGCCGTATCCTTGAACGGGTCTCCCACCGTGTCGCCCGTGACGGCAGCCTTGTGGGCGTCCGAACCCTTTCCTCCTAGGAAGCCGTCCTCTATGTACTTTTTGGCGTTGTCCCAGGCAGCCCCCCCAGTGTTCATGAACATGGCGAGTATGAACCCGCTCAGTGTCGCTCCCATCAGCAGCCCGCCCACGGCCTCAGCCCCGAGCGTGAACCCAATCAGGAGCGGTATGACTATCGGTATCAGGCCGGGAAGTATCATCTCCTTCTGCGCAGCTATGGTACTTATGTCGATGCACCTCGAGTAGTCAGGCTTTTGCGTGCCCTTCATTATCCCCGGCATCTCCCTGAACTGCCTTCTGACCTCCTCGACCATCTTGAACGCGGCCCTCCCGACCGACTTCACCGCGAAAGAGGCGAATATGAAAGGCAGCAAAATACCGATGAAGAGGCCTACGATGATTTTCGGCATGACGATGTTTACGGCCGTCAGATTGGTGATTTCCAGGTAGGCCTGGAACAGCAGCAGAGCCGCCAAGCCAGCTGAAGCCATCGCATAGCCCTTCGTCAATGCCTTGGTGGTGTTCCCGACAGAGTCCAGCGAGTCGGTTATGGCCCTGAGCTTCTTGCTGCCGCCCGACATCTCGACTATACCCCCGGCATTATCGGCGATCGGGCCGAACCCGTCCAGCCCAAGGACCATCCCGGCAATGGAGAGCATCCCCATAGTCGCTACGGCCGTCCCGTAGATGCCGCCAATGTAGCTGTCTATCCCGACCTGCGCGGCGAATGCCGTCCCAAACTGATATGATACCAGGATGGCGACCGCTATCACGATGACCGGAAGCGCCGTGCTTTGGAGGCCGGTCGCAAAGCCCGTGATTATGTTCGTCGCATGGCCGGTCTTCGAAGCCTCAGCTATGTCCCTAACGGGCCTGTACTTCTTCGAAGTGTAGTACTCCGTTATCAAGATCATCAGGATGCTTGAGATGAGGCCGACCATCCCCGCGTAGAACAGGTTGACGTTATGAAGTGTGAATTTGATTAGAAAGTAGAAGCCCGCTATGCAGAACAGTGTAGTTGCTATGACGCCCTTCGTCAGGCCCCTCATCGGGTCTTCCCCCTCCCTTACCTTCACGAACGGCACGCCGA
>MFRS01000002.1 GCA_001784635.1 Candidatus Micrarchaeota archaeon RBG_16_49_10
TTAGAAAAGACGGCGATGCTAAAGATAGAGAGTCCGACGATTAGTAGAAAGTGAGGGAGCATATTGTTGAGAGTGGAAGTCACCTCTTCTTTTCTAAGCCACTTGCGGACCTTTTCTAAACTGTCGGCAAACCTTCTTTCGGGAAGCTTTTCCCCTTGAAGGTATTGCGAAAGCACAGTCTTCACAGCCTTTTTTATCCCGTACCTTTTCAGTTCGTCCTGCTGCAGATACTCCTTCATCTTTGACAGATGGAAGCTCAACTTGCCGGTTTCGCATTGCGTTATCTTCATCAAATGGGAGAAGGACAGCTTATCGTTCATGAGGCTGACGATTATCTTTTTCCTGATGGGGTTAGATAACATTCTATGTACAGCCTCGTTCCCCATTCCATTTTCTTCCATGCAAACCAAAAATTCTATAATTTGAGAAATTTAAATAACCCCTGTAAACACCAGTTGGAAAGCTGTTTCCTAGAAAAGTTGGAAACGGTCGAATAAAAAACATTTTATTTCTTTCATCCCATCTTATATTATGCAAGTCGGTCTTGTTGGCAAGCCCTCATCCGGGAAATCCAGCTTCTTCAAGGCGCTGACCATGGTAGACGTTGCCATAGCGGAATTCCCATTCACAACCATACAACCTAACGTAGGAGTGGGATATGTCACAAAAGACTGTGTTTGCAAAAGGTTGAATGTCAAATGCAAGCCTAACAATTCAATCTGCGAGGATGGCGTCAGAAAAATACCGGTCAAGCTCATTGATGTCGCCGGCCTTGTCCCAGATGCCCACAAAGGGAAGGGGATGGGCAACCAGTTCTTGGACGACCTGTCGAGGGCTTCATGTCTAATTCATATAGTGGACGTCTCTGGTACAACAGATTCCGAGGGGAAAAAGACAGAGGGCCATGACCCTTCGAAGGACGTGGAGTTCCTGGAGGAGGAGATAGACCTTTGGTTCGCCGGGATAATTCAGAAGGCTATAGAGAAGTTCACGAAGAAGATGAAGTTCTCGAAGGACGTCAACCTAACTGAAATCCTTGCGGAGCAGCTTGCTGGCCTCGGCATAAAGAAGTCCGACATAGCAAAGTCCATAGACAAGTTCGACGCCGACAACCTACTGGAGTTTGCCAAGGACATAAGGCACAACACAAAACCTATAATAATCGCGGCCAACAAGATTGACCTCGAAAAGGCAGACTCTAATTTTGAAAATCTGAAAAAGGGTTTCCTGGGCTCGGCGATAATCCCGACATCCGCAGTTGCCGAGATTGCATTGAAGACGGCGGAGAAGAACAGCCTGATAAAGTACGGCAATGGCAAGATAGAGATATTGAAGGAGTTACCCGATAACCAAAAGAAAGGGTTGGAGTTCATAGACAAAAACATCCTGAAAAAATATGGCTCGACCGGAATACAGGCCTGCCTGAACAAGGCCGTCTTTGAGGTCCTTGACTATATTGCCGTTTACCCCGTCGCAGACATAAACAAGCTTGCTGACAACAAAGGTAATGTACTGCCGGACGTGTTCCTCATGAAGAAGGGCTCGACGCTGAAGGACTTGGCGTTCGAAGTCCACTCCACGATGGCGGAGAAGTTCATAGGAGGCATCGAAGTCAACAAGAAGATGAAGCTCGGGGCGGACTATATCCTTAAGGACAGTGACGTAATCCAGATACTCTTCCAGAAGAGGTAATTTCTTAAGAGTCCAAATCAATATTACATTCATGGCTCACCACGTGATCATCGGAAACGGCATAGCCGGCTCCACAGCTGCGGAGACCCTTCGAGCCAACGACAAGGACTGCGAGATAACCCTCATCGGAGAGGAGAAGTATCCGCTTTACTCGAGGCTGAACCTGGAGAACTATGTCGGGGGTGACTGCGACAAGGAGCACATGATACTTAAGTCCAAGGACTGGTACCGCAAGATGAAGATTGACCTGAGGCTGGGCACGAAGATCGTCGGCCTGAACCCAAGATTAAACTACGTGAAGCTCGACGATGACTCAAGGGTAAGGTACGACAAGCTTCTCATCGCTACTGGAGGCACCCCGCACAAGCTCACCATCAAGGGGTCCGAGCTGAAGGGAGTGCACTCGCTCCAGACATTGGACGACGCGACGGCAATCATCGAGTCGCTCGAGAAGACGGGCAAGGCGGTGATAATAGGCGGTGGCTTCGTCGGTGCTGACTGCTCGGTCGCGCTGAAGAAGAGGGGAGTCGACACGACCATCCTGATAAGGGAGAAGATGTACTGGCACAACTTCCTCGATGAGGTGGCTTCCAAGATAATCCACAACCTGATGGAGAAGAATGGTGTCAGGCTTCTCTTCGATGAGGAGGCGGTCGAGTTTATCGGCGATAAAGGAAGAATATCCCATGTCTATACGACGAAGGGAAGGTATATAGAAGCTGGTATGGTCTGCATGGGCATAGGCCTAAGGAGGAACGTGGATTTCCTGAGGGACACGGACGTGAAGGTTAGGACGGGCATACTAGTCAACAAGTACCTCCAGACCACCAACTATCCGGACATATTCGCCGCCGGCGATGTGGCGGAGTTCTACGACGTCTTCGTCGACCAGTGGATGACCCACGGCAACTGGGTTAATGCTCAGAAGCAGGGCGAGACCGCAGCAAGGAACATGCTTGGGCAAAAAGATGTCTTTGATGACGTCTCCCAGTACACAACAGACATATTCGGCACAAAGCTGATGACGATAGGGGACGTCGAGATAAGCACAAATGATGTCATAGTCGAGGTCAACGAAGAGGCGTGCGAGTACAGCAAAATTTTCCTGAAAGATGATAGAGTCGTCGGCGCCATACTGATTGGTGACATAAGCCCCATCGCAAGGATAAAGAAGATGATACTCGACAGGGAAGAGGTTTCTGAGAGGGGGAAAATACTTTAGCTACTATCACTGCTCTACCCGATTTATTTATTGGCTTAAAGCTAAACTCATTCCATGGGGGAGTCCAAGGATGAATTTTCCCTTTTGGCGCAGAAGGCCTCAAATACCATAAGGCTGAACACCTTGGAATTGTCTTGTAGGGACAAAGGATGGCTAAACAAAAAGGTGATTGTCGATGGGTTTGTGCGCGATAGGAGATTGTGGACGGCCGACCTCTTCGTTGCGATAAGGTCAAACGTGCTTTTGGACGAAAGCGAAAACGGTGCGGGCAAGAATTCCCTCATTTTCCTCGCCGAGAAACAGCTCAAGTCCGGATACATCCCCTGCAGTCGGGCTTTGGATGGTAGCTTAAGGCCTCTGAGCTTTTGTTTGGACGAATACACGATATGGTGGATCCTCTGCTGGTGGGATTACTACTGCATGACCAAGGATGAGGGATTTCTGAAAGACTTTTACGGGGTTTCCTTGAAAGCGATGCGATACCTAGAAGGCAAAATGGAAGACGGCCTTTTTGTCCAGAAAGGATTGAGGAGCCTCAACTGGTGCTGGACTTTGCTGAGGATGGGGAAGGTCGCATACAGCAACGCCCTTTTGTACAAGGCCATGCTCTCCGTCGCTGAGGCCTCAGGGATTTTAGGCAAAGCAAGCGAGGAATCGGAATATCTGGAAAAGTCCTCCAACCTGAAGGCAAGAATAAACGATGAGATGTGGGATGATGCCATAGGGGTTTACCGGGATATTGGAATCAGCAAAGACTACGTGTTCTTGGATAACAATGTGATTTGCTCTCTATTTGGCGTTTCTGATAAAAACCAATCCAGAAATTCACTAGAATTCATTCGCAAAAACATGTGGACCGACTTGGGGACGCTGATTGTAGACAGGCCATACAAGTGGCGGTTTTCTGATTGGCACAAGGATGTCATATGCCCTTTCATGAGCTACTTCGAGATAGAGGCGAGGATGAAGATGAGACAAAGAAAGCTGGCCGACGAGCTGATTACGAGAACTTTGGGGAATTCTCTTGCTAGGGACGAGAACACAGTGTGGGAGTTCTGGAAGTCCGACGGCAGCATAAGCAAAAAGGTGAGCAGGTGCCACTCTTGGTCGACAGGGGTATTGTCATTGCTCTCCCATAGAAATTAGGTTCAAAGATAGATTTTAAATTCTTAACAACCTTCAAAGTTCCTATGGAAGAAGAGCTAATTTGGCTCAACAGTAACCAATATAGATTATCAGCCATCTTGAATTATACAGGCTCTCCAAACACCCCAATAGTTGTCATGTGTCATGGGTGGTCTCGTGATAAAAATGGTTCTAAATACCGTTTAATGCAAGAAGGTCTTGAAAGTAGCGATATAGCTAGTTTACGTTTTGATTTCAGGGGTCATGGAGAAAGCGAAGGGCCAAAACAGGAATCTAGCGAATATGCACTTCTGAGGGATTTGACTAGTGCAACAGATTATTTAATGGGTTTGGGTTATTCGCCAAATGTTATAGGTTTATTCGGCTCTAGCACTGGTGCGAGAATTTAACTCTTATATACATCTCGAAATAGAATCGGTGCAGTAGTAATAAGGGCGCCTGACGGTTATGTAGTTGATTTGATGAAAGCAGCAACTAGAACGACGCCCACTTTGCTTGTTACTGGCAGTAGGGATGAATACATGACGCCTGACGGTTCAAGACGTCTCAAAGAAATCGGAGCCGTGACAGATGTGAAAATAATAGACGGCGCAGACCACGCTTGTTCAAATCCTCAACATCAAAGAGAATTGGTAGATTATTCTGTTGAGTGGTTTAGAAGATGGTTAACGGGGATAACATCTAGAAAAATATGAATACCTTTTGATTATTTACTTTTCAGTTTCCCGATTATATCAACAATCGCAAGTATTACACCGACAACCATCAAACTATAACCTATCAGTCTGTCATTCCCAAAAAGAATGCCTGCCAAGACGAATGCAAACGACAAACCAGCTAGTTTAGAAAGTTTCTTTTGTTTCTTGTTTTTGTTTGGCAAAATTACAAGTATGGCAATAGCGGCCAAGGCAACAATAGATATTGCAATGTAAACTTGTGATGCGTCCATAAATTAATATTGCATCGCGAGTATATAATTCTCTAAAAATCACCTAAAACCTATTCTGACCAGAATGCCTAGTGGACCAGGAGGGATTTGAACCCCCAGCCTCCTGCTTGCAGAGCAGGCGATCTAGCCGAGTTGATCTACTGGCCCAACCTCACATTTATTATTGGGGAGATATTTTTATAAACCATCCCGGAAGGGGAAAAATTAAAGATTCCGCAATCCCAAATATCCTATATAGCGAACAAGAAAGTCAATTGGGTTGTCGCTTTGGTCATGTCCATAGTCTTCGGCTGGCTCGGGGTGGACAGGTTCATAATGGGCCAAGTGGGGCTCGGCCTACTCAAGCTCTTCACCCTAGGGGGATGCGGGGTTTGGTGGCTCGTGGACGTCATCCTGATCGCGACCAAGCACAAGTTCGAAGGCATAGATTGGGTAGAGTAGCTGATTTTATGCCTAGAGTCGGTAGAGCGAAAAGCTTAGCCCTAGATATACTTAGCTTCGGTAGCCCGCAGGCTATAATCTTCAACCTGTCCTCCCTCCTTCTAGGCTTGGCTGCCATACCCACGAAATACCTTGCGTATTCCCCTCTAAAGTGCGTCTTCAAGAGCTTCCTTTTGCCCTTGGTCTTCGGCGGTAATTGCCCTACTTCAGGCCTTTTCGCAGGCTGCAGCTGCCCCGCGTGCGGGATAGCGAGAGGGATATCCAGGCTGATGCACGGCGATTTGGTTGGAACCTGGAATTACAACAAGCTGGCCTTCCTGGTGGTCCCCATCATGCTTGCGCTCATCGCGGTAAACCTGCATAAATCAGTCCAACATTACAAGAAAACCGGGAAAATTCACGAAGCGTAACATTTTATTATCCAGAAAACAAAAACCTAGTTTATGGCACTACTTTTGAGTATGGCCGTGCTGGTGCTCGGGATAATCGTGCTGTCCAAGTCCAGCCACTGGGCGATAGACTCGATAGTCAGGATAACCAGGATACTCGGCGTGAGGGAGCTGATAGTCGGGTTCGTCCTAATCTCGATGGCGAGCACCCTGCCGGAGTTCACCGTTTCTCTTTCCTCGATAATGGCGGGCAACACTGAGATATCGATAGGCAATGTCCTGGGCTCCAACGTGACCAACATAGCGCTGATAATAGGGCTGATGGCGATAGTAAAGCCCCTGAAGTTCAACAGGAAGACCTACAGGGAGCTGAGCATACTGCTCCTGCTCACGTCGTTCATACCCCTCTTCCTGCTCAACGTGACCTTCGCCTCTTCCACCCTCGGCTACGCCCTCCTGCTCATCTACGGACTCTTCATCCTCTCGCTGGTCGGGAAGAAGATAAACCCCAGGCACGGTATAGTCAGGGAGGAGATAAAGGAACCGCAGAAGAAAACCTTCTTGGACCACATAAAGAATCCGGAGTTCTGCAAGTCGCTTGTCTTCCTGGCCATCGGCCTAGTGGGGGTGATAGGCAGCTCGGGTTTCGTCGTCTCATCGGCCTCCAGCATAGCGTCGGGCATGGGGATATCCGCGACAGTGATAGGTGCCACGATAGTCGCCGTCGGCACATCGCTGCCCGAGCTTTCCTTGGGGCTGGCCTCCGTCAGGAAAAACCACATAGACCTGGCCTTGGGGGAGGTCATAGGCGCATGCCTGATAAACCTGACGCTGATACTCGGGACCGTCCTCGCCTTCTCGCCGTTCCACGTCAACCTGAGGATGTTCACCACGGTGCTGGCCTTCACGATATTCACCAACCTCGTGCTGCTATTCTTCCTGGACAAGGAGGAAATAACCCATGAGGAGGGGTTCTTCCTATTTGTGATATACTTGATATTCCTCTTCGTGACCTTCGGGATACAGATGTACAGCGGTGTTGGGTAGTTTTTTAAAATATTGCTTCTAAAAACAACCCTTACAGAAACAAGATTAAAACAAAGAACAGCAACTTTTGATTCACTGGCCCTACTTTACAATAAACGGTAGATGAAGAAACCAATCTACGAATGCCGAATAACAATAAGTCATACTGAATCGATTCACTTGAATTGCGGATCCTGTGTATGGCGGAAAACCATTTACCATAAGTCTGTCAGTTATGCCTTTTAAAGCATCCACTTCCGTTCCCGAATAACTCTTTTCCCACGATAACCAATTCGGAGGGTTTATTGCGTTCATACCCTCTGAAATATCTCCTACACCAATAGTCAAATTAGCAGTATTAGCGAGAAAATACACCATACTAAGGCGTAGGCTATATAAATGTTGAGGGAATGTAAATTCTTGAGTTGTCATTGCTGAAGCAGAATTCGGCCCGG
>MFRS01000003.1:0-240 GCA_001784635.1 Candidatus Micrarchaeota archaeon RBG_16_49_10
ATTTTCAACATATTCCATCAGGAGCCGATAGAGGCTCTGTTCCCATTCGCGAAAAAGCACAAGGTTGGCATCATAGCCCGCGTCCCGCTGGACGAGGGTGGGCTGACCGGAAAAATAAACTCCAAGACCGCTCTGGAGGCTGGGGACTTCAGGAGCAGGTACTTCAGCGGGGGAAGGATGAAGGAGCTTGAGGGGAGGATAGAGAAGCTGAACGAGTTTGTCGATGGGGATATAAAGAGC
>MFRS01000003.1:248-2358 GCA_001784635.1 Candidatus Micrarchaeota archaeon RBG_16_49_10
GCTGGCGCTGAGGTTCATACTGTCGTTCGACGAGGTCTCGACGGTCATCCCTGGGATGAGGAAGACGAGGCACGTCGAGGAGAACATGAAGCTTCCCGATAAGCCGAAGTTCAGTAAAAAGATGCTGAAGGATCTGGCGGCGCACAAATGGGAGAGGGACTTTTACATCAGTTCGTAAGGAAAGAGTGGGAAATAAAAGGAGTGGGCTGACCAAGAATTGAACTTGACTCTTCGCCTATCCCAGACTAAAACCTGTAAGGGTTCCGCAATCCGGAGATTTCGACGTCCTGACCGATAGACTATCAGCCCTCTCTATTTCTTCCGGTTTCAGATTTAAAAATGTGCCGGGGCTAGGCCCCAACAACAAAGTCTACAATCTGCCTGACCTCGAGCCTGGGCCTCCACTTCATCGTGCCGTTCATTATCTTTATCGACCCCCTGTCGCCGTCTATGTTCACCGTGTACTTGTAGCCATTCAGGTACCTTATGTTCGGGTATATCGAAATGCCCCTTATGGACGCTGGGTTGGACTCCAGGAATTTCTTGTAGCTCTCGTTGTACTGCAGGTTGCTCCCCATGAGCTGGTGGTAGTACAGGTCGTCCACGTACTTGAACGTCGCCTGCCTGAGCTCGAGGCTGTTATCCTGCACGATCTTGAGGAGCTTCTCGGGGTTAATGTATACCTGTCTCAGCTCTACCTTCAGGAAGGTCTCGATCAGCTTCTTCACCTTCTCCGTCACGTAATCGGTGCCCCTGTATATCTCCAAAGTCCCTTTCTCCAGGTTGATGAAGGAGTAGATCCTCTTTATCACCTTCTCCTGCCCCCTGTTCCTCAGGTACTCCACGACCTCGAAGGCATCGTCGGAGAAGAGCTTCCTGATTTGGACTTCTATGTCCTCCTCGTACCATATCACAATCTCCAGCTCGTTCTCGTCGATGTTCGACTTCCTTATCTTGAAGGAGAAGCCGTTCATCTCCTGGCCGTCCAACGAGAGGAGCAGCTCCATCTTCGTAGGAATAGGGTTTGTCCTGAACAAGGAAACCACAGTCATTCTATCACCTCAGTCTAGTATTATAGCGGTTGCTATCTGACGAGTCTTGTGGGTGGAATTATATCAGCCCTAGCCAGGAGTGGGGTTTGGATTAAATGACGGGAAAGGCTAGCTTATAATGTCCAAACACCAAAAAAGTAATGGATAAATGTGTTCATTCCCAGATATTCTGGAGTGAGTTTGTAGTCAATAAGTGGTTATCATGGAAAGAAAAGACCTTGAGAGGAAGCTGATGGAGTACAGGATACTCGAGCAAAACAGGCAGACCGGGATGGAGAGGCGGGACGAGATGTTCGCCAGGTTCGTCGAGGTGAAGGGCACGATCGAGTCGGTGGAGGAGGTCGAGAAGAGTGCTAAAGGTGAGTTTCTCCTACCTATGGGGTCGGGCGTGCTGGCGCCGGTGACCCTGGACCCGAAGAAGAATCTTGTTATTGGAATAGGTTCGGACCTGGTGGTCGAGAAGGACCTGAAGGGGATAAAGGAAGAGCTAAAGAGGAGGCTGGAGATGTTCGCCAACGGCATCGAGTCTGTCGAGAGGCAAATCGCCGCGATAGAGGGGAAGATGGCGGAGATAGAGCCCGAGCTCAGGGCTGCGGCCAAGTGATGCTATGTTCAAGCTGCTCAAGGAGAAGCTGTCCAAGGTCGTCTCGAAGATTACGAAGAACGTCACCGAGACCGTTAAGGAGACCATCCCTAAGAAGATCACGGAGAGGAAGATTTCTGAGAGGGACCTGAAGGACGTGCTGGCTGATTTGGAGATGGGGCTGATCGAGTCGGATGTGGCGTTGGAGGTCACGGAGAAGATAAGGGAGGACCTAGTCAAACATTTGGTTGGGAAGGACGCGAAGAGGATGAAGGTGCAGGATGAGGTCAAAAAGGTCATAAGGGGCAGCCTTATGGAAATATTCGATTTGCCAAAAATAGACTTGAAGAAGGCCGCAAAGAAGAAGCCATTCCTGATTGTGTTCCTTGGTTTCAATGGTGCTGGGAAGACCACGACGATAGCGAAGGTGGCAAAGATGCTGAAGAAGCAGGGCTATTCAAGCGTCCTGGCTGCC
>MFRS01000003.1:2406-30317 GCA_001784635.1 Candidatus Micrarchaeota archaeon RBG_16_49_10
GAGAAGGTGGGAGCAAAGGGGATAAAGCACGATTATGGCGCCGACCCCGCTGCGATAATATTCGACGCGATGAAGCATGCCGAGGCCAAGGGAATAGACTTTGTCCTTGCGGATACTGCCGGGAGGGCGCACACTAACAAGAACCTGATGGATCAGTTGGAGAAGATCTGCAGGGTAAACAAGCCAGACCTTAAGGTGTTGGTGGTCGACTCCATAACGGGGAACGACGCGATAGAGCAGGCGAAGATGTTCGACAAGGCTGCCGGGATAGACGGGCTCATATTCACGAAGATCGACGTCAACCCGAAGGGCGGGGCGATACTTTCCGTCTCCTACATCCTGAAGAAGCCGGTTATGTACATCGGCACGGGGCAGAGGTACGAGGACTTCAAGGAGTTCGACAAGCAGTGGTTCGTGGACCAGATACTGAAGTGAGAACCAGATAATGTTTATAAATCTAAGCTTCGAATTAAGAAACATGGAAAACGAATCATCATTGAAAATGAAGGACTATTTCTTACATAGTGATGATTTTGATGATTGCGATAAGGCCTGCTAGAGTCCTCCATTATTTTTATTCTAGCAAAGTTTAATAAAATTTTGGAGGTAAGTGCTATGGGATTGACTAAAATAAATGAATTGAAAAATAAAGTTGGCGAAAGAGTTGTAGTTAATGGTTGGGTGCACGAGACAAGAGACCAAAGTAAAATAAAATTTATTTTGTTAAGGGATGTTTCTGGGATAGCCCAGGCGATTGTCACTGATGATAATAAAGCTGTTTTCGATAATATTGCGAGAGTTCCGCGGGAATCTGTTATATCAGTCGGTGGTGTTGTTAAAGCAGCTAAAATTACTAATAAAGATGTTACAGAAAGGGATTTTGAGGTTTCAATAGACAAGTTCACAGTTTTGTCCCAAGCTGACACGCAACTTCCAATACAAGTATCCGAAAAGAATGATACAACAGATTTGTCTAAAAGGCTAGATTATAGATGGCTTGACCTAAGAAAACCTAGGAATGCATTGATTTTCAAAATACAGACAGCCATGGAAATGGCTATGCGCGAATATTGGGTAAATAATGGTTTTATAGAAATACATTCACCGAAGTTAATGGGTTTTGCAAGCGAAAGCGGCGCTGAACTGTTTTCTGTGTCTTATTTCGACAAGGAGGCGTTTCTAGCACAGTCGCCTCAATTTTATAAGCAAATGGCAATGGCATCCGGCTTTGAAAGGGTATTTGAAATTGGACCCGTATTTAGAGCGAACCAGTCTCATACAACTAGGCACGACACCGAATTTACTTCGATTGATGTTGAAATGTCTTTCATCGATTCACACGAAGATATAATGAAATTTGAAGAGAGATGGTTGGTTTACGTCATAGAAAAATTAAAGGACCGCTATGGAAAGGAAATAAAAGAAACTTTCGGCGTTGATTTATCAGTCCCAAAATTGCCGTTTCCTAGATTGAGTCTAGAAGAAGTGCACAACATGATAAAAGAAACCGGCAGGGATGTGTCATATGAAGAAGACTTGACACCAGAAGAGGAAAGAATCATCAGTAAAATAGTAAAGGAAAAGTACAACCACGAATTTGTATTTGTTAAAGAGTTCCCTTGGAAAATTAAACCATTTTATCATATGAGAGACGAAAAGAACCCAAAAGTGACGAAGGGTTTTGACCTTTTATGGAACGGCCTTGAAGTAACAACGGGTGCACAAAGGGAGCATCGATATGATGTCTTATTAAATCAGGCTAAGGAAAAGGGGCTGAACTTGGGAAGTGTAAATTTCTTTTTAAATTTCTTCAAGTACGGTTGCCCTCCCCACGGTGGATTCGGCTTTGGCCTAACCAGGGCACTAATATGTATGCTTAACTTAAGCAATGTGAGAGAAGTCACTTTTGTGTTCAGGGATATCGACAGGCTAATACCTTAAATAAACCGCGGGGCTTCATAATAAAAGAGGGTAGAATACTATGATGCCAGAAAAGTTGAAAAGAGGCGATGAGATAAGGGTAATCGCTCCGTCAAGGAGCATGGGTCTCATTTCGGAAGAGAGCAAAAGGGTTGCAATCAGAAGGCTGGAAGAGCTTGGATTGAAGGTAACATTTTCCGACCATGTCGACGAGATGAATGAGTTCAGTTCCTCCAAAATAAGTTCGAGGGTCGAGGATTTGCATATGGCGTTCAGTGACAAGAATGTGAAGGCTATATTGACGGTCATTGGCGGGTTCAATTCGAACCAGATTCTTGAATACCTGGATTACAAATTGATAAAATCTAACCCGAAGATACTATGCGGCTATTCCGACATCACGGCGCTTTCGAACGCCATCTTTGCCAAGACGGGTGTAGTGACCTATTCGGGGCCTAATTTCTCTTCGTTCGGGATGTTGAAGGGTTTTGAGTACAGTCTGGAGTATTTCAAAAGATGCCTGTTCGAGAAAGGCCCTATTACTGTAAGGCCGTCCGAGGAGTGGAGCGACGACGAGTGGTACAAAGACCAAAATGACAGGGAATTCATCAAGAACACGGGGCATTTTTTAATTAACAAGGGCGAAGCCGAAGGCACGATAATAGGGGCGAACCTTGTGACATTTCAGCATCTGGCCGGGACGCCTTTCATGCCGTCGTTCAAGAATTCAATTGTGTTTGTGGAAGATGACTATGAAGAAAGGCCACATCATTTCGATAGTACCCTAATAGCTCTCAGCCTGTTGCCGCAGTTCTCCGAAGTGAGGGGGGTTGTGATAGGTAGGTTCCAAAGAGAGAGCGGAATTGAGAGGGAAACACTGACGAAGACAATCAAGACCAATAAAAAATTCGATGACATTCCTGTTATCGCCGGAGTTGATTTCGGCCACACAGCGCCGCAGATAACTTTTCCAATAGGCGGTAAAGCTAGGCTCGTTGCGGAAAGGGATAATTTGGAATTGGAGATTCTGGAACATTAGTCAAAAAAGTAATTTTAAAAGACTAAATTAAACTCCATTATTTCTGACTGTTCTATATGAAGTCATTGTAATTGACAATTGGGTTTATTGGGAAACCAAGATCTTCCAATGTTTGTGTCATACGCAAGAAATAGGGACCATTTCCTGAATAAACCGAAGCGAATCCAATAGGTCGGTTTTTTGATAAGTAATCGCCTAATTGACGTATAAGCTTTTCATTAGACATTGTCATAAATAATAATCCTTGACGTTCCATATTGTTTGCAAGATTAGAACTATCTTTTTCACCAGCGTAAATTGAGGACATGAATCCGTGTTCATCGAAATAAATCTGCACTACCCAAATCCCAGATGGTAATCGTGATACGTCACCCGTATAAGTGTCCGGTAATTTGAATACCCCGGGAATTGTCATACCACTATTTTTAGTGGGATAGTTTTTTATTGGTTTTCTTTTATATCAAATAGAAATCATTGAACTGTTAGATTGTGATTTTTAGGTTGGAATCCGCTCTATGTTTTCTGGCAGATGAAAAATACCGGCGGGTGTTTCCTGATTTCATCTTTTGATGTTTGCAAGCTGCCATTTATTTCAAGCACGTTGAATCCTGCGCTCTCAATCTGTGCCTTTACTTCACTCACGGACGCTATGTGGATGTACTGTTTTGTCTTGTATGTTTTGGCTGGGTCCCCCGTCTCCTTTTCAAAGAACCTGTCGCCGAAATCAATCTCATCCCCCGCAAACCCCAATGGCTTCAGTATGTAAAACCTCACCCACTGCTTTACCCAGAAGAAGAAAAACTTGCGTGACCATACTCTGGGGTGAACCGTGAAAATAAAAATGCCATTTCTTTTAAGGATCCTACGTGCCTCTTCAAGGGCCTTCTGCCTGTTTTGTCTTCCTGGTATCTGGGTCCATCCCTGGTTAGAAAATAGGGTATAGTCAAAGCTCCCATCATCGAACTTCAGCCTTGTGGCGTCATCGACCCTGTAATCCACCTTCAGCTTCTTCCCCTCGGCTATCCTTTTGGCGCTTTCTACCATGGCGGGGGATATGTCTATACCTATGACCTTGTATCCTTTCTTGTGAAGTGGTATTGTCGTTCTCCCTGCGCCGCAGCCGATATCCAGGACGCTGCCTTTTTTGGAGAAATATTTCCGTATGAAATGGTCCTCCGAGTCCCACAGGCCATCCTCGGCCTTCCGGCTGTAATACCTCTGGGCGCCTTCCCCTGAGAACTCCTCCACTATCGCCTCTTGTAAAGCTTCGAGTCTCATTGTATTCCCAAATAAATTAGTAGTAGTTTGGAAATAAAAATAGTGAATTATTTCTGGTAAGAACATGGGATTTTCGAAAATCAAATTAAAGCCGCCAAAACCGTCAACAACCCGAAGGCTATGCAGAACTTCCAGAACTTTACCTTCTTGGCAACAACCAAAAGCGCCTTAATCGACAGTATGCCGAAAAGGAACGAGAACAGCACTCCCACCAAAGAAGCGGCGGTGAGCTCAACCCCTTTCACCAATCCCAAACCGATTTCGGCGAAAAAAACTGCGGGAATGCTCGCAAGAAAACTTAACTCCAATGCAGCCTCCGAGCTGAAGTCCCTCATAAGAAGCACGGATACCGTTGTCCCCGACCTGCTTACCCCCGGGATGGCCGCAAGTCCCTGAAAGAAGCCCATAATGATTCCATCCTTTTTCTCTAGGTTTTTCATTTCCCTTTTGCCCCTTTTAGAAACCTTTTGCACCAGCCCTGTCGCCAGTAAAAGGAATCCTATCAGAGCTGTTGCTATCCTTGCGGGCACTGCTGAAAAGGTCTCCAACACCAATAAGAACAGGGGAAACCCCACCAGTCCAGTCAAAATAATCGAAAGAAGGAGGAAAGTGGTCAATTTAGACTTTTCAGAGTCTGGGCGGCCTTTTTTGAGGTATTCGGGTATGTTTTTGAAAAGGGCGATAATGTCCTTTCTGAAATATATCAGGGCAGCCAGCAAAGTCCCAACATGGAGCCATATCGAGAAGGTCAGCGCCTCGGCCGCCGGCGTCTTGAAGAGGTTTATCGAGGTTAGCGTGACGATTCCCTTGCTGCTGACCGGCAGCCACTCTAGAATGCCCTGTATCGTGCCCAAAACGGCGCCTTGTAGCAGGTTCATGCCATCATCCCCTGAGATATTATCGATATTTAATAATTTAACACCAACTAAGTATTGATTGTATGCTTGAAGACTTGGGGAAGAACATCGGCTCGACGATAAGGAAGATCCTAGCCAGAAGCTCTGTGGATCCCGCGGATGTCAACATCTTGGTAAAGGACCTGCAGAGGGACCTGCTGAAGACGGACGTCGATGTGAAGCTCGTCTACCAGATATCCGAGAACATCAGGAGGAGATGCCTGAAGGATAAAATACCGGAGGGGCTGACGCTCCGGGAGCACACTCTCAAGGTCGTGTATGAGGAACTGGTGAGCCTGCTGGGGGAGAAGCAGGTCGGGCTGATGGGGAAGAGGAAGATAATGTTTGTCGGGCTGTTCGGCTCGGGGAAGACGACCACCACTGCGAAGATAGCCAGCTACCTGAAGAAGAAGGGGCTGAAGCCTGCGATTATTGCGTGCGACTACCACAGACCCGCAGCCGTCGAGCAGCTGGAGCAACTGGCAGAGAAGCTTGGCGTCCCCGTCCATGTCTCGGAGAAGAGGGACCCTTACGACGCATTGAAGGGGGGGCTGGCGAAGTTCGGGAAGCATGACAGCATCCTGATCGACACGGCGGGAAGGGATGCACTGGACAAGGAGCTGGCGAACGAATTGAAGAAGATGAACGCGATTGCGAGGCCCGATGAGGTATTGCTGGTGATACCCGCGGACATAGGGAGGATAGCGGGGAAGCAGGCCGAGGAGTTCCACAAGCTTGTCGGCGTCACTGGCGTCATAATCACGAAGATGGATGGGACGGCTAAGGGCGGCGGCGCTCTATCGGCGTGCTCTGCCACGAACGCCAAGGTGAAGTTCATAGGGGTCGGTGAGAAGATTGACGCTCTGGAGGAATACGACCCTGTCAGGTTCGTCGGGAGGCTGCTGGGGATGGGTGACCTGCAGAGCCTGCTTGAGAAGGCGAAGGAGGCCGACATAAGCGAGGACTCCGTGGGGAAGATAATGGCCGGGAAGTTCACGCTGAAGGACTTCTACGAGCAGCTATCCGGTGTGAGGAAGATGGGCTCCCTTGGGTCTGTGATGGACATGATACCCGGACTGGGTGGAGCGATACCAGAGGAGATGCTGGTGCAGCAGGAGGAGAAGATGAAGAAGTATGGCTACATAATCGACAGCATGACGGAGGATGAGAAGGTTGATGCCGAGTTGATCCACTCCTCCAGGATAAAGAGGATTGCCAAGGGCTCGGGGACATCGGAGAAGGATGTTAGGGATTTGCTCAAGCAGTACAAGCAGGCGAAGATAATGATGAAGAAGTTCGGCGGCGCCGGGGGGATGAAGAGGGGGCAGATGGCGAAGCTGATGAAGAAGTTCGGGGTAAAAATGTGACACTTATTTATGCTATTTTTGATTGCCTCACCTTGTCTTATTAATATTAAAATTTAATACCTAAAAGAAGGTTATGAATCTCGATAAAGTAGCGGAAATCCTGAAGAAAGGCTACGTCTGCGACAGGTGCGTAGGCAGACAGTTCGCCCAGCTTCTGACGGAGACGGACAACGAGAAGAGGGGGCAGGCCATCAGGTTCGTCCTGGCGATGCAGTATGACTCCGGGATGGAGGCCAAGATCAACGAGGCCAACTTCTACGGCTTCCACTTCCACAGTAGGAAGGTTAAGTCCAAGAAGCCCGGGAAATGCTCTGTCTGCGGGGACATCTTCGGGGAGCTTAAAAAAAAAGTCGAAGAGATTAGGAAGGCCGTGAAGGGGTACGAGTTCGGCACAATCCTAATAGGCACCAAGCCGCCGGACATATTGCTCAAGAAAGAACAGGCCGTATGGGACGAGATAGGCTTCGAGTCCTGCGAGCCGATAAGGTCCGAGCTCAACAGGGTCCTGGGGAGGATGGTCTGTGAGGATCTGGGGAAGGATGTGGACAAGAAGGCCCCGGACATGAGCGTCGTCTACGATTTCAAGGCCAATGAGGCCGTCATAAACCCCAAGCCGCTTCTGGTCTACGGGAAGTACAGGAAGCTTGTGCGCGGGATGCCGCAGAGCGAGTGGAAGACGAAGATCTACAAGACCTCCGTCCAAGGCGTAATAGAGAGGCCGCTCCTGAAGGCCACGAAGGGGGACAAGACCAGCTTCCATGGCGCGGGGAGGGAGGACGTGGATGCCAGATGCCTGGGGTGGAGGCCGTTCATAATAGAGGTCAAGAACCCGAGGAAAAGGATTGTGAAGTTCAGGGAAATGCTACGGGCGGTCAAGAAGTCGAGGAAGGTGGAGGTCAAAGGGCTCCGTTTTGCAACTAAAATTGATGTGAGGGACATAAAGTCGGCGAAGTACGACAAGAAGTACAGGCTGGTCGTCAGGTTCGAGGGGAAGCTGGAGGGGCTGGAGAGGATCAAGGAGCTGAAGGGGGCTACAATAATACAGAGGACGCCGAACAGGGTTCTGAGGAGGCGGGCCAACAAGGCCAGGAAAAGGCAGGTGAAGGATATAAGATATAAGGTTTTGGGCCGAAATAAATTAGAGATAGCTGTGAGGGCCGAGTCCGGGCTTTACGTCAAGGAGCTGGTGAGCGGGGACGGCGGGAGGACCGAGCCGAACGTGGCCGGGCTGATAAACAATAAGGTTAAAAATATTGAATTGGATGTAATTAAGGTATACTGTGATTGAATGGTAACGAAATCAAGGGGAGTGCAGGCGAAGACGAGGAGCCTTCTTAAGAGGGGGGTCAGGGAGAGGACCACTGTCAACAAGATACTCGAGGAGTTCAAGGAGGGGCAGAAGGTCATAATAGACCTGGACCCGTCCTCGGACAAGGGGAGGCCATTCAGGCGATTCCAGGGCAGGATGGGCGTGGTGGAAGGCTTCAGGGGAAGGTCATATGTAATAAAAGTCAAAGACAATGATAAAGAGAAGGTTTTGATAGCCTCTTCGAGGCATTTGAGGTCGATATGATGGACGAGGTGCTGGCGGAGACGGTCGCGACTGACGCCGAGGCGAAGGATATACTGGCCGCGAGGGCGAAGGATGTGGAGCTGGGGCTGGAGCCGAAGAACGCGCTCGAGCACCTGAAGAAGTACTGCAAGCTCACGCCAAAGAAGGCCAAGGACCTCATGGAAGGCCTGAAGAAGGTCGAGAAGCTCAGGGAGAAGCAGCTGATGGCGATAGTGAACTTCCTGCCCGAGGACAACGACGACCTGCGCGTCTTATTGGAGAAGGACTACACGCTATTTTCCGATGAGGAAAAAGGACTTATTCTAGAAACGATAAAGAAATCATTGTAGGGGGTTGGTTCTCATGAAAGACGACGAACTGATAATACTAGATTTCCTTCCGACAGGCCACGCGGCAAGCAGGAAGAGCGAGCCGACGGCGCAGGGGATAGGGAGGAAGTTCCTCAACCTGCTGGAGATCGCCCTCAGGGAGGGAACCCAAATAAAGCCCGGGGACGAGCTGTACATCGGCGAGAAGGAGAGGGACAAGGTCAAGTACATAAAGGGGAGGATAAGGTATGACGGCCTCACGAGCTTCGCGAAGAGCGAGCTGGAGGTCGTGATCGACAAGCTCATAAGCGAGGGCGAGGAGAGGTTCGTGAACTTCTTCAACGTGGCCGGCCCCGTCAACACGAGGCTGCACACGCTCGAAATCCTGCAGGGAGTCGGGAAGAAGCACATGTGGGCCATAATAAAGGAGAGGAAGGTCAAGAAGTTCGAGAGTTTCGAGGACCTGAAGAAGAGGGTGGAGATGCTGCCCGACCCGAAGAAGATGATAAAGAAGAGGGTCATAGAGGAGCTCAAGGAGAGCGACAGGTACAGACTATTCGTCGTTTAGCCATTTCTTCCAAGATTCAGGCCTATTTCTCAACAATTTGTGAAACAGAAATTTTTATGACTGATTTGCAGATTCCCAAGCCTTTTCTACATCGGCCTTAGCGACATTTGTTTCTCCTTTCACCGATTTCTGAGGTGAATTTGGGTAAGGATTGCGAAACTTTTGGAAGAATATTTCCCAGCCTAATTTTTGAGTGTCCATAGGGTGACCTTTTGCTAGCCTAAAAATTTCAGCTAAGGCATCAGGTGTGTAACTTAAATCCTGCCCAGACAATCCTAAAATTAACTCATTAGTGTCTTCTTCGTTGAACGGGCCTAATACATAAGGCTTGTAGTGGGAAATTTCTCTACTTAATCGTAATTGATTGAATTTTTCTGGATGCAGCTGCAACAACCATCGAATATTTTTTGTTCCTGAAACAACCCCTGTGAATTCATCGAACTTTTGCGGGGCGTCTGCATCAAAAAGAACGGTTCCCTCATCAATCGCCACCGCTCCCGAAGTTTTTCTCCTAGATAGTTCTTTGTCTATCTCTTTGACAGTATGGCCAAAATTAACGCTTTCAGATAAAGTTTTAATTCCAAAGCCACCGACAATATCAAGAATCAATTTATCAAGTTTAGAATGAAAAGGATAATATTGTGCACTACAATAAGCAAAGGGTCTTCCATCCCTATGAAATAAACCTTCAATGTAGAGAATAATACTTGTTTTCCCATATCCTTCAGGAGCAACAATTATGCTATCCTGTACCTGTAATGAAGAATATATTTCATTTCCCAATCTTGCTCTAGAGGAAACGGCAAAATGATTTCCTGTTACAGGGTTCCCGGCTATAAAAGGGTTGTATTTCATAGGAACCTTATAAGTCAAGTACTATTTAAGCATTTCCATATTTCACTATATAATAGTAGTTACATATTTGACTATCCTTTCTCGTAAAGATTTTCCTCGATGTCCTTTATTTCTGAGGATGCGTATATCCAGGATATCCCGGTCACCAAGAAGAGGAACCCGGATATCAGCAGCGACATGGTGAAGTCCTGCTGGGAGACGCCCAATTCCATCCTTGCATTGCCTGCTATCATCCCGCCGAGCAGCGCTGTGGCAGAACCCAGAAGCCAAAGGAATATCAGCTTAGGCGCCCTGAGGTACTCAAGCTTGCTCCTAGCCATAAAGGAAGTTTGCACTTACGGAATAAAGTACTTTTACATGCTCCTCTCCACTCGGGTTCAAATCCCGACGGGAGCACTTTTCTATTTTATAGGAAATTAGGAAGGTTTGGCTTTTCAGGGTTAAGTAACCTTGGGAAGTGTGGTTTTTGAGGGGGTGGGATTGAAGAGAGGAAAAAGTCTATTTAAGTTAAATAATTGGATTAATATTTATGGTCTCTAAATCCAGAACGAAAACAAGGGAACTTACAATAAAATTTTTAATAATAGCGTCATTAATAACCTTCTTTTCTTTGATAATTAACTGGTTATTTATTGGGTTAAATGTTTCACCTTTAATAATATTTGGGTTACTTTTATTCGCAATTTTATTGGTCATATTTGGTTTTCAGAAAGGTATAGTTTAGAAATTATTATCCGAACTCTTGAACTACTTCAAGAGTTCCCAAAAAGGTCCCTAGATTATGAGTAGGACCTTAATAATGTTTAACTTAAGCCCTCAAAAGTGTAACCCCCAGTCAAATCCCTGTGGATTTAACCTCTTTCAACACTTCCCGACGGGGATGTTGGACTATGGTAATAAACAAGTAAAAGGGTTATAAGAAATCATTAACAAACTCAGTTTTGTAGCAATAAATTAAGGTAATTTTGTCCATCTTCAGGTAAACCTTCAAAACCTATTGTTCTTGCAGCATTTTTAACAGTTTCTATTTCCCTACCTGTAATTCTACCGTCTACTGAGGTGTACTCAATATGACCAACCTTTTTAATTCCCCCAGGTGGTTCTCCTGCCATTAGAGCCAAAATAGCTCGTTCGTTAATACGATATGATAATTGGACGTACGAAGATTGAGATAAATTCGCAGTGTAATTTTGATTGCCAACTCTTATCCATGATGACATGTTATTTTATTAATACTATTTGATATATAAACGTTTCTCTATTTCACTATATAATAGTGATGATATATTTAGCGACCTAAAAATCTATAACCCCGTTCAAAATCCGTGGCCAAAAAAATAGATGTAAATTTTAATCCCTGCCACCACTGAAGTTCTCGAAGACCTTACATGCTCCTGGTGATGTCGATGACCTCGGCTTCCCTGACACCCTCTATCGACATTATCTCTTCCGTTATCCTATCAAGTTCCCCGTCCTTTTCAGGGATCTGCTTGACGAGCAGTATCGCCTCGAGGCCGAAGGCTATCGGCTGCCTCTCCATCCTGGCCGGGTTTATCTTCTCCCTTATCCTGTCCTCGAGCTCGTCCAGGTCCACGTCCGTGGATTCGGGCATGACCCTGAAGGTCGTTATGACGCTTCCGCTGTCGTCCTTCCCCACATGCACCACCTAAGGGCCGATGAAGCCGCACTTCTCGCACGTGTACTCGTTGGAGAGGGTCTTGCACTTTGAGCAACGGAAGATTACGGTCTCCCCGCACTTAGGGCAGGGGAAGCTCGTGAACTTGTTGTCCCCAAGCAGATTCCTCTTGCAGCTTATACACACCATCTGAACCAATACATCACCAACCAATTAAATACTTAGTAATTTTAGTTCTATAAAGAATAAAAAGGTATTGTGGACCCCCGTAGTATAACCTGGATAGTATGTCTCCCTGCGGAGGAGGCGACTCGGGTTCAAATCCCGACGGGGGTGTCCTCTGTTGGATAGAAAGTGACGATCAGAATTTTTATTAAGTTTGGATAAACTTGTGACCGAGGTAAATACGGGCTGACCCGGCTCCATCAAGTGAATGTGATCCGCATGAAGGGACTAATTCCCCGATTTCTTTTAATGAAGGGTATTGCAGCACCCCATAAGCAATATTAGTGCAGTCGGATGCTGTTTCGTCCCTTTTAACATATAGCAAAATCTCTTTAGGGATAGTTGCCGGGTCTAGCAGATGTATGTATCTAGGCAAGCGGGCTATTGGGAAAATTTTGACCATTGCCATATTCAATAACAAGGAGTTTAATTTTAAATTCGTGACTCTCGCTCAAAAGCCCACGGCTTTGTCCTGATTTGAACTTTCCCGACAGGGGTGTCTTCTATTGGATAGAAAAAGTGAGGTTTTTAATGGTGACTTCTCAAAATAAAGGTTATGGTTGATGAACTCCAAGTTTATGGAGGGCGAAGTGAGCCTTCACCTTCGAGAACCCCGATTGATGTGGTCCAAAAGTATAATTTAGTTCTAATTAAAGATTCTGTCAAACTAGTTTAGGTGTCCATAAATGGGAACGCTAACAGTTGGAACAATTTATGACGTCCTTTTGTATGCACAAGAACGTCCCGGCTCAAGTGTCAACGAGGGTAAATTGTTAGACTTGGCCAGAGGTAGTGGAGGGTGGGAATTGCCTAGTATAGGATACTTTGTGTTCCTTAGTGAGACCGGTCTTGGTTTTTTGGATGTTAGGGACGGTGTGGCTTACATAACAGAAGCGGGAAGAAATTTTATGGAGAAGGTGGATAGTGGCGAGATTGAAAGAAACATAGAGATAGACACAAAATAACATCCAATTATTTAGTCCCTGCCACCCCTGAAGTTCTCGAATACCTTGAATCCGTCCTTCTTGAGCTCCACCTTCATCATGTCCCTGGCCACGACCGCTCCGGGGAAGACCTCCCTCGCCTCATCCTCCAGCTCCTTCGGGTCTTGGTACCGCCTGCTGATGTGCGTGAGGACCAGGTTCCTGGCATGCGCTTTCTTAGCCAAAGCAGCTGCGCTCTTGACGCCGGCGTGCGCCTTACTTCCCGTGTCCTCCTCCATGAATGTGCCGTCGTGAATCAGAAGGTCCGCGTCCTTGGAGAGCCTGAGGACATTGTCGCAAGGCATCGTGTCGCCGCTGTAGACGACCTTCAGGCCCTCCTTGACATACCCCACGTCCTCTATTTTGACCTTCTTCCCGTTCATTTCAGCCTCCCCGTCGGCTTTCAGCCTCTTCAGCCAGACTCCCCTCTTGAGGCCCAGCTTCTTCAGCTTCCCCTCGTCTATGTTCCACCTGTCCTTCTCCTTGAAGCAGTAGGCGACGGAAGGCACCGTGTGCAGCACAGGCACGGAGAATATGTCGTATTCCTGGGCGGAATAGATTTTGGATATCTCCTCGCCCTCGAAATCCACATCCACCGCCTTGACCGGGAAGTTCAGGCCGAAGTAGCCCATGTCCATGATGTTGGAGACGAACCTTTCAGCTTCGGGCCCGAATATGGTAAGCGGGGCCTTCCTCTTCTCCAGGTTCATCGTCTGTATCAGCGGAATCAGCCCGGCGAAGTGGTCGGCGTGCCAGTGGGTGATGAATATCTTGTCGATCTGCATGAAGCTGACGCCGGACTTCATCAGCTGCCTCTGGGCGTTCTCCCCGCAGTCGAACAGCAGCACGTCGCGCTCGTCGGTGAAGTACTCCAGGACTATGGCCGGGTGGTGCCTGTTCAGGCTCGGTATCCCGGAGACCGTGCCAAGGAATGTGACGTTAAGCATGAAATATTATTTGTAGGAAACTAATTAAAAGGTTGGAGACTCATGGAAATCGAGAGGGTAATAGGGATACTGAAAAGGTCGGCCAGAAGGCACAGGGAACCCGTGATAACCGGGGTAGCAAGGAGGGAAGACCCGTTCCAAGTCCTTGTTTCCTGTTTAATAAGCCTGAGAACGAAGGACTCCGTAACAGAGGTCGCATCAAAGAGGCTCTTCAAGCTCGCAGATACCCCAAAAAAGATGGCAAAGTTGCCTGAAAAGGCTATCCAAAAGGCCATATACCCCGCCGGCTTCTACAGGAACAAGAGCAGGGTGATAAGGGATATATCGAGGGATCTGGTGGAGAATTATGGCTCAAGGGTACCTGACAGCATCGAGAAGCTACTAAAGTTCAAGGGTGTGGGCAGGAAAACGGCGAACATCGTCGTAACGCAGGCCTTCGGGAAGCCAGGCATCGCAGTGGACATCCATGTCCATGTCGTAGCTAATAGGCTGGGCTGGGTGAAGACTAAAACGCCGGACCAGACAGAGCTTGCGCTGATGAAGGTCCTGCCGAAAAAGTACTGGAGGGACGTGAACGAGCTCCTTATTGTGCACGGCCAGAACGTCTGCGTCACCGTGTCGCCCTGGTGCTCCAAGTGCCCGATAGAGGGGTACTGCCCGAAGGTGGGGGTGACAAAGAGGAGATAAAACAAATATTGTGATTTTGTAGATTGGGACAAAAGTTTCATTTTCTAACAAATAAGTATAAAAATATGTTTATCTCTTAATAGTAGTTATAATTTGGTGAAGAACAATGACAGGTATAATAGTTGTTGATGATGAACCATTTGTAGCCCGTAATTTACAGAAAACTTTTCAAAGGGCAGGTTATAGCCCTGTTGATACAGAAGGTAATCCAAAGGTAGCGATCGAGGGGATTGTTTCTGGTTCTTATGGGATAGTGTTCTCAGATACAGAAATGCCAGGAATGAAAGGTTATGAAATGATGGATGCCGTGAGAGCTAAAGGGTGTACAGTCCCTTTTGTAGGAACTAGTGCTAGGGCAGATTTATACAGAGACGCATGGTTAACAAGAGGCGCAGAATTCGTGGAAAAGGGATCTTCAATGAAGCCGTATCTAGAGGTAGCAAGTAAAGTTTTAGGTTCTCAGGTTGGATAAGGATTGTAAAAGGAGATAGCGGTCAGAATGCTATTGGGATGCGCTCCTTTTCCTCCCTTTCTTTGCTTCTCGTGGTGAAATAAGCCGTCAGTAAGCCTGTTATGGGGTAGGAGTACAGCAACAACAGCAAAAGTAAGCTGCCGATGCCGAAAAACCTTATCAGGAAAGCGCTGGAGACAGCCATATTGACACCCACAAAAAGCCCTACCTTGACCCTGGATGCCAATTCTTCGCTCCATTTAGCCCCGAATCCCTTTGCAATTCTCGCCAAATCCATTCCACCGCCTCAAAAAAAAGAAAAAAGAAGTCAACAAGCACTGCCGTAGCAATACTCGTCGACCTTCTCGCCAAAGGAGTTCTTCAATGTCGCCGTGTCGCCGTTATTGTTCCATAGTGATGTGGAAGCTTTTGTCGTCCAGCATAAGTCGATAGCGCAGTCCACTGTGGTGTTGCCATAGTCATTATAGACCTTCACTGTCGCCCCTGACGCCAATGTGTAGTTCGGGTAGGTGTAGATGTTGTTGCCGCTGTCCTGAATCGTCCATCCCTGCAGATCCAAGCTCTTGTCGCCGTCGTTCCTTATCTCCACCGATTCTGGAGTGTCAGTCGCTGTCACGTTGGTCACCCGCACCACGTCCTTGAAGTTCGACGGGATTTTGGGCAAGTCGCTGTCCAAAGCCAGCTGCTCGATGCCCTGCACTTCCTCTTCCATTATCGCCTTGACGTCGCTGCACACCTGTGTCACCAGCTCCAGGTTAGACCCTGTGAACCTCTCGTTCACGCCGCCCATCTCCTTAGTCTTCTCAAGCACGCCGTCCGAAGTGGAGCATATCTCGGTCGACTTCTGGGAGTTCTTCACCATCGTGACCACCGCGTCCTTGTCCACTATCTTCCATACAGTCTCGTCGCCGCTCTGCGCCACCGTCACCGTCCTACCTGGCTTCACTAACTCCTGGTATATGCCGCCCCCGCTTATGCTCATCCTGAACTTCCCGAATGCCGTCTCGTAGCTCTTTTCGAACTTCTCTGCATTCAGCGTCTTGCTGAAGGAGCTGGGTATGCTGTTCACGTCGCTGTCGTTCATGGCCAGCACCAGCCTCCCCGTCGGCAGGAAGTCGCCCATCGGCCCTGTCGCCAGGAAGGGGATGGAGACAAGCCCCAATATAATGGAACCAATAACTAAAATGTTTCCGATTGCCATTACATCACTAGAAATTATTTCTATTTCTAAAGCATTTAAATGGATATTTTTTTATTTCATCACTAACTGATTAGAAAAGAATTCCTTTATGAAAATAAGATAGTTAATATGTAGCTTGCCCTCTTTAAGCTTCAAATCGTATTGAAATGGAACGAGCGTGCCATTTTTTAAAAAAAGTTTTTATTAATGTAAAAAATTAACTCTTAGTAAGTGGTTACATGAATTTAAGAAAAGCTGCGTTAATGGGGGTATTAGCTTTCTATACAGCTTGCTCTCAATTAAAAACCCCTTTGGCACAAACTCCCTATCATATACAGACGCCAACCCCAATTGCGACTCTGCCCCCCACAGCCACTTACCATCCCACAGAAACCCCGGCTTGCACAATGCCTACTAGTTATAATTTCTCGCCATACGGAATGTGGGACGAGCCACTCGTTGGAGTGGATGACAAGTGTGCTGGAGAAAAATACAATTTGATGTTAAGTTACTCGAAATCGGAAGAATGCGGGAAATTGAATGAAAAAATCGCCACCCCTATAGGTGGGCACCAATTCATGGGTATAATGGTAGCTTATAATCCAAGGACAAATGTATTTGTTGCTTATGATCCAACAAACCCGAATAACAGGTTGGCTTCAAAAGGACCAAAATTGGACTCGAGAAACAGATGTCTAAATATTTACGGGGAGAAAACGAGATCTAAAGAGTATGTAATTTTTGATTGGTATAATGTATGTTTCTGCCCATAAATCAATAGGGACAGTTCAACGAGATGCTCTGCAAGGCGGCCTGCCACAACATCTCGGTGCTGGTTAGTGCTATCTTTGAATTGTCTCTAATTCCCAAATTCGAGGCTCTTGAGCCTGTTTTAGCCCATTCTGGCTAGTTTTCACCCCACTTTTCAAATCCTCACTCACTTTTTGTGCAAAGCCCGTGATACAAGCTTTGCCCAAAAACCCCGCCCTGCACAATAACCCAGGGGAGGTTAGAGAATGGTGTTTGAGATGCCAAAGGAGGATGCGATTTTGTTATCTTGCACAAAAACTTTTGATGAGAAATTTCATGTCCAACTTCTATCTGATAGCTTATTCTGGAGTACACAATTACCCTAGGTAGGCAACCAAAGGCTTAAAAGGTTAACCTTGAATTAATTAGGTAGGTGAAAAATAAATGCCAGGTGTAGCTCAAGAGGGGACAATTGAATTAACTAGAAAGAGACAGGTAGTCGATGGACAACCTGAAATACGTTATAGCTTACTTATTCAAGGTCTTAGAAGTCCAGGTTGTGGTTATACGAATGAGGAAAGATATGGTGGTTGGAAAGAAAATGATTGTACAGCCGCCAATATACTACTAGAAAATTTAATAATGGCTTTGGGTCCAATACCAGAGGGTGGAGATCCTTATGCACAGTTGATCCTAAAAGTCCAACCATAATTTTATTTTTCCTTATCCTCAAGTTTTTCTAAATTTATTCTTCACTCTTTGAGTTTCAGGTGGAGTTGTCAGCGCAATCTTCGAACTGTCCCTAATGCCCAAATTCGAGGCTCTAAGCCCCATTTTAGCCGATTCGGGGTAGATTTTTGGCCTCACTGCATTTGAACTCACACTTTTTGTGCAAAGCCCGTGATACATCTTCTTTAAAATATATTATTTTATTTATATATAAAATTTGATAAATGGTATTTATATTCTTTGTAATAGAAATAGTTAAAGCTATTTTATTACAGTATTTTTGTTAACTATATGTTATAATTAAATCTACAAAAGATATAAATACTCCAAGACTCAATATTTTATAGGGGGAAGATGTTGAAGGAAAGGTCTGTAATCGGCCTGTTTTTGAGGCTAAAACCGGTAAATATGTTGGTTAGCCTAAAGAAGGGGCCCAAGTACGCGACCCAGATATCGAAAGAAATCGACTGTACCTATTCCCACACCGTCAAGCTCCTTGACGAGCTCGAGAAGCTCGCCCTCATATCCTTCAAGAAGCAGGGAAGGATAAAGATAATAGAGCTGACGGCCGACGGCGAGGATCTGGCCCACTCGATAGAGGGGGTACTGATAAAGCTTGCCAGGGTGAAGGAAGAAGACGGTAGTTAGCGACACATCTCCTGGATTTGCGCGGACTTGGTATAGTTTTATCCCTTTACCCAGGTCTCATGTCTTCTGCTTATAAGGAGTCGGCAAAAAGCGACATGTTTAATTTCCTGTAACACCATATTTCCTCAGTGTGTCGGTGATTAGCAGACAGGGGTGATGGTATGGAAATTAAGACGTGGGTGATAGGGAAGGTTGACCTTGGCGAGCTTAAATGGGATGAGTTTTTGGAGTTGATATTCCCCAACCAGCCGAAGATGAGGGATTGCGCGGACAAGATTCTCAGGTACGTAAAGAAAAAACCGGCCACGATGAACGAGATAATTAAGGCTGAAAAACTGCCCCGCGGGACGGCCTACGACACTTTCAATGTGCTGAGGATGTTTGGGCTAATCAACCGCCAAGACAAATATTCTCCATTAGTTATATCAGAACAGTTTTCTTCCGCACTAGAAAGGCTGGCTAGATACTGGAAAAACTGGTCTAAAGGGCGTTAAGGCCTCTTTTACAATTTTGTTCCTTTTTGACCTATACTATTTGGGGCAAATTAGGTGCTGAAAGTGGGGTTTTTTGGCTATATTCTATATTGCAAATCAAATATGTTTTCAATTAATGGTTTTAATATACTTTTAACAATCATTATAATAAACAATATATAATTTTGGTTTAAACAAAAAACATCTTATATAAAATATATTTTTAAGTTGCTATTAATTTGACCTTTGGGTGAAGTGAGAGTTCCAGATGAAATAAGGGGGTGGATTTTCAGAAGTCAAAAAGGCCGGAGAGGCCGGAAAAAGAGGCTTTAAAAGCTTAAAAACCAAATTTCTTGTTGATGAAGATAGTCAACGTGACGAAGGACAGGGTCGTCTCGGAGAACGTCATATACAGGAAAAGCATCCGCGAGCTTGTTTTCGGCCTGATACCGTACAGGTACAAGGAGGGCAACTGGCTGAACTTCCTCAAGCCGAAAAGCTTCGGGGAGGAGGATGCGATGATATTCAAAGTGAGGGGCAAGGAGTCCATCCACACCATATTCATGAGCTTCCCCATCTCGGTCTTCATAATGGACGGGGACATGCATGTGACCCAGAAGACGAGGCTGAACCCCTTCGAGGTCTTCGTCCCAAAAGGGGAGTTCAGCTACTTCCTCGAGATGGTGGACAGCAAGTTCGACGAGATAGACGTGGACGACAGGCTGAAGATACTGAAGTGAGGGTTGAGCTGTTGAAGAGGTACCTTTTTGTCCTTGGGAAGAACCAAAGGCTTTCGACGGCCGAGATAGCAAGTTACCTGAGAATCAAGGGGCTGAGGTTCGAGATGGCCAGCTTCAAGGGGTTTTGCATAGCCGAGACGGAGGACGGCGACATAGATGTCAAGGACCTTGGCGGCACGCTAAAGGTGTGCGAAGTCCTCGGGGAATCTTTGCCTGGGGAGTTTGAGCAGGAAATTATGAAGGCAATCCCCCCAGTCAAGTCGAGAAAAGGCTATTTTGCCGTGAGCATATATGGGCCGCATTCCGAGGGTAAAGGGTACATCCAGACAGTCAAGAGACTGTCGGTAGCCATCAAGAAGAGGCTGAGGGAGGAGGGCTCTAACCTGAATTTCATGAGCCACCGCGGAAGGAGCTACTTCACCCACACGGAGATCGTCAAGAAAAAGGTCCTGGTGGACGGGTTCGAGCTGGTGGCGGGTATCGTTGAGGGGAAATGCTACATAGCGAGGACCTTGGGCGTCCATGACCCCTTCGAGTTCATGAAGAGGGATGTGGAGAGGCCTGCCCAGAGGACGATGTACTCCATCCCGCCGAGGCTTGCGCTGATAATGCTGAACCTCTCCGAACCTGGAAGTGAGGGTTTGGTCATAGACCCTTTCTGTGGGGTCGGGACGATAGTGCAGGAGATGGCGCTGCGAGGGCTGGAATGCGAGGGGTCGGACATAGACGCTGATATAATAGAGGCCGCGAGGACTAACCTGGACTGGCTGAAGGGGGAATACAAGACCATTCGTGAGCCGAAGCTCTTCGCCATGGACGCGAGGGAACTGGGTAAAAAGTACGGAAAAGAGAGCGTATCGAGAATTGTCACTGAGCCTTCCCTGGGACCACTGCTGCCCAAGCACCCGAAGAAGAGGCACGTGGAGAAGATTGTCGAGGAACTTTTGCCGCAATATAGGGAGTTCTTCGAGGTCTTCAGGGAGATATTGAAGGAGGATGGAAAGGTGATCATAGTCTTCCCGGAGTACAGGACAGAGAAGGGTGATGTGCGAATCGAGACTGGCTTTCTGAAGGAGGCAGGATTCGAAAAAGTGCCTTTGATGGGTGCAGATTCTTTTCTGGACGCGGAGGAGAGGCACAGGGTGATGAGGAGAATATACGTCCTCAGGAGAAAGTGAGAGCGGGTGTTTAAATAATTAAAATGATTACCTTTTTATGAGTCTATACGGTTTGCGGGAAAACGATTATTTTAAGTTTGTGATTCCAGTAAGAGATGGAGTTGGCAAACTCTATATTTATCCTTTAGGTGCGGTTCAGAAAATTTTGGAACCAGCAACTTACATGCCTACACATAAGCAAATAGCCATTAATTTGGGTTTTTCACCTGAACAAGTGATGGGTGGCGACCTGAAGAATACTACTTCCGGATTAATTTTTGACAAAACTTTCTCTCCGTTTACGGTGTCAGCAGCTTCAGAAGAAATTTACAATAAAGCTCTAGAAAACGGTGTGGTTATAATGCAAAGGATATAAATTTCAGAGCCGAATTCCTTAGCATGAAGAAGAAAATTGAAACAAAGGGTGCTCCACCAGCCGCAGGGCCTTACTCGCAGGCTATAGAGGCGGGGAAGATGGTGTTCACCTCAGGGCAAATACACTTAGCACCCAACGGGAAGATGGTTTCGGGGACTATTGAGGAGGAAGCTCACCAAGTTATGAAAAACCTGCAGGCCGTCCTCAAGGAAGCGGGGTTGTCCTTCAAGGATGTTGTCAAGACCACTATATTCGTTATCGACATGGCCGTCTACGGGAAGATAAACGAGGTTTACGCCAAATATATGTCAGACCCGTACCCGGCGAGGGAGACCGTCTGCGTGAAGGAGCTACCGCTCGGGGCGAGGGTGGAGATAAGCATGATTGCCGTGAAGCCTTGATGTGAAGATTTAATCTGGTAAAAATATATGGAACATTACTGAAAATTTATAGAGATATTTTATAATACAAAGATGCATAGAGCAAAAACTCCTATCATAATGCAAATACCAAGAACTAGAATCATAAAACCGTTAATCTTAGTCCATCTTAAAGCATATTGAGTTGTTTCTGCTTTAACGCCAAGCATTTTTCCAATTTGTTTGTTTCTCCACTTAACTGTTTTTTCTGGTTTTGAAATAAAAATTACTCCAAATATGATGAGAGATAAAGCTATGCCAAAAAGAAAAAGCACGCTAGCTCCAATTAAAATAGAATATGTTGCTATATTATTAATCATATTAAATTATTTAGGCTGGACATTATATAAAATGAACTGGAAGCTCTGAGTGGGACTTCATAACGTCCATGAGGCAAAAAACAAGCTTTAAAACCATTCCCGCCAATCTTATTTAGGTGGTCTTCGATGGAAAGGTTCGTTGAAAGGACATTCTTCATGATCAAGCCTGACGGCGTCAAGAGGGGCCTGACGGGCGACTGCATCGCCAGGATAGAGAGGGTCGGCCTGAAGGTCGTGGCGATGAAGATGGTCCAGCCGACGAGGGCGCAGGCGGACAGGCACTACCCGAGAGAGAAGGAGGACAAGCGGTGGTTCATCGAGGTGGCGGCCAAGGCAAAGAAAGGCTACCGGGAGAAGGGAGTGGAGTGGAAGTTCGACGATATGGAGTACTCGAGGCTGATAAAGTCGTTCCTTGTGGACTACCTCACCACAGGGCCTGTGGTGGTCATGGTGATTGAGGGCCCGAATGTGATAAAAATGGTTAGGAAGATATCAGGTGACACCGAGCCCAGGCAGGCGCCTCCGGGAACGATAAGGGGCGACTACACGGTCGACTCCTACGACATGGCCAACGCGCTGGACAGGGCGCTGAAGAACGTCGTCCATGCATCCAGCAGCAAGGCGGACGCGGAGAAGGAGATAAGGGTGTGGTTCAAGGAAGAGGAGATTTTGAAGCTCGAGAGGGTTGACGAGGGCCTACTGTTCGGGAAGTGAGGGTTGTGGGATACTTTTGCCTTAACTGCAAGAGGGAAGTGAAGACGTTCATGAACATCTTCCTCGGGTTCAAGCTCTGCTGCAAGGACTGCAGGCGGGACAGGCTGATATTGCTGGAGGACATGGAGAAGGGGGAGTTCGAGGAATTGGTCAAAAAGTTCAAAAAAAGCGAGATGAGGGTTTAACTGAGATTGGTGATTGTATGAATGTGAAAATTAGCGTCTTGATTTTGGGTGCTTTGGTGGTTGTGGCCGCTTTTGTGGCATGGAGATATGCGGGAGGCGGCGGGAACTACGATGATTTTGCGAAATGCCTGACCGAGAAGGGTGCCATAATGTACGGCTCAAAGTACTGCGTCCACTGCAACAACCAGAAAAAGGAGTTTGGGAAATCTTTCCAATACATCAACTATGTGGAATGCACCGAGCAGACGAGCGTCTGCGAGCAGGAAGGCATAACCGCGGTGCCTGTCTGGTCGGTAAACGGGACGAAGTACACGGGGGAGCAGTCGTTCGAGAGGCTTAGCCAGCTTTCTGGGTGCCCGCTCAGCCAACAAACTTAGAGGCGTGGAAAGCTGCGGCGACACCCTCGCCTACGCCAGTTATTATCTGCTTGAATTCAGCATCGGTCACATCGCCGGCGGCATATACCCCAGGGGCGTTGGTCTCGGACCTCCTGTTTATCTTTATCTGCCTCTTCTCGTTGAGCTCTACCCCAAGCTTTTCCGCAAGGATTGATATCGGTATGTAGCCTATCGCGACAAATACCGCCTCCAACGCCAGCTCTTTCTTGCCTTTGTACGGCCTGTCGAGGATGATTCTGCTGACGAACTTGTCGCCCTCTATACCGGCTATGTTCGTGTTGTTGATTATCTCTACGTTCTTCGCTTTCGACATCCTGTCTAGGTTTCTGCTCTCAGCCCAGGACGCGGCCTTCTTGTTTACTATATAGACCTTTTTTGCATACTTGGACAGGGTGAGGGCCTCTATGACGGCGGAATCGCCACCGCCGATTACTGCCACAACCTTACCGGAATACAAAGGCCCGTCGCACAATGCGCAGTAGTGGACACCCTTGTTGAGGAATTCATGAGAGCCAGAGACTTCCAGCTCCTTGTGCTTGGCCCCAGTGGTGAATACCACAGCCTTGCAGGAGAACTCCTCCTTGTTTGTCCGCACATGGAAAATCCCTTCCTGCTTCCCTATGTCTATTACCTCCCTCTCCATTATCTTGACCTTGTCCTTGTAGTCCATCGCATGGTCCTTGAACTGTTCTATTAGGGCTGCGGAGGATATGCTCTTGAACCCCGGGTAGTTCTCGACCTTCTCCGTCAACAATATAGTCCCGCCTATGGATTTGCCCAAGAGCAGGGTTTCCATCCCGAGCCTGCCCGAGTACATGGCGGTGGCAAGGCCGACGGGACCAGCCCCAATCACAATTATATCATAAGTTTTCATGACCAAAATATCGTGACTGAAAATAATTAAGTTTTGCTATTTCTTTGAGAAAATCCTACATTTTCGGGCCAATTTTTGATATCTGATAGAAAACAGACATAGCTATAAAAGTTTGCCAATAAAATATAGAATATTGCACAAGTGATTTGATGGCGAAGAAGGATAGGAAAGGGACAGAAAATCCTGATAAAAGCGGTCAGAAGAAAACGATAACAGTGAAGATACCTTCTGTGGGCAATCCCATGGCTGTTTTGACGGTCGTCCTGCTCGTCTTGTTGGCGCTCAGCGTCCTTTACAATGTAAAGCTGGCGAAGGGGGCGAAGACGGACGTGAATGCGACAGGCCTAATGTACATCTGCCCCACCGGGCAATGCGACACCAAAGACATAGACGAATGGTCCAGCGGCATAGGTGTGAGTGCCAAGGGGTATGAGGCCGATTGGGCAAGATCACCCATAGGCCTGTACCTGGAAGGCAGCAAAGTGGCTATTGTGGATGTGTCAAGCAAGGCCAACTACTACACGACCATGTGCGAGGGGACTAACCTGGAGGCTGCATGCACCGAATCCAAGGCAGCTGCAACAGAAACCCAGAAGTCCGCCTGCGAGAGCGTGAAGAAGGTTGACGAGCCTGTGCTTGAGGCCTTTGTAGTCTCGTATTGCCCATACGGCTTGCAGATGCAGAGGGTCCTGACAGAGGTACAGAAGACGATAGGGAAAGACGTCGACATAAAAGTGAGGTACATAGGTGCTGTAGTCGATGGGAAGATTACGTCGATGCACGGCGAACAGGAGGCAACAGAGAACCACAGGCAAATCTGCATGAGGGAGGAACAGGCTAGCAAGTACTGGGACTACATATCTTGCTTCATAAAGGCTGGGGAGACTGATCCTTGCCTTGACGAGGCTAAGATAGACAAGGCCAAGCTTACCAGCTGCATGTCAGACGCCAACAAGGGACTGAAGTACGCACAAGTTGACTTTGACGGCCAAAACAAATATGGGGTCAGCGGGTCACCAACACTGATACTTAACGGCGAGAAGGCGAGCGAGTTCGACTTCGGCGGCAGGTCAGTGCAAGGTGTAGGCAGCATGCTGTGCTGCTCGATGAACAAGAGGTCAAGCGGGTGCGACATCCAAGTCTCGACAGACCAGGCTGCGACAGGATTTTCGCAGACATATTCTGCGGGCGGAGGCTCCACGGGGGCAGCTGCCAGTTGCGGTTAATTTTTTTTCTTTCTTTTTTTACAGGTTCTGACGATTTATAAAAACATATAAATGTATTTTTGGATATATATTTTGTTAAGTGAAACCGGGGGTTTTCTGAAGATGAAATCACTGAAAGTGAAAGTTTATTCGACTGAATGGTGCCCTTGGTGCACAAAGGTCAAGGAATGGCTCAAGGAGAATAAGGTCAAATTCGAGGAGAAGAACGTAGGCGAAGACCAGAAGGCCGCCATAGAGATGATAGAAAAGACGGGACAGAGGGGTGTCCCTGTTACCATATATACGGACAAGAAAGGGAAAGAGAACGTTATAATCGGTTATAATGTCGCCGAGCTTGAAAAAATCAAGGGGTAGATGATATGATTCCTGTTGATAGTTTTGGTCCTGAAAGGGTTCTGCAGGTCTCCGATAGGAAGAAGCTGTACGGATTCCTTGTGATTGACAACACTGTTCTGGGGCCTGGGAAAGGCGGAATAAGGCTTGCCCCGGGCGTGACTGCAGAGGAGGTTGCGGGGCTGGCCAGGGCGATGACCTGGAAAAATTCCATAGCGGGGCTGCCCTTTGGCGGGGCGAAGGCCGGGATACTGTGGGACGGGAAGACCGACAAGAACGAGCTCATGAGAGGGTTTGCCAGAGCATTGAAGCCTTTCATCCCGGAGATGTACATAGCTGGGCCGGACATGAACACCGGGGAGGAGCAGATGAAGGTTTTCGCCGAGGAGATTGGCACGAAGAAGGCCTCTACAGGCAAGCCGGCTGATATGGGGGGATTGCCACATGAGCTGGGTTCCACTGGATTTGGAGTCGCTGAATCCGCGGAAGTGGCTGCGGAATATGCTGGCGTCAAGACGGAAGGCGCCACTGTGGCCATAGAGGGTTTTGGTAATGTGGGAACCTTCACGGCAAAATTCCTGTCTGAGAAGGGGATGAAGATTGTCGCTGTCTCAGACTCAAAGGGTTATGTTTACGAGAAGGGCGGTCTTGACGTCGAGAGGTTGGTCAAGGTCAAAGCCGAGCAAGGCTCAGTCACCAAATACAAGGGTGCGGAAGTTTTCAGCCAGCAGGAAAAGCTCTTCGAGATGAAGGTTGACATCCTGATACCTGGCGCCAGGCCGAACGTCATCCATGAAGGAAACAAGGGAAAAGTGAGGGCAAGGATGATAGTGGAGGCCGCAAACATCCCGATAACCAAGGAGATTGAGGAGGAGTACCACAAAAAGGGGGTGCTGGTAGTCCCGGATTTCGTCGCCAATGCCGGCGGGGTGATATCCTCGTACGTGGAGTACATTGGAGGCAACGAGAAGGAGATGTTCAAGACTGTGAGGGAAAAGGTGAGAGCTAACACGAAGAAGGTTCTGGACGAGTCAAGGAGCAAGGGTATCTCCCCAAGGGATGCCGCGCTGAAGATCGCCAAAGAAAGGATTTTGAAGGCAATGAAATGAGAGTAGCTGTCGTTTCTAAGTTCGATGTGAACATGAATGAAAAAATCCTAGCCGCGGGGCTCGAGTACAGTGAGAGGAACCCGGAGCTGGTGATATCGTTGGGTGGGGACGGGACCCTTTTCAGAAGTGAGAGGAAATACCCGGGGGTTCCAAAGCTGCCGATAAGGGGTGATAGCAAGCACTGCAAGAAATGTGCGGTCAAGTCCATGAACAGGGCTGTGCTTAGGCGGCTGGCGCAGGGAAAGTACAAAATAGAGAAACATATAGTCCTTGAGGCCACTGTCAGAAGGGGCGGTAAGGTTATTCACAAGGCTACCTGCGTAAATGATTTCGTCTTGAGGAACAAGGAGCAGATACATGCGTTGAGGTTCTCGGTCAGCGTCGACGGCAAGGCGGTCGGGGGGGAATTGATAGGGGATGGCATAGTTATAGCCACGCCCTTCGGGTCGAGTGCCTATTTCAAGTCCATAACCGGGGATTCATTCAAAAGGGGCATTGGTATTGCGTTAAACAATCTGACTGAAAAAGTGAGGCATAGGGTGCTGGGTGAAGGTAGCAAAATTAAGGTAAGGTTGTTCAGGTGTCATGGCTTCTTATCAAGCGACAATAATCCTGATATGATTGGCCTAGAAGAGGGCGATTTGGTGGAGGTCAAGAAAAGCCAAAGAAACTGGTTGATTGTTAAAATTTAATTCAATCTTCTTTCAATATCGTCCTTTAAAGTTCTGTAGTGTTGATTCACGAGGTTTCTTTGCCCTCTTTTACCAAATTTGCTATAAAAATTGTAAATCTCTTCTTCTTTTAAAGAATCTAAATAACTTGTTAATACAGGTAAAGCTCTGCCTGGTTCTAGCGGTTTCATCTCTCTAGGTAAGGCCAATGTCATAATTCCAGGGTTCTCTTCAATTTTACCGTAACAAAACTCGTCCAAGGGGTATATCACTGGGCAGGCAGGACCATTAATTCTGAGGCCTTTTTTATTACATGCCCACAATATTGCCCCAGATGAGGGGTTTTCCGAAAGAATCCCCTTTATGGGGAGTGCGTATTTTTCCCAAGAGATGCCAGTGCGCCAAATCCAAGATCTCCCCCTGCCCGTACCGCCGTGCCCATCTAAATAAAAAATTGGTAGACTACTCCCGCTAGAATAATCTAAAAGAGTGGCGAACTCAATAGGTTTTAATTGAGCGAGTAATTTGGTGTGTCTAACAAAATTGGCTCTGGGAACATGATCATAGCATTTTAATTCATGATTCCAATGACCCGACCAGCCCAACCAGCCATCTCTCAGGTCTTCATACATTTCATTCGAAAGTCTAGCTAAGACTCTACGACCGGCAACAACGAAAGAATCCGTATGACCCAATTTTTTATCCAACTGGTCTCTTGGAACTATTCCTTGTGGCATAATATACACCTAGAATGGCTATTTGATATTTAAGCTTTTCTATATTTTACCATATATAAGTAGTTACACTATTTCCGAACATTAAAATAATGCTGTTACCTCGTCGTCACTATCGGCT
>MFRS01000003.1:30334-127773 GCA_001784635.1 Candidatus Micrarchaeota archaeon RBG_16_49_10
ATCGTGTGCTCGGTCTGAGCCGTCGGCCTGCCTGACTTCTCCCTCAAAGGAGGGTATTCCCGCACCACCCCCCTGGAAGCCAGCTCCCTCAGGGCCATCGATATCTTGATGTTTCCGCCCAAGTCCGAGAGCCACCTTTTTGCGAAAGGGAGTGTTTGATATTCCGTTAGGATTCTCTGGAGTATTTTCCTTGATTCGGGCAGTCTCACAGGTTTAGGCTGGAGGAACATGTAGATCAACGTCGGAGAGGACTCCTTGACCCATCCTTCACCATCGGTCACGAAGACTTCCATGCCTAGGACAGTGTCCTCGGGTATCTTTTCGTCTAAAGTTGTCTTGCCGTTTGGGATTGAGAGGCCGCCATGCTGGATGTATTGGTCGACCGAGTGCCCGGCCAGGTTCCTGACAGGGTTGAGGTTGTAGCTGCTGACCACCTCCTCGATTATCTGGGACATCTCCGATACGGTCTTTCCAGGGGCTATGTTCTTGATAATCTGCTCGACGGCATCCTCGGAAGCTTTTATCACAGGGCTGGAGTTTTCCCCAAGCAGGACTGAGAATGCGCCGTCGGCTATGTAACCGTCTATCTGGACGCCTATGTCCACCTTCACCAGGTCGCCGGGATTGAAAGTGAGGGTATCATCAAAATCAGGTGTGTAATGGGCCGTGATGTCGTTTATCGAGACGTTCAAAGGGAATGCCAGCCCTCCGCCCTTGGCCTTTATGGAATCCTCTATCTTTTTGGTGAAGTCCAGGACGCTTGCCCCATCCTTGACCATCCCCCTGGCCAATTGGGCTACCTCCTTGTGGATCTTGCCCGCCTTCTCGTATTTCTCGAGGACATCCTTTTCCATGACTAGAATTCGGAAATCAGATTGAAATAATTGATAAAATCTTTTTTACTCAAAACACCATTTCTATATCATGAAGAGAATCCTCCTTGCGCTCCTGGTCGCCCAGCTTTTCATGGTGGCGACCTATGCTATCAGCTTCTATGAGAACCCGACCAGCAAAAAGTCTATCGTGTTCGTCTCAAAGTACGACTCGAGCAGCATGGACTCGCAGACCTACCAGTACTTCAGGAAGATAAGGGAAAACTACTCGGTCTACCTGGTTGGTGACGGGAGCGTCTCCAGCGCGAATTCCGATTGGAAAAGCGCGTTGAATAGCTCTGATGCTGTATTCGTCACATCGCTGTCTAGTAATGCCTTGACAACAGGGAGGGACAGCTTCTGCAGGGAGCTCTCCTCTGCGCTCAACATGACGAAGGGCGTTGTCTTCGCCGGGAACTCCACTATTTTTGACAACGAAAGCATGGGCTGCGTCTACACTCAGTACTTCGATTTCGCGAACAAGACTAACAACACTAGGATAACCCAGAGGGAGGTGAAGGTGATAAGCAACAGCCATGAGATAAGCAGCCCCTATGAGATTAGAACATACAGCGTCCTTCAGGGGAGAATTTACCCTGTTGTTGACCCGAACAAAGCTACGTCGCTTGCTGCAGTCTGGGGGGATCCTGACGGCTCAGGCCCAAAGCCAGACGGATATTACCCCTTCCTCAACGTGTGGAGGGGGCTGACTTACAAGGCGGCATCATGGGGGATAGAGGATTATGCCATCGATTGCCCCGGCTGCTTGGATTGGGGGCTGCTTAACAGGACTTTGGCGTGGGTTTCGGACAAAAGCGACATAGGCTTCAACGTCTCGACGAACAAGGAAATCTTCATGCCAGGGGAGGAGATACAGATATCAGTAGCGTCACCTGTGGATATACAGAGCCTGGAGGGACAGATAGTATACCCTGACGGGAAAGTGAAATCATTGTTTCTCACTGGCTCCGGCAAATCCTGGGGCTCAATATACCTGCTCGACGAAGCTGATCCGCTCGGCAAGTACGAGATAAGCGTGAGGTATGGGTCAGTAGTTGTGAAGAGGAACGTGGAAGTGAAGCTGTTGAAGGTTGAGGTCTCCATAGAGAATGTCACCGAGAGTGTGCTTATCAAATTCGAAATTTGGGGTATGCAGGGGCAGCGCATAGATGAGATAAACTCGTCTGTGAAGGTCACTGGACCCAATGGCAACTACACCACATACTTAAACCAGAAAGGGCGCTTCAACATAACCTACAATGTTTCCAATACTGGATGGCACACTGTCAACTTCCAAGCCAACTACACTGGGCGGAAGATAGAGGGGGAAACCAGCTTTTACGGGAGGGGGAGGCTTGGGCTGGCTGTCACTCCTGAGACCATAGTTATAAAGACGGCATACCCGGCAAACATGACCGGGACTGCGCTTATCACTAACAGCGGGGGTGAAAAAATAACTAACCTGACAGTTGAAATTTTAGGGGAAGTGGAGCCTCTTTTCAAAAACAAGAGTTTTGTCATCCCGTCGATAAATTCCAAGGGGAACTACACGCTCAGGCTTAATTTGAGCGTGCCCGACGAGCAAAGGGTGTATAAAGGCGTCATGAAGCTCTCTTACCTAGACCAAGTCCTCGAGGTCCCAGTGTCGGTTGAGCTGAGATACCCCAGCAGCATCTTGATAGAGCCCGCTAGCATGGACTTTTCCCTTTTGGCAGGGCAGAAAAAGACGATAGGGTTCGACCTGGAGAATTCAGGTAAGAGCGCGGCCAAAATCTACAATATAACCCTCCTCGGCGACCTCACAAGCTGGGGGGAGATAGTTGAAAAGCCTAAAGTGATTGAGCAAGGGGACCATGGGGCAGTCAAGATGTTCTTCGATACATCGAGCTTTTACGGGAGTGAGCTCCTGACCACCCTCAGCGGCAGCCTGGTTATAGAGACGGAGGACGAAACTATCACTGCGCCGATATCGCTGAAGATTGCGGGGGATGTCATTGGAAAAATAAACGGCTTGTATAAGGATTTGGGATATCTGAACGGCAGGCTGGAGGAAGTCGAGAGGATTGCGGATGTCAAGGACCTCTATGAAAGCCTTTCCAACCTGAGGGCCGACCTGGAGACGTCCAGGAACTACTATGAAAGCGGGGACTACGAGCAAAGTGCCCTCCTTGTCCAAAGCGTTGAGTCAAGCGCAGCCAGCCTGAAGGACTCTATAGCCTCGAGAAACGAAGAGGCCGTAAAGAAAAAGCAGAAAGCGATGACCATGGCCATACTGGTGTCCTTAGCGATAGTGGCCGCCCTGGTCGGGTATCTGGTTTACAGGAAAAGGCGCGCAGAACAGGAATTCAGGCCTGTCTACAAGAAGTGGACAAGGAAGTAGCCAGAAATCCTTCTCATTAGGCCCTTGACTTCAGCCCTGAACCTCTCGTTCCTGAAGTAGATGAAAACCATAATCAAAATCCCGGCCAAATCCGTCAGAAAGAAGAAAAGGGTGTACCGCAGGCCAAAGGGGTATACCGGGAACCTGTAAGAAATGAAGGGGTAAAATAATGGCAGGAAGGAATGGCACAGGTCAGCCAGGAAATGGGATAAATACCCGACAAAAAGCGCTGCCGATTTCTTGCGGTCCTTGGTGGCAAAATACGTGAAGGAGAAGGCGACTAGGGAGGCGAAAAGTGTGTGTCCTATAAACCTACCGGAAGGCGCGAAGCCGAGGAAGTGCAACGGCTTGTCTATCAAGTCCGCGAGTAGGGAACCGAAGATTCCGTAAGTGAAGGTTAGGCTCAGGATGGACATGGCCAACACGGCCAACCCCATATGGGCAAGGAAATACATTATTCTAATTTCATGGAGGATTTATTTAACAGTTTCAATTCTGGAGCTTGATCGAGATGTGTATGCCCTGGGGCACCTGGACCCTCAGGACCTGCCTTAGGGCCCTGTCGTCCGCCTGGATGTCTATCAGCCTCTTGTGGATTCTCATCTCCCACTTGTCAAAAGTGGTGTTCCCGTGGCCCGTGCCATCCCCGCAAGGCGTCTTCATGGGCCTCACCTTCAGCTTCTTGGTGGGCAAAGGTATTGGACCTCTCCAGTCAATCCCGAACTTCTTGGCTACCCCTATTATCTCTTTGCAAATATCGTCCAGCTGTTCAGGCTCCTTCCCGGAAAGCTTTATCCTCGCTACCTGCATGATAACCAGATATTAATTGTGGTATAAACGCATTTAAATGTTTTCACACGCCCTTTTAGGCTGGAATGAATAGTTTTCGGTGTTGAATTGGGTATAAGGTAATGTCACGGCATCCCCAATCCACGTAAGCCTTGGTGATCAGATAATATTTTCAGTCCATACCTACTTTTTAGATAACAAATGGCAGTCTGGGTTTGGAGATTATCATGTCTGCTTAGGAAATCTTCATTTATTAGTTTAGTTATTCTGCTACAGCGAATCCCCTCTGGATGGGACAATAAAATTTCTAACACCATACTAGCGTATGAGGACCTTAATCCCATCAGTACTTCAGCTCTTGGGCGCTCAGTAAGACGATAATGTGGGTTTGTCATGAGGAAATTGTTGTAAGTTAAAAATAAAAAGAAAAGGTAAAAGGAAAAAAAGAATAATTACTTCTTCACCAAGTCGATGACAATCCCTGCCGCGACCGTCTGGCCCATGTCCCTTATCGCAAACCTGGCGAGCTGCGGGAATTCTGACTGCTTCTCCACAACCATAGGCTTTGTCGGCACAACCCTTATCTTGGCGGCGTCCCCAGTCTTAAGGAAGTCCGGGTGCTTCTCTGTCTCCTGGCCTGTCTTCGGGTCTATCTTGCTGATGAGCTCCTCGAACTTGCAGGCGACTGAAGACGTTCCCAAGTGGAAGACTGGTGTGTACCCCTTCGTCATGACTGTCGGATGCTGCAGCACTATTATCTGGGCCGTGAACTCCTTAGCCACTGTTGGCGGGTTTGAAACTGGCCCTGCCACGTCCCCTCTCTTCACGTCGTTCTTGCCGATGCCCCTCACGTTGAACCCGATGTTGTCCCCTGGTATCGCTTTCGGCTGCTCCTTGTGGAACATCTCTATCTTTTTGACCTCTCCCTGGGCGCCACTTGGCATGAAGACTAACTTGTCACCCGGCTTGAGAACTCCCGTCTCTACCCTGCCTACGGGGACTGTCCCTACGCCCGTGATTGAATAGGCGTCCTGGATTGGTATCCTAAGCGGCTTGTCCATCGGCAATTCCGGCGCAGTGAAAGCGCTGTCCATGGCTTCCACCAAAGTTGGCCCGGTGAACCATGAAAGCTTGTCGGACTTCTTGAAGATGTTGTCTCCCATCAATCCGGAGACTGGCACCATGAGTATCTTGCTGCCGTCATAACCTATGGATGACAAGAGCTTCTTGACCTCAACCGTCAAGGTATCATATACCTTCTTGTCGTAGCTCTCCGTGTCCATCTTGTTTATCGCGACAACCAGCTGCTTTATGCCCAAGACCTTTATCAGGAACGCGTGCTCCTTTGTCTGCTGCTGGATCCCCTCACCCTTCTTGGCAGAGACGACCAGTATCGCCGCATCCGCCTGTGAGGCGCCTGTGATCATGTTTTTGACAAAGTCCCTGTGGCCTGGCGCATCGATAATCGTGTAATAAAATTTCTTGGTCTCAAAGGGTTGGTGTGAAATGTCTATGGTGACTCCCCTTTCCCTTTCCTCCTTCAACCTGTCCATGAAATAAGCAAACTCGAAAGTCTCCTTCTTGTACTCCTTCGCGAGCTCCTTCATCTTCCTGAGCTGCTCTTCCCTGACAACCCCTGAATCGAACAGTAGCCTTCCTATCATCGTCGATTTACCTGCGTCTACATGCCCGACAGTGACTAGGTTGATTTTTGGTAATTCAGCCATCAATGACACCTCCTATACAAGTATAAATTATTATTATATAGCTTTAAATTTCTTCTTCCATTGACTTGGGTATTGTCTGGCTAAGCCCCTTCCTTTTCCTGATGTTCAGGACCACCTGATCCTGCAAATCCTTGGGGATTTTTTCGAATATGACATCAATAAGGCTGTAGAACCCTTTCCCGCCGGTGGCCGACTTCAGCGAGGAGTCAAAGCCGAACATCTCCGCGACGGGTATTTTGGCCTGAATCATTGTGACACCCCTTTCCTCGTTCATCTCCAAAATCTGACCTCTCCTGTTCTGGGTCTCCTTTATCGCCCCTCCCATCAATTCAGTCGGGACATCTATCCTTATGATTTGCTTGGGCTCAAGGAGCAGAGGGTCCGCGTGAAGCATGCAGTCTGAGATGCCGTGCCTTATGGCAGGCAGTATCTGCCCAGGCCCGCGGTGCACAGGGTCCTCGTGGAGTTCCGCGTCAACGAGAATAGCCTTTATAGCATAGCAGAGCTCCTTTGCGAGCGGCCCCTGGTCAATCATGTACTTGAAGCCTTCCTTGACCATCTCCATGACCTCGTTCAGGTACTGGACACCTTTCGTCTGGTCTATCAGCATGTTCTTCTCGTAAATGAGTTGGATTTTCTTGATGTCCTTCGCCTCCATGCCCAGCTCGACGAGGGTATTCTGGAGCTCCTGGTTCTTCTTCTTGAAGTCATAGTTGCTTGGTATCCTTTCCTCTTTCATGGCCTGGTATATGGGCCCGTCCAGAGGCTCAATGTAAAAGTAGAATTTGTTGTGCTTGTTGGGGGACTTCCCCTCGATCACCGAGGACCTTTTGCCGACGGTTTCCCTGTAGACGACTATGGGCGGCGACATCTTGACGTCCATTTCCATCTCCTTGAACTTCCTCTCGACCTTAGCGTCCAAATGGAGCTCGCCCAATCCTGATATCAGGTACTCGCCAGTCTCCTCGTTTATCTTGACCTTTATCGTGGTGTCTTCCCTGGCCAGCTTCTTCAGGAAGGTTATCAGCTTGGTGAGGTCCTGTGGATTCTTTGGCTCCATGGACTTAGTGACGACAGGCTCGAACATGTGCTTTATTTCCTCGAAGGGTTGTATGATGTGCTCTGGCTCGCAAAGGGTCTCACCGGAGAAGGCGTCGTTCAAGCCGACTATAGCCACTATGTTGCCGGCCACAACCTCCTCGACCTGGATTCTATGAGCGCCTTTGTAGACGGCGACCTGCTGAATCCTTTGGGGTTTTTGCTTCCCTATGAGATAGACGTCTTTCCCCTTCTCTATTTTCCCGGAAAAAATCCTCGCGGTGCACACAAAGCCTGCATGCGGGTCCGGGTTTATTTTAGTTATGATCGCAGCCAGCTTGGCACTGGTATCAACATTGACCATCGCTTTTCCTATTTCCGACTCCATGTCGCCGGACCAAATCTTAGGTATCCTGTATCTCTGCGCCTCCTTCGGCGAAGGTAGGTGGTTGATAGTCATATCGAGGACGACCTTGTGCAGAGGCGATTTTTTGGCCAGCTCGTCCTCAGTTCCATTCTCTGTGGCATCTATTATGTCTTTGAACGTTATCCCGACCTTCTTCATGAAAGGGACTGAAGTGCCCCATTTTTTCAAGGCCGAGCCGAAAGCCACAGAGCCGTCAGAGACATTCACCAGCCATTTGTCCCTGTAATCAGGTTCGGCGTACTTCTGAATAAGCAGGTTGACCTCGGTTATAATCTTCATGAACCTCTCTTGAATCTGCTCCGGCGTAAGCTTGAGCTCCTTTATCAGCCGATCCACCTTGTTTATGAAAAGCACCGGCTTCGCCCTCTCCTTGAGAGCCTGCCTAAGGACGGTCTCGGTCTGCGGCATTATCTTCTCGACAGCGTCGATCAGGACAATGGCACCATCGACAGCCCTCAGGGCACGCGTCACATCGCCTCCGAAATCCACATGTCCCGGCGTGTCTATAAGGTTGATAAGGTAATCGTCCCCTTCGTAGTCGTGGACCATTGTTATATTGGCAGACCAGATTGTAATGCCCCTCTCCTGTTCCTGGTCGTCAAAATCCAGGAACCTCTGCTGGCCGGCGAGGTGCTCTGATATCATGCCCGCCCCTGCGACAAGGCTATCTGAGAAAGTCGTCTTGCCGTGGTCGATGTGGGCTACAGTGCTTATGTTCCTTATTTTTTCCGGTTTATACATCAACTCTTTTATCCTGTCAATCATCTCTTTTGCCATCGCTGTATCCCCGTCTGAATGTTCAAGTTACCTAGCCACGCTAGCCTCTCTCTCTATTCTCTCCCTCTCCTTTATCGCCTCGGACTTGGAAGCGTCATTCTTGTAAGCGTAAAGTATTTCCTCTGCGAGCGCGTCCTTGATTGAGACTTTTTTGCCGAAAGACCTTCTGTAGGCGGACTGCGTTATTATAGTCAATGCGGAATCCACCCTCCTCTGCGGGGAGGTGACGACAGCCTTCCTCACCATGACTCCGCCCATCTGGTAGGATGTAATCTCCTCCCTTAATGAGGCATTCTCCAATGCCAAAACCAAAATCTTTATAGGGTTCTCTTTTGTCTTCTTCTCGAGCTCGTCAAAGACGCCGAGGATTATGTTTATTATCGTTTGGCTTTTGCCTGTCTGCCTGCCGGAGCTTATTATGTGCTTCTTGCTCCTGTGGCCGTTCACCATTATCTTGTTTATGAGCCTTTCAACGATGTTCATCTTGGATTTGTGGAACTGCTGCCTGCTGTACCTGCCGCCGGTCTTTGGCGATGCTATTGGCCTAAGGTTTATGTATGGCTTCAAGCCAAGGTCGGCGACCTCTACGCCATCAAAAGACCATCTATTGAAAAGTTTGACGTCAGCCATAGGATTACCTCATCGGCTTCTGCTTCTTGCCCTTCAAAATCTCAGGAAGAGATATCCCATTGACCTTGATGACTTTGTACTTTATCCCCCACTGGCTGCCGACAGGGCCGCCTTGGGAGCCACCTATCCCCTCTATCACGACTTCATCGTGCTCGCTTATGTGGTCTATGGCCTTGGTTCCAGGCACGAAAGCCGTGACTTGTATGTTGTTTTTGGTAAGCTGGACACGGACTGTCTTTATCAGGCCTGAGTGTGGCTGCTTCTGCTCGCAAGTCCTTTTGTCGATGACAATGCCCTTGCCCTGGGGGGAAGTGCCCAAAGGCTCCTTTTCCTTTAGGTGAAGGTGCCTCTTCATGTACTTTTGCTCCTTCCACCTCTGCCTCATTCTGCCTTTCCTGAGCTTCCTGGCGGAAAATTCTCCTCTTGCCATCATTTCACCTGAAGGTTCGATATATTATGAACTCTTTTCAATATCTCCTTATATATTTTTATCTTTTCCCCTCCCCTACCCATGACGTAGCCCTTGTCGGATTTGTCAACCCTGACCTCGACCTCGACCTCATTGCCATTCTCCTTGACGCTCACCTGCTTGGATTGGGGGATGAGGTTCTTTATGAATTCGACGGGCTTTGATGAATACTCGAAGACCTTGACCTTTTTGCCGATGACGTTCTCGACGTTTTTTATTGATGAACCTCCCTTGCCTATGGCGAGGCCTATTTTACCCTCTTCGACTATGAAATATACCGTGTCATTGTCGACAAAGCAGTCCTTGACTGGTACATTGGTTATGTTCTCAAAAAGGGTTAGGAGCCTTATCGTCTCTGTCGTGAACACTATCGTCATTTCTCACTACCTTTTATCGCTATAACGCCCACTGAAAATGGCTTCCCGCAGACCAGACCCAGGTCCATGCCGTTCCCCTGGTACTCCTCTATGTCAGTCTTGGAAATTTTTGAGTTGTGCTCTATCATTTTAATCTTGTCGGCAGGGAGGTTGTTGGCGTAAACCACCTTCTTCAGCTTCTGAGTCTTTAAGAGCTTCAGGACCTCCCCGTAGCCCATTATGACCTTTCCCTCCTTCACTTTGGCCTTAATCAGCTTGTTTAAGTCGCTCATTCGTCTTCCATCCTGACAATCAAGTCAAACATCCCGGTTCCGACAGGTATTTGTTGGTTTACCATTATATTTTCGAACAAACCGTTAAAGTTATCTGCCTCGTTTCTGACTGATGCCCTGACAAGGTGCTTAACAGTCTCCTCAAATCCTGCCCTGGTTAGAATCGAGGCTTTGGACCCCGCCACGCCGTATCTCCCAACGGCTTCTATCGCGCCTTCAAAGGTCATTATATCAACGATCAATGTCAAGTGCCTTTTATCAACCTCCAACCCCTGCTGCTCGAGTATGGAGTTTAGTTCCGACAGCAAGACTGACCTTGCGGCCTCTATGCCCAAAGTCTCTGCCACCTCATGAATGTTGTTGGTGTAAGACCTATAAAAGTCTATTTCCTCTATCTTGACCAGCTTTTCGAAATTGGAGCCCAAGGTCCTTATAACCCAGTCTTTCCCCTCGTTGAAGACCACGGTGTTGGTTATCTTGGGTATCCCAGAAATTATCGACTCAAGAACCTTCTTCTTGATTCTCTGGAGCTCCTTTATCTCTATATCATCCTCGACCGAAACGTCGATGACCGAATGCCTCCTCATCATCTTGTACTTCTTGAACTTCAGCTTCAGTATCTCCGTTATCTTCTCGAACTTCTTTTCGTACTCCGGTTTCAGCTTAATTTTCACGACCTTGTTGGTCAAGTCCAGGGAGACAGACTCGACGAAGCCCTTTAGCCTCTTCTCTTTTATCTTCTTTGCGATCTTTTCGCTGTTCTTCTGGTCGTTAAATTCCTTTTTGAGGTATATGGTCATCGTCGGGGTTGTTGGCTCCTTTCTTGCGTCGAAGACCTCTATAAGCCTGGGCAGACCTAATGTGATCTGCATCCCCGCGGACCCCGCGAAGTGGTAGGTCCTCATCGTCATCTGGGTTGCCGGCTCAGAAATCGATTGGGCCGCTATGATGCCTACAGCCTCCCCTGGCTCGAAGGCGGAATTCAAATATACCTTTTGGACTTCCTTGGTCAGTTTTTCCCTCTTCTTCTCGTCGAATTTTTTGAGCTTGGAAACCCTATCTATTTCCCTGATCATCTCTTCAGGCAGGATCGTTTCATATTCTTTCTGCGATTTTTGCGACATTTATACCACCTTTCTGTATCTTCGATGGGTCCAAGCCATCTTCGCCAGGAATAAACTGTATTATCTTTTTTGACGAGTCCCTGACGGTCCCGTCATATTCTACTTTAAGGTCTTTCAAGGCCCCGATAAGCCTTCTCTCGAGGTAACCGCTGTGCCTTGTCTTGAGGGACTTGTCCATCAGGCCCTCCCTACTGTTCATCGCGTCGAAGAAGAATTCGAACGGGGAAAGCCCCTGCTTGTAGCCATTGGTGACAAAGCCCTTTGACTCCAGGCTTATGTCGCCTTTCTTAAAGTGAGAGAAAGTCCTGTTGTGATACCCTATGTAGATTCTCTCTCCCTTGACTGTCTCCTGTCCGATAAGGCGGGCGGCTTGCACTATGTTTATGATGCTGCCCCTAGCCCCACTTTTCGCCATCAGCACAATGCTCGTCTCTGGGATGTCCTTTTTGACTATGCTTGTGACTTCATTCAAAATGTCGGCCAGCATGTTTTTTATTGAAAGCTCTAACGAATCCCTGGTTGTCCTCCCGATTATCGCCTTTATTTTGCCTTTGTTGAAGTCTTCTATCATCTTGTCCACGTTCCTCTCGGTTTTTTTGATGACCTCTCTCACCTTTTTGTCTATCTCAGGTGACAAGTCCAAATCCGCTATGGATATGCTGAAGCCATATCTGGTTAAGACTTCAAGTGAAATCCTGGTTATATCGAACATGAATCTCTTTGCGAAGCTGTGGCCGTACTGCTTGTCCAGCTCGTCCAGCAGCTTCCCCTTGAAGGCACCCATGCCTTTAGATCCTATAGACCCTGCAACCAAATTACCGTTTTTAATCACGACTGTGTCGCTTTTGTCCTTGTACTCTAAGGATAAGTCCTTGGGCAGGAAAAGGCTGAAAAGTTCTTTGCCGTTGAAGGTCTTCTTTTCAGGTATTTCGATTTCAAAGTTGCAGAATCTGACTATATCCACAACGTCCTCCCTTGAAATCTTGATTTTGTTGCCTGTCAGCAAGAATAAACCGGCTATATGATCCTTTGTAGCTCCTATAATCGGTCCGCTGAATCTCGGGCTTCTTATCTGCAGAGTGGCGTTGGCCAACAGCTTTGTCTCCACCTGGGCCTCTATGGTCTGGGGGGCGTGCAAATTCATCTCGTCCCCGTCGAAGTCCGCGTTGTAGGGCGGGCAGTTCAGGGTGTTGAGCCTGAATGTCTTGTATGGCAGAACCCTCACCCTATGGCCCATCATCCCCATCCTGTGGAGCGTGGGTTGCCTATTGAAGATGGTCCAATCCCCATCCTGCAACTGCCTCTCTGCTATATAGCCGACTTCAAGCTTTTCGGCAATCTCTTCCTTGTTCATTTCGGTTATCTTCTTTTTGGCGCCGTCTGACCTCAGGATATAGTTGACAGTAGGCCAGCTCGGGTAGTTCAATATCAGTTTTTTGATATGCCCTATATTCTTATCGTTCAAGACAACTGGTATGGTTATCTCTTGGGCTATAGAAAGCGGGACTCCAACCTCATCTATGTCCAGCATAGTGTCGGGGCTTATGACTGTCCTGGCCGAATAGTTGACCCTCTTCCCCAAAAGGTTGTGCCTAAACCTCCCGTCCTTCCCCTTAAGCCTCTGTGTCAAAGTCTTCAAAATCCTGCCAGACCTGTGTCTGGCCGGCGGGACTCCCGAAATTTCGTTGTTTATGTAAGTGGCAACGTGGTATTGGAGAAGCTCCCACAAATCCTGGATTATGAACTCGGGGGCGCCCAGGTCTATGTTCTCCTTCAGCCGCTTGTTTATCCTTACTATGTCGACCAGCTTGTGCGTCAAGTCGTCCTCTGACCTCTCGCCTGTCTCAAGGGTGATTGATGGCCTCATTGTAACAGGAGGGACCGGCAGGAGGGAAATCACAAAATTCTCAGGCCTGACCTCCTTGAATCCTAGGGTAGTTAAATCTTCAGTCTTTATCTTTTCCAGCCTCTCCCTTACCTCCGCCGCTGATAGGATTGCGCTCCCTTCCGTGAAGGTCGTGGGTTTTATGAACTTTATTTTCTTCTGTCTTTCGCCGCAATAGGGGCATTTAGTTTTAATGAGATTCCTTAGGACCTTGAGGGACTTTCTCCCTTTGTTGAACTTTTCAAGCCCGGCCTCATCCAGAAGTATTCTGTCGCAGCTTCTGCATATCAGCTTCAGGATGTTGTAGATGAGTTTAGCGTAATTCACGTTGATAACGGGCCTTGTCAAGTCCAAATGTCCAAAATGCCCCTTGCAATCCCCGGTAGACCCTCCGCATGTCCTGCAACGTAGACCGGGGTCTATAATGCCTAGCCTTGGGTCCATGAGGCCACCCTCTATCGGGTAACCTTCCTGGTCGTAAAGGTCTGTCTTGTTTATTTTCGCGACTGACATTTTCCTTATAATTTCAGGGTCCAAGACGCCAAACACAACTTTGTCTATCATGACATCACTCCTCCTTTACGACAATCTTGGGGTAGATTAGCATACTCTTGAGCTCGTCCAGCAAAAGCTTGAAGGCATAGGATATTTCTACCGGCGTAGCCTTTGAGTCGCCACAAACAGCGCAATATACCTTGTTCTTTGCCCTGTCCTCGACGCTGAAAAGGCCGCAAGTCTTACAGACGAATAATTTGGCCCTGTCTGAATCCAGCCTCTCCTTCAAAAGAAGCGAAGAGCCATGCGCTATCAAAGCGTCCTTCTCCATCTCACCGAGCCTAAGGCCTCCCCTTTTGGCCTTTCCCTCGGTTGGTTGTTTTGTAAGAAGTGTGGTCGGTCCCCTCGACCTGGCATGTATCTTGTTTGACACTAGATGGTCCAGTTTTTGGTAGAAGACGCTACCTATGAAAATCCTTTCTTGGAATTTAGTGCCTGTCTCCCCAACATAAAGATTCTCCCTTCCATCATCGCTGAATCCGAAGCTTTTTAGTTTTTCTCTCAGCTCGCTTTCCGGAATGGAATGGAAAGGCGGTGAAATGATACTTTTGCCTTCCAAAGAAGCCATTTTTGCGGCGATTATCTCCAACAGCTTCCCCATAGTCATTCTGGAAGGTATACCTAGTGGGTTGAACAGCAAGTCTGGTATTATGCCGTCTTTCGTGAAAGGCATGTCCTCTTGAGGGACAATAAGTCCGATTACCCCTTTTTGACCGTGCCTGCTGGCCACCTTGTCCCCGAGCTCTGGTCTTTTGAGGTCTCTAATCACGAGCTTTATCAATTTATTGCCGTCGTTGCTTTCTGTCAAAAAAACCCTGTCCACAATACCGTTTTCGCCGTGTCTCAGCTTGATGGAAGTCTCTCTGACATTCTCTAACCCGGTTATGAATTGGTCCAGGCTACCGAGGAACCTCAATGGGGAAGTCTTCCCTATTATTATCTGCTCCGATGTCACTTCCGTTTCTGGGTCGGCTATGCCGTCCTCGGAAAGGTGCTTGTAAACGTCTTCGCCTCCATATCCCCTGACCCCAGGCTCGGGAATTCCAATCACATCCTCCTGGCCGCCCATGTACCTCTTTTCCTCTGTCTCGTATGTCCTGAACAGGTAGCTCCAGAAAAGGCCCCTCTCTATTGAAGCCTTGTTTATTATGACGCCGTCCTCCATGTTGAAGCCTTTGTAAGACATTATGCCTATTATCAAGTTCTGGCCGCCCGGATGGTCCTCTGTGTTTATGATGTCATGCATGTGGGTTTTGACTATTGGGGCTTGAGGGTAAACCATTATGTTGGACTTCGTGTCGACCCTTCTAAGGAAATTCAGCAGGAAAAGCCCTATGGACTGCCCAACCATCTTTGAGCCGAAATTGACCCTGTCACCACGATTGAACTCCGGGAAAGGTATCAATGAAGTTGAAATCCCCAAAATCACCGTAGGGTCCAGCTCAAGGTGCGTATGCTCCTTCGTTATGTCGGCAGGCCTCAATGCAACGTATGCGTTCTCCTCCTCTTCCGCATCGAGGTATTCTATAACGCCTTCCCTTATCAAATCGGACCATTTTTTCACGCCTTTTTCTATGTCCTCCATGTGCTTGCTTGTGAGCTTCGGTGTTCCGTTCTCCACTATTATCAATGGTCTCCTTGCCCTTCCCCCATTGGTGTTTATGAACATGGTGTCCTGATGCGTCAGGTAAGAGAAGTTCACTTGGTCTGGGATTTTGTTGCTTCTTCGCAACTCCCTCAATTTCTCTACCAAAGACTCGGCGTTCTTCGTCTCGCCGACGAACCGACCATCCATGAAAACCTCAGTCATAGAATCACTCCAAACCTTTTTTAACCAAGTTAAACAACAGCTTCTCTTCCTTTTCGGAGAGGCCTTTTGTGATATCGGACATCGAGGCCAGGTATTTCCTCAGCCCGATTGTCGCACCTTCCGGCGTCTGAGATGGGTCTATCCTCCCCCAATGGGTCGGGTGGAGTTCTCTGGCCTTGAAGTGCTCTTGGGTTGATGTCAGGGGTGACAGAACATTCCTCATATGGGAAACCGATTTTATGTAGCTGTCCCTCTCTAGCCTCTGCGAAACTCCTGTCCTTCCGCCGACCCAAGACCCTATAGCCATCGCCGAGATGATTTGATTTGTTAAGACGTTTGATTCGACAATGGAAGGTAATGGGGGGAATCTGCCCCTTTTTGTAAGTTTTTGGTAATTGTAATTTATCCTTGTGATGAGTCCCCATTTGCCAAGAAGTATTGACCTCAAGAGAACCTCAAGCAAGTCGCCGACGAGCTTAAGCCTCTTGTTGGAGTAGTGATCCAAGTCGTCCTCGGGTATTTTGCCGTCGTGGAATCTTATCAGCTTGTTTACCGCCTTGGAGAGGTATATGGCCTTTTCAAGCCTGTTGACCTTTTCCTGTCCTATGTGCGGGAGAAGATAGCGGTCGATTATTTTTTCCGCCCTTTCAGACCTGTACTCCTTTTGAGGGATTTTAAGGTGGGAGCCTATTTCCTCCATGGCCTCTTTGGGGTTTGTGGATCCGGACTCGAAGAGGTTCTGGTAGAATTCCTGCTGGGTCCCCTCGTCAGCCGAAATTGCAGACAATATGTCCTTGTCAGACTCGAGGCCCAAAGCCCTCAGGAGAATCGTGATGGGTAGTTTGTTTATGTTGGCGAAATTTATCCTGATTATTCCGTCCGTCTTCCTTTCCAATATGTGCCTCTGGATGTAGCCGTCCTTTTCCGAATGAATCCTGCACGTCTCGGAGATGTTTGATATGTTCGACTTCTCAACTATAATCCTGTTTGGGGCTATCTCCTCTATCAATACCAAAACCCTTTCGGTGCCGTTTATGATGAAATAACCTCCTGGGTCGTCTGGGTCCTCGCCGTTTTCCATGAGTTCCTTCCTGCTCATGTTCGACAGAGAGCATATTTTGGATTTCAGCATCACGGGCAAGTCCCCGAAATTAACAAGCATCGTCTCGCTCTCTATTCCGTTCAGGATCGGCGTCATCTCTATGAACATGGGTGCCGCATAGGTCAAATTCCTCATCCTTGCCTCCAGCGGGAGGATTTCCCTGACCGAACCGTCGGCCTCTTTGACGGAAGGTGTACCTATCTTGAATCTCCCAAGCTTTATTTTGAACTCCCCTATGTCAGGGACCTCGGGTTTTATCTCCTTTATTTGTTTTATTATGTTGGGTATTCTGGTCTCTATAAAATCGTCGTAGGACTTTATTTGGAAGTCCGCGAACCCCTTTTCCTCAAAGTAAGACTTTAAAAGCAACTTGAAGCTTTCCATCTACTCCACCACAATCCTATAATAGACCGTCTCCCCGAAAATAGTACTCTTTTTTGTAATTTCTAACAAATCCCCTTTTTTTGCCTCTATAACCTTGATAACTGGATCCTTCTTGAGTATTCTTGGGAATTGAGAGTCACTTTTGATCCTGAACCGCTTCTTCACCTCCTCCTTTTCTTCGGGGGAGAGAATCCTGTGTTTTGGCACTAGTTCGTGCTTTGTTATGTCTATTTCCTCTGCAGTCAACCTATCACCAACCACGCCCTGGCCGGGATTTGAACCCGGGTCCCAGGAGATCTGCCATTATTTATTGACCAATAACGATGACAGTCCTGGATGATAGACCTGGCTACACTACCAGAGCACTCACTTGTTATAAAAAAAGAACTAATTGGGTTGGAAGGGCCGATCAATAAATAACCACCGTTTTGGAAGGGTGTTGGCAATGTCCTGGTTTTCCCGCCCTAAGGCAGTACACGCCAGATCACTGGAAAGCTTAACTTCTGTGTTCGAATGGGAACAGGTGTTTCCTTTCCGTTTTGATCGCCAACATAATCTATTATACCGATATTTATTTAAATATTGCCGATACCCCAGTTTTCGCTGTTTAACAATTTAAAATTTTGGTTTTTTGGAGGAGTTTGTGGTATAAGTTGGTATAGGGGGACCTTCAGAGTTCATTTTAGTCACACTAAATCATCTTCGAAAAAACCAATTTTATTGATTAGCTGGTTTTAATACACTACCCACTCTAATAGGATATATTTTTTTATCAATTGTTATATACCCAAAATCGAGAGTTGTATCATCATTTAAATCCACACTTTCTAAAATTCCAACAATTGGCTTTGAAAATAATCCATCTTCTTGGTAGGTAACTCTAGTACCTAGTGTTAATCTTGTTATATCATAACGGAAAGCCATATTTTCACCTATCTTCAAATCTAGAATGTTAAGCTTTTAAGTCTTTCTACAGTCACCCCAAAGTACATAAGTGCTGCAGGAGGTGGCCTTCAAAAATAAACACCACTTAAGAAAAAAAGTATCCCCTCGGCCGGATTTGAACCAGCAACCCCTCGGTTTCTGACAAACACCTGCTGGTGCCAAACACGAAAAAGTGCCTGACTACAGCCGAGTGCTCTACCATTGAGCTACAAGGGGACACCTATTAAAAATAGCAGAAAGATTATTTAATTTTTCCCTTTATTATGATCGACTTGGATATTGAGACCCTTCTTTTTCCAAGCCTGCTTTCATGCATCATTTTAGCCTTTGGTAGCTCCAGATCGCCTATTATTTCGATTGAAGGCTGTATCTTATAGCTAAGTATCACCTCTTCACCCGGCCTAATTTTTTCAATTTTCCAAAGAAGGTCAATCCCATCCTCCCTTTTCCTTATCTTGGGCTTCAGCGTGTCGAAACCGCCGATAACCTTGACCACCGAAGGGACGAAATCCTTCGCAAATATGTTTTTGATTGGTTTTTTGCCCCTGTTTTTTATGTGCAGGGATATTGAGACTTCCTTGTCCCCTGAGAAGAATCCCCTGTGGTTTTTGACCATTATGGGCCTCCTTAGGTATTTGACCAGGAGGGCAAGCAGAATGCAAGCCAGCAGCAAGGCCACCAGGAGGGCGAAGAAATTGAGCCTATAGGTTATGGCTGTGGAATCGTTAGGGTTCAAGTTGGTGATCTCCCAATAGTAATAGGCGTTTTTGTCTTTTATCTCATGGCTTGCCGGTTCTGTGCTAGGGTAGAAGAAGTAGACCATATATTTTGGTATTGAGTCTGTGAAGGTGAGGTTTGAATTTCTCACATTGCCTTGGTTCTCGATTCTTATGGTTTTTTTGAAGTAGAAAAGTCCCCACTCGCCCGTCACCTCTTTGGATATCTTTATGTGGTTTTTTATCTCAAAGCTTGTTTCATCCTCGTCCACTATCTTGTTCAAAGAGTCCCTGATTGAGGCCTCGACAGCGTAATTTCCGGCCTCATAGACGTTCTCTATGTCGAAAAAGACTGTCGATGTGCCGGTGCTTTTAGGTTCCAACTTGAGGACAGTCTCGGATTTTTTGATCAATTTGCCATCTTTTAAAATATCGGTTGTTACGGTAACTTCCAATAGGTTGTATCTGTCCAGGTTGGCCACGACCGATTGGATAGACAAGACTTCGCCTGGGAGAAGTGTCTGTTTGTTTAGCTTTATTTCAGTCAGGATTATGTCAGTCCTTCTTTTCACGTTGAGGTATAAAGGTAGAGACGAGGTTGAGTCTGTCTCGAGTGATTTTGAGGTTATTGTATATACTTTAACCCCTTCTTCCGTTGTTTCTGGGAGCTCGACGAACAGTGAGACTTTTTTCGTTTCCCCTGGGCCCAAGGTTACCCAATAAGTCTTCAAATCCACCCAATTGTTTGGCCAAATAGAGATCGAGACCGTATCGCTTTGGAGGCCACTGTTCTTTATCGGTATTTCGATGATGTTCTGCTCCCCAGCATAAACTGCTATCGCCGAATCTGGCAGCACAAGGGTGACGTCATTTGCAAGAATTGGCGCCAAACAAAAAGTTAAAGATAACAAAACCAGTAGTAGCTTTTTCATAAGAAAGGCACCTATATTTATTTCTTTTTTGTAATTTAAATTTTCTATCTGGTTAGCTTTCTAAAAAAGTCTAGGAATCCTTTTTTCTTGGGTTTTTCCGTGCCTTTTTTTTCTGTTTCAGAGGCTTTAGAAGCTTCCTTTTCGCTAGCCTGAGATATCTTCTCGTCAATTTTTTCTTTTGCTTTGATTAGGGTCTGATCCAGAGGTTCATAAGAGAGCCTGTGCTTCCTCTGATATGGCAGTATCCACTTAGGTTTCTCGCCGTACCTCTCGGCCCATGTGATCTTGTCCATGGCTATCCTTCCTGGGTTTTCTGGGATTTCATAGGGCACTGTTTCTCCTATCGTCAAAATTACGACTGGTTTTATATCATCGTCTGTTATCCCCAAAACCCCTTTGAGTCTCAGCTCATCAAAGGCCCCTACCCAGCAAGCTCCAAGGCCCAACGCATGCGCGGCCAAAAGCATGTTCTCTGTGCAGGCGGCGGTGTCCTGGATGCAGTATAACTCTCTGCCCCTGTCGCCATATTTGGAGCTGAATCTTTTCTTATTGGCCAGAACAACTATCAGGGTCGAAGCTTTTTTGATATGCTCTTGCTGCAATGAGACGTTGTATACTTCCTCCTTGACTTTCTTGTCGCTAACTATGATGAACTCCCATGGTTGTGTATTGCCTGCAGAAGGGGCGTCAAGCCCGGCATCTATTATTTGAACAATCTTTTCAACAGGTACGGACTCTTTGCCGTACGCTCTTACAGAACGCCTTCCTTGGATACACTCAAAAACATCCATGATTAAGTATTGTGTGTATGAAATATTAACTTTTAGGACAAAGATATTCTTATGAGGTACATTGAGCTTGTCAAGACTTACACACAACTTGAGAAGGAACCCGGAAAGCTGAAAAAAGTGGAAATTTTATCCGAACTGTTCTCTAAGACTCCGGAGGAGGTCCTGGAAAAGGTTGTCACTCTGTCAATGGGGAGGGTTTTCCCCGCGTATTCCGACAAAAAGACCGGCGTAGCAACCCAGATGATGATTAAGATTATATCTAAGACGACTGGGCTGTCGGAAAAGGATGTGGTCAATAAGCTGAAAAATCTTGGGGACTTGGGGATAGTCGCTGAGAAGTGCATGGAAGCTAAAAGACAAGCGTCTTTATTCACCAGGAATCTTACTGTAGATGATGTCGTAACTAATGTTGAAAAGCTGTCCGATTTGGTCGGAAAAGGTTCCCAGGAGAAAAAAATAGGCTTAATATCCAATTTGCTGTCCTCTTCAAAGCCAGAAGAGGCAAAATATCTCATAAAAACCGTTATTGAGACTTTTAGAATCGGGGTGGCGGAAGGGATTGTCAGGGACGCCATAGCAAAGTCTTTCGGTGTGAATCCTACACTTGTGGAAAATGCATGGTTCTTGAGGCCTAATTACGGGGAAATAGCTGTCGTAGCCAAAAAAGGAGGCAATGAAGCCCTAGAAAGGATTGAGATGGAGCCTGGGAAGCCGATAGTGGTTATGCTGGGGGAAAAAGAACCGAGCATCGAGGAGGCGATAGACAAATATGAGGATGCCGGTGCTGAATGGAAGTTCGATGGGGTGAGGCTTCAAATCCACAAGAAAGACGGTAAAATCTGGCTCTTCACTAGGAGACTGGAAAATGTCACTGGCCAGTTCCCGGAGATAGCTGAATACGCCAAATCCCTGAACGCGAAAAGTTGCATAATTGAAGGGGAATGTATAGCAACCGATAAAGAAGGCAACCCCTTGCCCTTCCAGAAGCTCTCGAGGAGGGTTCAAAGAAAGTATGACATAAAGGAGATGACAAGGAAAGTCCCTGTGAGGGTGTACCTTTTTGACATAGTCTACCTCAACTCAAAACCATTGATGGGGGAGATTTTCTCAAAAAGGCGCGAGAAGCTTGAGAAGGTTGTCAAACCAATTCCAAAGAAGTTCGAAATCGTGGAACAGCTGAGAACGAAGGATTTGAAAAAGGTAAGGGAATTCTACAAGAAATCCCTTGAAAGCAAACAAGAGGGTTTGATGATAAAAAATATGGCTGCGAAATACCAGCCCGGCAGAAGGGTCGGGTCATGGATAAAAATAAAACCGGTGTTGGAGCCGCTGGATCTGGTTATAACTGGGGCTGAGTGGGGAAAAGGTAAGAGATCTAAATGGTTAAGCTCGGTAGAGCTGTCGTGTAGGGATGCCGACTCCGGGGAGTTCCTAGAATGTGGAAAACTCGGGACTGGGTTGACTGACGAGCAGTTCGGAGATCTGACAAGGAAACTGAAAAAACTCATAGTAAAAGAGGACGGTGTGAATGTCAAGGTCAAGCCGGAGATAGTGGTGGAGGTAGGCTACGAGGAGATACAGAAATCCCCGAAATATGGGTCGGGCTTCGCTCTGAGGTTCCCACGACTCTTGAGGTTCAGGGAATCCGACAAAAAAGCAGTGGATGCTGACACTTTAGAAAGGGTTGAGAGTATCTTCAAACAGCAATTTTCAGATGTTTGACGCTAAAATAGGCTCTTTCATTGTAGAAAGAAATTTGTGATGAGAATTTAAGTAAACAAATAAATTCTTAAATAAACAATCACTATTAAGTAATAAGGGGGGTAATTGGATGTTGGCTTCTCCGGAAGTTATGGATGCACTAAAAGGGATTGGTCTTAATCTTTATGAAAGAAGGCTCTGGGTTGCTTTACTCGCGAAGGGGGTTGCTACTGCAGGCGAGCTGTCTGCGGTCGCCAATGTGCCCAGGTCAAGGAGTTATGATGTTCTTCAGACTTTGGCAGACAAAGGCTTCGTAATCGTCCAGACCTCCAAGCCACTTAGATATGTCGGAGTGGCCCCCAAAGAAGCCTTGGAGAAGTCAAAGAAGACGCTTGAGATGGATCTTACAGAGAGGATTACCAGGATTGAAAAGTTACAGGTCTCTTCCCTGGTGGAAGAACTGGAATCTATTCACCAACAGTCCCTACAGATAATATCGATGGAGGACATGACTGGGGCATTGAAGGGAAAATACTCTGTATTGCAGCAGATGGACTCTATGCTGAGGGATGCCTCTTCAACAATCAGTATAGTCACGACGCCCAACGGCCTAAATGAGCTGACGAACAACCATCTTAGCATACTGAAAAAGATGAAGGAGAAGGGGGTTAACATCAAGATTGCCGTGAATGCCAACGACAAGTGCGGCGATGCGATAAAGACATTGAGTGGCGTCGCCGAAATAAAGGACATAAGCTCTTCTTCCTCCCCTATTTTCGGGAACTTCTATGTCATCGACGATAAACAGCTGTCAATGGGCTTATCTGATCCTGAACAGGTCCATACATCCCAATATATGATGTTCTGGACAAAGTCGCAACACGCAGCCAAAAACCTGGGGCAGCCGATGTTCGATCTGGTCTGGAACCAAGGGAAGAACGTGGGAAAGAAATAAAATTCAGCCCACGAATATCGGCCTTTTTGAAAGCATTTTAGGCAATGACAGCTTCTTGAACGGCTTGTCTTTGACGTCTTCCTTTATTTTGTTTATTATGTCGTTGAATTTCATCTTGGACTCTTTGCTCTTTTCTGCCCTGATCCTGACGGTGAATTCACCGCCCTTTTTCTCCCTTTCCCCAACCACCAGAATAAATGGGACCCATTCTAGTTCTGCGTCCCTGACCCTTTTTTGGACTGTCAAAGACCTGTCGTCAACGTCAGTCCTTATTTTCTCGCCTTCAAATTTACCCAGTAAATCTTTTGCTAAATCCAAATATTCGTCCTTCAATGGGATAATTCTGACTTGGGTTGGCGAAAGCCACAGAGGCAACTCGGGAATTCCCCCTGCCTTTTGCTTGATGTATGCCCTCTCCAATAGTGCGTACATCACCCTCTCCACGGCCCCACTGGGGGAGCAGTGCAAAATGACGGGGTTTTCCTTTTTGCCCTCTTCATTGACGAAGTTTATATCATATCTGCTTGCGTTCTCAATGTCTATCTGGTCGGTTGACAAGGCTGCCGCCTTCTCCGAAGCGTCGACGAAATTGAACTCGTATTTCAGGATAAAATAGAAAACCCTCTTGTCCCAAATTTCTATCAGGGCCGGCTTGCCGTGAAGCTTCATGAGAAGGTTGATGAATTCCTTATGCTCGCCATAGAACTCTTTGGTGAACCTAATCGCCAACTCATACTCGCTCTTGTCAAGCCCTATGCCGCCCATAACTCCCTGGCACATCTTGAATCTCCTCTCGAACTCCTTAATCGCCTGTGGTATGTCTTGGCAGAAAGCGTGGCAATCGGGCATAGTGAAAGCCCTTAGACGCCTTAAACCCGCTAGTTCTCCTTCCTTCTCCCTCCTGAAGCTGTACCTTGTCAGCTCATAGAGCCAAAGTGGGAGGTTTTTGTACGAAATGTTCATGTCATGGGCCATAGTGAATTGGGCGAAGCAAGCCGCGAACTTCAGGAAAAATTCCCTGTCGCCAGATTTCACGATGTATTGCCTTGCCGGAAACTTGTTGAGGTACGATATCGCTGCCGGGTGGTCGACGCTAAACATGATAGGACCTTCCATCTCCATCGCCCCCTCGTCGATGACAGTCCTTGTCACGAAATCTTCGATAAGGGATTTCACCAACCTCCCTTTTGGGTAAAATCGCAAATTTCCAGGGTCGCTCGCGCTTTCATAGTCGGCCAACTCCAGCTCCCTCATTATTTTAATGTGCGCCGGGGGTTCCTTGACTTCCCTGCTTTTGGCAATCTCGTATTTTGCGAATTTGGCCAGGTTTTCATGTTTCTTGAGGTCGAATTTGCCGTCCACGACCACCTTGCCGTCCTCGACATGAATAGGCGTCATTTCACCGTTGGTTTCCATTATAAACCATTCGGAAACTATCTTTTCCTCTTCTTTTAAGGCATTAGACACTATTCCCTCTTTTTCCTTTTCAGCCGCAGCGCTGGTGATTGTTTTTGACTGTTCTGCCAGGGGATGCCCTTTTATCTTTAGCGAAAACTGTTTGTTCCATCCAAATGGGGCTCTGTGTACTTTTAAACCAGCTTTTTTAGCCTGCGCTTCCAAGACTTTAATCACCTTCAGAGCCTCGCTTGGCTTGGCCAAGTCGCTGCTCAAGTGCGAGAATGGGTAGATGAGTACCTCATCGCATTTTATCTGATTCAAGCTCTCTTTTACTTCCTTAACAGCCTTTTCTGCGACTTTTAAAGTGTCGTCTTTCTCTGTTGCGACGAACAGGACAACTAGGTTCTCGTATTTTTGTTTCTTCTTTTCCGCCTCCTCGGCCATCTGGATTTCCTTCTTCAGCGGCTCGTACTCTATGAAGTCAACATGAAGTTGCAGTATTCTCACACAAACACCTCTTTTTAATTATTTGATATCAAACTTAAATTACATTCGAAATGTCAGCTATAATAACGTTATTGAAAGTGGTTGTATCCTTTGTTTTGAACTCTACCACCTTTTTCTTTTCATCCTCGTTATTCATCCAAATAACCTCCTATGAATGGTAGTGCGCTAGTCAAAAGATAACCGTGGATTCTCTTAAAATCTTTTTCAATAGTGTCGTCTGGGTCAAACCTGTAATTTTGTGAAGTGCTAACCCTCCTGACAAATCTTTGGGCACCTTCACGGCCATAAATTGAAATTAATCGCTGTTGGATAGTCAAACTCGGACTAGGATCTGGCCAACCACAATCGATATCAGTCATATCAGCACCTCCAAAATGTTTGGCCTACCGGGGCTCCTGTCTTGAAGTATTATTTCGACATTTTTTCGTTCAAAGAGATCGAAAATACTGGAGTCGCACTTAGAATAGACATATTTAGAAAGAGAAACTTTTTTGACTTGGGGATGATTTTCTAAAATTAAGTCGGCCATTTTTCTGCTGACAAATTTTCTGAAGTGTACAGTTTTTATTTCAGAAGATAATTTTGAAACGTCGGAATAACTAGAAATGGACAACTGTTTTACATTCACCTTGTCCGACTTTCACCTACCATCCAAATCACTCTAAAAAATGAGGTTTTAAAGCTTATATAGGTTTTCAAATGTCATAGTTTCGTCTATAACCGCAAATCAAAAAAAATTAGTAAAGTCACGAATCGGAGCAAAAGTCACTTACAATAGCTTTGTTTAGACGGACAACATCCGCAACCTTTAATTCCACAACGAGGGATTTATCTCCACCCCCTCCGTACATTGTCTCGTACTGCAGGAATCTCTTATCTAGGCCAGTTCTCATCGGAACTAGATGATGGATAGGTGGTGTCTCCCCCGGTTCATAACCAGAGTAGTTTTTTGTCTCCTCAAAGGGAGCAAGATGCAATTTTTTCACACCAAAGCCTTTCCTAGCCTTTTCGAAGTTCATTTTACAGGGGCCTGGGATTATCACCAGATAGGCGTTTTTTTCTTCGTCAAGCAGCACCAGCGATTTGGCCAGTCTATTTGCATCCAAACCAGCTAATTCAGCCGACTCTAGAGTGTGCCCACTCTCTCTACTTTTAGTAATGAATCGGTGCCATATTTTGTTCTCTTCTAAAAATTTTTTTAAATTCATCGTCATTTAGTTGGCCTTTAGGATTTAAGCCCATTTCGGAATGTCACAAATTCTGCGTTATTATATATAAAATACCATTATTTTTAATATTCTAAAAATTATCAAATTTTTGTGATTGTATGGTGAATGTGAATTTTGTCGGCTTTGAGGGTTTTGAGGATATGCAAAAAAGTATAGAGGAAAAGGTTGATGGGTTTATAAAAAAGTTCGAAGTCCGTTATTCCGGTGAAAGTTTGGACTCTGTGAAGGCTTTCCACAAGAGTTTTGGTGCCAAAGGGGACCACACGGGCGAAATAAAATTCAATGTGGAGACGAGTTTTGGTGTGTTCAGGTCCGCAAAGATAGGGCACAAACCTTTGGACATGATTGAGGAGATTATCGAGGACGTCGAGAAACAGATAAGGACGAAAAAGGGGAGGTTGTTTACCGAAGAAAGGGGACGTAATGCCTAATTTTTGATTTAAGAATGGTTTTATTTAAACGGCTTTCAGCAAGTATTAAAATTTAATAATGAAATAGGGTTCGTAGGAGAAAAAAATAAGAAGTTGGAAGATTTTATTAAGTATACAGCCCCGAAGCCCCGTAGAGGGTTAATCACTCGCGGAATCTAGTGGTCAAGGATATTGGGCTTTGGACAGTTGGAAGTTACCCAAGGACGGCGGTTCGAATCCGCCCGGGGCTATTCTTGTGGTCTAATGAACCAGAAACAAGTTTGGGATGCCATAGCCGATTCGTGGTCCAATGTTAGAGTGAAGCCATGCCCTGAAGTCGTTGAGTTTTCTAAAAGTGAGGTTAAAGGGCCTGTTCTGGATATAGGCTGCGGCAATTGCAGAAATCTGATTCCGTTCCTGGAGAAAGGGGAAAGGTGTTTTGGTCTCGATTTCTCTGAAAAAATGATTGAGATAGCCAGGAAGTTCCTTAAAAGGAGGGATTTTGAAGCGAGGCTGAAAGTTGGGGATATGACGGAGTTGCCGTTTGAAAATGACTCCATGGGCACAGTTATCTCAAACTCTGCGCTTCACTGCCTCACCAAAAGAGAGGATAGGCTGAAAGCCCTATTTGAAATGAAAAGGGTCTTGAAAAAGAATTCCATGATGCTTGTCAGTGTGTGGAGCCCCTACCACAAAAAGATCTTCTGGAAGGCGCTTTTGTCGTTGTTCACGAAGAACAGGCTAGAAGTTTGGGTGGACTGGGATTACCATGGGGAAAAATACAGTAGGTCCTACTATTTGTACACAAAAAAGAAAGTGAGGGAAGATATGAAATTTGCCGGGTTTAGTGTCGAAAAGGTGTGGCTCAGCAAAGGAAATGTATGGGTCTTGGCGAGAAGATGAAGTGCTCTTTTTGCAGCAAAAAATCCATTTATAGCAGGAAAAACGATGGTAGAGATTATTGCGAGAACCATTTCAGGAGGGACGTCGAGAAAAAAGTGAGGCGTACCCTCTCCAAATATAGGCTGGTGGTCCCTGATGACAGGGTCGCTGTCGCCTTGTCCGGCGGGAAGGACAGCGCCAACATCCTTTATTTCCTGAAGAGGATATTCGGCGAAAACCCGAAGATAGAGGTTGCCGCCATAACGCTTGACCAGGGGATAAAAGGTGAGACAAGGAAGAATGTCAAGATAGCGAAGGATTTTTGCAGGAAGTTCGGGGTAGCGCACCACGTGTTCACTTTCAAAGAGGAGTTCGGAATGACTGTGGACCAAGTAAAAAATAGGGACAAGGTAGGTTTCTGCGCTGCGTGTGGAGCCCTTAGAAGATACCTCATCAACAAAAAGGCCAGGGAGTTGGGGTTCACGAAGGTTGCCACAGGGCACAATTTGGACGACGAGTGCCAAAGTATAATAATGAACCTCCTTAAGGGGGACTTGGTGAAACTCTCAAGAGTGGGGCCGATGCCAGGACTGATAAGGGATGGGAATTTCGTCCCTAGGATAAAGCCCTTGATTTTCGTTCAGGAAAGGGAGTCTAGGCTTTTTGCTGAACTCAACGGGATGGATGTCAATTACTGTGCATGCAAATACTCAAAGTTCAACGCCATGCGGGGAGAAACAAAGATATACCTCAACCGCCTAGAGGAGAGGGCTCCAGGCCTAAAATATAGCCTTATTGAAGCTTCCCTTAAAATGAATGCGATGCTAAAGGTGGGCTTTGAGGGTAAAACAATAGGTAAGTGCAAAAAATGTGGTGAGCCAACTAGTCAAGAATTGTGCAAGATATGCACAATCCTGGAGGGGGTTAAGACTAGTTGACTTTAGCCTGAATGTCTTCAATCCTTTCAGACAAAAAGCTGATTCTGTCCTGAAGAAACCTGACCTGTTTGACGTTTTTCGCAGAAAATAGCCTGCTTTTGGTGTCAAAAAGCTCTTCTTGGTAGAATCGCAACCTGTGCAAATCTCTTACATCCATTTTATCACTTAATGGTAATATATAATTGAACTAGTATATAAATGTTACTACTATCTAATGCGAATGTAGTAATAAATTAGAAAGAATTCTGTTATTGTACATGGACAAGAGTCGAGAATTTGCCGAAAAGATATTTGAAAAAATAAGAAAAAGTGAGGTAAAGGACAAGAAAAGCCTTGAAAAGGTTAAGAAGGCCGTTGGTAAATCTCTTGGTTTGAAGACAATACCCACGAATCCTGATATACTGCAGTTTGCCGACGAAAGGGAAATTGAAAAATTTTCCAAGATAGTGAACATAAAGCCGACGAGAACCATTTCCGGGGTTTCCGTAATCACCGTAGTGGCAAAACCGGCCCACTGTCCTGGAAAATGCATTTACTGCCCAAAAGGCGACAAGGCTCCGCAAAGTTACACTGGGCTGGAGCCGGCGATACAGCGGGGTATAAGGAACGGGTATGACCCCTTCCTGCAGACAAAGGACAGGCTTAATCAGTACAGAATAACAGGCCATCACTCTGATAAGGTGGAGATTATTATTCTAGGGGGGACTTTTCTAGCTCTGGATCCTGAATACCAGGAGTGGTTTGTCAAGAGGATATTCGATGCCCTCAATGGAGAAGAAAGTGAGAGTTTAACAGACGCGCAAAGACTGAATGAGACCGGGAATCATAGGTGCGTTGGCTTGACTATTGAGACCAGACCGGACTACTGCTTCGAAAGCCATGTGAATCAGGTTTTGCTTCTTGGGGGAACCCGAGTGGAGATAGGCGTCCAGACAATTTACCAAGAGATCCTTGAGAAGATAAAGAGGGGACATAGCGTGAAAGACACTGTAAAAGCCACTAAAGTCGCCAAAGAAAGCGCCTTAAAGTGCACCTACCACATCATGCCCGGGCTTTTTGTGGATAAAAAAGATGACATAAAACAGTTCAAAATCCTTTTTGAAGATTCAGACTATAGGCCCGATTCACTCAAGATATACCCGACTCTTGTAATCGAGAACACGGAACTCCATGATATGTGGAAGAGAGGCGATTATAACCCACTAGAGACCGAAGAGGCAGTGGATTTGATAGTCAAAGCCATGAAGTACATCCCGAAGTATTGCAGAGTTATCCGCGTCCAGCGGGACATACCTAACAACAAAGTCGTCAAGGGGGTTATGAGCAGCAACTTGAGGGAGCTTGTCGAAGCGGAGTGCAGAAGGAGAAAGGTGAGGATACAGGAGATGAGATACAGGGAGGTTGGTCATAGAATAAAAAATGGTATTGTGCCTAACCCTAATAAAATCGAGCTTTGCAGGCTGAATTACAATGCCTCTGGGGGTGAAGAGGTGTTTTTGAGTTTTGAAGATTCTGAAAATGACGTTTTATTTGGCTTTTTGAGGCTTAGAATCCCTGAGAAGCCTTTTAGAAAGGAAATAGACATTAAAACTGCCTTGGTTAGGGAATTGCATGTTTTTGGTCCAACTGTACCTATAGGGAGAAGTGGGGAAGGTGGATGGCAACACAGGGGTTTGGGCCAAAGGCTATTGAAAGAGGCCGAAAGAATAGCCGCCGAGGAGTTTGACAAGAGAAAGGTCGCCGTTATAAGCGGCATCGGTGTGAGAGAGTATTACAAAAGGCTTGGTTATAAAAGAGACGGCCCGTACATGTCTAAAATTTTATAGTCCGAAACCCAAATATTATTTTAATGGCGGAATTGCGAAAGATAATCACTGAGGTTCTCAGGGAAATCAAACCTACTAACGAGGAAAGGAAAAGGCTTGAGGCCCTGAGCTTGAAGGTCCTTGAAGTCGCTAAGGGGGAGGCGGGCCTTTACAAGGCGACATCCATACTTGCAGGCTCCCTGACAAGGGACACATGGCTCCCGAGCAAAAAGGAGTTCGACCTTTTCGTGGTATTCCCAGAAAAGATGGGGGAGGACGAGCTCGAAAAAAATGGCCTCGAAGTGGGGAAAAGAATAATCGAGAAGCTGGGCGGGAAGTGGAAGGTGGATTATGCCCAACACCCTTACATCACCGGAACTTTGGGGGATATAGACATAGACATAGTCCCCTGCTATAAAGTCGAGTCTGGGAAAAAAATAAAGTCCGCTGTGGACAGGACGCCATTCCATGTCGAATATCTGAACAAAAGGCTACCAATAGAGCTCTCGGACCATGTGAGATTACTCAAGCATTTCTTGAAAGCCAATGGTATATATGGGGCCGACTCGAAGACTGGTGGTTTTTCGGGCTACATATGCGAACTTTTGGTTATAAATTATGGCACCTTTGAGGATTTCCTGAAGAATGTGAGCCGCTGGGATGCCGGGGAGATAATAGACATCGAGGGGCAGTGGCCTAAAAAGGACTATGAGAAGCTGAGGAAGAAATTCGAAAACCAAGTTCTGATTCTGATAGACCCTGTGGATAAGAACAGGAACGCTGCAGCTGCCGTCTCAGCAAACAGTCTTTTCAAACTGAAAAAAATAGCCACAAACTTGCTAGACAATCCAGGCAAAACCCACTTCGAAAAAAAAGAGATGGCCCCACTGACGCAGAAAGAGGTCAAGAAAATTATGGAAGAAAGGGGAACCGAACTTCTTGTGGTCAACTTCAAGCCGCCGAAGGTTGTTTCCGATATACTGTGGCCCCAGCTTAAGAGGTTTACGAAAAGGCTGGAGAATATAATGAACGAATATGAATTTTATGTACTGCGCAGCGACTTCTGGAGCAATGAGATAGACATGGCAACGGTGATACTTGAGCTGGAGGTGGGAAAAGTGTCGAAAGTGAACAAGAAGGTCGGCCCTTCAGTGTTCGACAAAAAGGGGTCGGAGAGCTTCATCAAAAAGTACAAAGGAGCCTGCGTCAACGGTCCTTTCATAGAGGAAGACTTCTGGTGCGCCGAGGTAAATAGGAAGTGGGACTTGGCCACGGACAAGCTGACCGACAGCCTGGAGGACGAGGTCACCATTCTGAAAGCGAAGGGTGTCCCCAACTACATCGCAGAGGAGTTGAAGGGTGGGTTTGAAATCCTAAAAGGTGAGAGTATCGCGGGTTTGATGAAGTACAGTAGTGATTTTGCCGTCTTCCTAAGGGGTTATTTCGAGAAGGAAGACCTATCCTAGAAAGGTTTATTCTTTTATCTAATGTAATTAGTGTTATGAGCGCTCGGGACACGATACTTAAGCACACGCTACTCAACGCCCTCCAATACGGCGGCAAGGCAGATTTCAAGGCTGTCGTTGGGAAGATAATCTCTGAAAACCCCGACTTTAAGGACAATATGGGCGAACTTATCCCCACAATCAGGGGAGTGATAGAGGAGGTCAACTCATGGGGGTTGGAGAAGGTTGAGGAAAAAGTGAGGGATCTTGGTATAAAAATTGAGGAAAAGAAGATTGAAGCAAAAAAGACTCTCCCAGAGCTGAAAAACGTCAAATCCGGCAAAATTGTAATGAGAATGGCCCCTTTTCCTTCAGGGCCCTTGCATATAGGAAATACCAGAATGGCGATTTTGAATGATGAGTACGTCAAAAAGTATGGAGGAAAACTAATTCTGGTGATTGATGATACTATAGGTTCGATTGATAAAATACCGACCAAAGAGGCTTACAATTTAATCAAAGATGGCTTGAATTGGATGGGTGTTAATTACCATGAAACTCGTCTAAAGTCCGACAGGATGGAATTCTTCTATGAATGGGCTGAGAAGTTAATTCAAATGGGCTTCGCTTATGTTTGTGAGTGCGATGTTGAAAAAATGAGAAAGTTGAGGAAGGAGGGCGAAGACTGTGGGTGTAGAGGATTGAAAACGGAAGAAAACTTGAAAAAATGGAAGGGGATGTTGAAAGGAAAATACAAGGAAGGAGAAGCTGTGGTTAGGCTTAAAACCAGTATGACAGACCCGAACCCCGCTTTCAGGGACAGAGTATTGCTGAGAATTTCCAGCAGGAGCCACCCGTTGGTTGGGAATAAATATCTTGTCTGGCCGATGTTGGAATTTTCCTGGGCTATAGATGACCATTTCCTTGGAATAACCCATATTTTAAGGGGAAAAGACCTTGTCATAGAGGACTTGATGGAAAAATTCATTTGGGATTTAATGAAATGGGAGCATCCTGAATTGCTCCATTATGGTCTGTTAAGCATAGAAGGGCTTAAATTGAGCAAGTCGAAGGCCAGAAAAGCTATTGACGAAGATGAATACTCTGGATGGGAAGACCCGAGGACATGGAGTCTACAATCGCTAAAAAAAAGAGGTTTCAGGCCAGAAGCAGTAAGAAATTTCATACTAAGCTTTGGTATGAGCATGAACGACATTACTGTTCCCGCTGATGTATTGTATACTGAAAATAGAAAAATTATAGAGCCTGTGGCCAACAGATATTTCGCTGTTTTTGAGCCCAAGATACTTAAAATCGAGGGTTGCCCGGATATAAAAGAAGTTACAGAAGGTCTGCACCCGGATTTTCCCGAGAGGGGGAAGAGGAATGTGCCTGTCAACACCAAGATTATCCGCGTCTCAAAAGAGGATTATGTCAAATACAAAGGAAAAACTCTAAGGTTGATGGGGCTTTTCAACGTGTCCCTAAAGACCAAAGCTCTCTACGAAGGAAATGAGGTCATTCAGGAGATGCCGAAAATCCAGTGGGTCTCGGAGAAGAATGTCCCAATAAAGATTGTGATGAACGACGGGAGTGTAATCGAGGGGCTGGCCGAGCCCGACATCGAGAAAGTGAGGGAAGGCGAGGCCATACAGTTCGTGAGGTTCGGCTTCTGCAGGCTGGATGATAAGAAGACGATGAAGTTCCACTTCACCCATAAATAAGATTTAAATTATTGATAGACCATCGTTATTTTAGATTTACATGACTGCAACAATAGTAGGCGGGTACATTCCTAGGACCCTTACTGATTCTGAGATTGCAGCAAGTATGAGAAAAAGGCAGATACTGACTAGAGAAACTGCTCTCGCAAAAGCACAATTGGAAGCAGAAAAAAATGCTCAACGGTATATCGGTTGTAAGATTAATCTGATTGAGGACGCAGAAAGACTTGCACCTCAAGATCCCGTGTTAAGATGTGCTTATTTAAGGAGACTGCATGAAATTACAGGGCTTAATCCAAAAAGCCCATATGAATTCTCAGAACATGATATTAAAATGTGGCCATACACTGGTCAACTTCCAAGATAATTCTTTTAAACAGCAAATGAAACCTTTATAAGTTTTCAAGGTGTATGATGTTTAGCACAACTGTGCGGGATGATTGATCCAATTGAATTGGAGGTGAAATTAGATGACTAAGTTGGAGGTTCCGAAAGAGGTTTCTGATAGGGTCTATCAGGTGTTGGAAGTCGTCAAAAACACGGGTAAGATAAGAAAAGGGATAAACGAAGTGACGAAGTCCATTGAAAGGGGCGAGGCCAAGCTGGTTGTTATAGCCACTGACGTCAGCCCGATAGAGATAACGATGCACATACCTGTTCTGTGCGACGAGAAGAAGTGCGAGTACGTTTACGTGCCCTCTAAGGAGGAGCTCGGTAGGTCTGTGGGTATAAATGTCCCCACGTCGGCCGTGTCCATAGTGAACGTCGGGGAAGGGAAGAACTCTTTGGACGAGATAATCAAAAAATTGAGGGATCTGAAGAAGTGATTTCATGGCTGTCGACGCTGTGCCTGCAGAGGTAGTCGAACTTTTGGGTAGGACGGGTGTCCGAGGCGTGATGCGGGTCAGGTGTAGGGTCATGGACGGCTCCGACAAAGGGAAGGTCCTGATAAGGAACGTGTTCGGGCCGGTCAGGATAAAGGACATACTGATGCTGAAAGAGACGGAGATGGAGTTCTCCGGGAAGATGGAAAGGTGATAGCTGGTGGCCAAATGCTCTTTTTGCGGCAACAAGCTGGAAAGCGGGACTGGGTTGATGCTTGCGCTCAAGTCTAACAGGGTCCTCTACTTCTGCAGGAAAAAGTGCGAGAAGAATTGGCGGATGGGGAGGAACCCGAAGAAGCTCAAGTGGACAGAATCGGGGATGGCCTCTAAAGAGGAGGCGTGACTTCTCCCGGATTCGAATCAATTTTAAGATGTTTTTTCAAAAGATTATGAGACAGTGAAAACATGGGCCAGTAGATCAACTCGGTAGATCGCTTCCTTGGCGACTTCGGACAAATTGGAAGAGGCTGGGGGTTCAAATCCCTCCTGGTCCATCAAAGGACCTTTAAAAGCTTAAAAAGTTTTACAACATAATATTTGTGAGATTTATGGCAGAAAAGCAGGAATTAAGGGGTATTGTAAGGCTGGCAGGCGCTGACATGGAGGGTGGAAAGCAGCTTTTCATAGCCTTGCGAAAAGTGAAGGGGATTGGCCCTGCGATGGCGAGTGCCATAATAAAGGCAGGCAGCTTCGAGCCCCGTGAAAAGATTGGTCTGCTTCCCGATGCCGACATCAAGAAGATTGAGGACATAATGACCAACCCAAAGAAATATCATATTCCTTACTGGATGTACAACAGGAAGAAGAACCCTGAAACTGGCGACGACCAGCACTTGATAAGCGCCGAGCTGACCTTCGCGAACAGGCAGGACATCAAAAACCTGATAGACATGAAGTGCTACAGGGGTACGAGGCACATGTACGGGCTTCCGGCGAGGGGGCAAAGAACCAGGAGCTCGTTCAGAAAGGGCAAGAGCATGGGCGTAGTCAAGAAGAAGAGCAAGCCGGCAACCAAGAAGTGATTCTGATGAGGAAAATTACGAAAAAGTATACCAAACCCAGAAGGCCTTGGGACAAGGAGAGGAATGAGGGGGAAAAGAAGTTGAAGATAAAGTATGGCCTGAGGAGAAAAAGGGAGATTTGGAAGGCCATCTCAATTCTGAGGAAATTCAGGAGCAGGGCCAGGGAGATAGCCGCAAAGAAGGACGCGGAAGCTGAGAAAATTCTCATAGACCACCTCAACAAGCTGGGTGTATTGGATGCGGAGGCGAAACTTAACAGCGTGCTCGGCCTGACGGTGGAGGATATCCTCAAAAGGAGGATGCAGACCGTCGTATTCGAAAAGGGCCTCGCAAACACGCAGAAGGAGGCCAGGCAGATGATAACTCATGGTCATATAGCTGTTGACAGCAGGAAATTTTTCTTCCCGAGCGCCCTTGTGACAAGGGACATGGAACCAAAAATATCCTATTATGGAGGCTTTTCCCCAAAGAGGGTAGAGAAGGCAGGTGAGGCTGGTGGCGAAGGAGCTTAAGAAAAAGGCTATAGAGAAGAAGTACGAGCTTAAGGCCGACAAAGAGGGTGTGTGGGGAGTGGCCCACATATTTTCGACGGCAAACAACACCATAATCCATGTCACCGACCTGACTTGCGCCGAGACGATTTCAAAGTACTCCGGCGGGATGATCACCACGAAGGACAGGGAGAAAGGCAGCGCCTTCCCGGCGATGCAAGCCGCAAAGAAGGCCGCTGAGGAGGCGAAAGAGAAGGGTATAATCGGCGTCCACATAAGAGTGAGAGGAAAGGGGGGAAACAAGAAGAAGGCACCTGGCCAGGGAGCGCAACCGGCGATAAGGGCTTTGGCGAGGAGCGGCTTGAGGATTGGACTTATAGAGGATACGACACCCATACCGACCGACTCGATAAAGAGGAAGGGCGGCAGAAGGGGGAGAAGGGTATAAAAGGTGATTTTTTGAAGGTGAAGGTTACAGAAGTTGGGGATATGAACGCGAGTTTCGAAATCGATGATATAACACCGGCTTTGGCCGGCGAACTAAGGCATATAATGATATCTGAGATGCCCACCATGGCCATAGAGGTCGTCGACTTCGCCAGAAACGAGGGTGTGCTGTGGAACGAGATAGTGGCGAATAGGCTGGGGTTGATCCCGTTGACGTACGATAAGAAGTACCACAACCTCAAGGAGGAGTGTAGTTGCAAAGGCAAGGGATGCTCCAAGTGCAGCGTGCACCTGGTGTTGAAGAAGAAGGGGCCTGCGGTGGTATACTCCAGCGACTTGAAAAGCTCGGACGACAAGGTGAAGCCCGTGTATGATAAAATACCAATCGCCGAGCTGGTGGAAAACCAGGAGATGGAATTTGAGGCTATCGCTGAGCTCGGCTTTGGTAAGGACCATGCCAAGTGGCAGGGCGCCGTGGTCGGCTATGAGGAGAGCAAGGGCAAATACTCGTTCTTCGTGGAGAGTGTCTGCGGCCTGAGCGCGAAGGACATCGTGGTCATGTCCTTGGAGATATTGCAGACGAAGCTGGACGACTTCTCCTCGGACGTAGGGAAATTAAAATAGCTAATCCTATAGTTATAATTTAGTGGCAAAGCAGGGGTAGCCAAGCGGCCAACGGCGCAGGTTCTTTGGATGTGAGACTTAAGATAGCCGTTTGGGATATCCTGTCCCTTAGTGGGTTCGAGAGTTCAAATCTCTCCCCCTGCATATATCCCCAAAAGTATAAGATTTGGTATTTCTGTTATTTTTAACAGGCAGGGGTCGGATAGCATGGCCAATTCCGTTAGGTTCAGAGCCTAATCCCTTAGTGGGTTCGAGAGTTCAAATCTCTCCCCCTGCATCTATTCTGTAGTTAAATCTCTTATTTTATTCCTTAATTCTGAGAAGCAGTAATGTTCCAACTAGATAAAATAATGAACAAAAATAAAATATTAATTTGAACCCAAATTTACCGATTAAAAACCCACCAAGAATTACTGCCAAACCAGCAAATATACCAACTATTGCATTGTATTTTCCAATATTAAGCCCTCTCGTTGTTTTTTCTGTAATATCTCCGAGAAATGAAAGTTCAGAAGTGCCATATATGGAAGAAATTATACCGTTAAGCACCTGAAGTGCAAACAACTGCCAGAGGGAATTAATGATGGTGTAAAGAAAGACTGTTAAGGCCGATATAAAACCACTAGCTATTAAAAAAGGCTTTCTTCCAAATTTATCTGAATATTTACCGCCAAAATATGATGTCGACGCTTGTGCTATCGTCATCAGACCAACAGATATACCAAAATTTTCAATACTCCCGCCCATTTTTTCTATGAAAAGAAAATAGAATGAGCCAAATAAACCAGCAGCAAAATAGACGATAGAATTTGATAATATGAAAGCCTTCAAATTTAGATTGCCCTGTTCTTCCATAAGGTTTAATAATTCTTTGAAAATAAATAAAAACCGATAAATTATTGTGAGATTTAACTGTAATTGAAGCGCACTCCCCCTGCATTTTTTAATACTGAAAATTAGAAATTAAGTTATGAACAAAAAAATCCTTATCCCGATAGTCTTGCTGATAGCGATTGCCGTTTATTTTGTGTCGGCCACTATATACGGTTCATACGTCAAAGAGAAGGAAGATAGACTGCAATACTGTGAAACTGATTTGGATTGTATAAAGAGCCCTTGCTGCTATTCCTGCAACACCATAGCGTATGCCAATTATCTAAAGGAAAGGGGCGGGGTAAGGCTTAATTGTATGCAGGTGGCTTGCCACAAAGAGTTTGGCTGCAGTTGTGTTGACAACAAATGCGTGCCGAATGGGGATGCGTTTTGATTAGCCGTTTACTTTCCATAAAAACTGGCCTTAATTTTAAAGCTAAAACAATAGCCTTTCTCCTAATCTACCTAACAAGAGTCTGAACAGAGTAGAGAATTAATCCTTTATTTCTTTTCCTTTTTCTTGAATTTTGCGAAAAACTTCTTGAAACACATGGAATATAATTTGCCGTCCCGGTAAATAAGTTTTTCCGGCTTCGGGAAAAGTGAGAGTACGCCGGTAGGGGAGATAACAGAAATAAGCTCTAAAATTTAAATATTAACCCGAAAGAAGTATGTAGGTTTTGGTTATGGTAAGGAAAAGGGGCTTTCCGGATGAGGGTGAGGTCGTAATAGTCACCATAAGGGACATAACCCCCTACTCCGCATCCTGCGTGTTGGACGAGTACCCAGGGAAGGAGGGGATGATCCACATCTCAGAGGTCTCCGGGAAGTGGGTCAGGGACATAAAGAAGATTGTGAAGAAGGACAAGAAGTATTCCGCAAGGGTCTTGAAGGTTGACGAGTCGAATGGCCACATAAACCTCAGCCTTAAGAGGCTTTCCAAGAAGAACAAGGAGCAGAAGCTTCAGGAGTACAAGAACGAGGAGAAGGCGGAGAAGATACTGGAGGAGATGGGAAAGAAGCTTGGCTTGAAGTTGGACGATGCCTACAAGAAGTTCGGCTTCGACCTGCAGGAAAAGTTCGGTACCCTCTTCAAGGCCTTCGAGGAGGGTTTCCAATCCCCGGACGTCTTGGTAAAGAGAGGCGTGGACAGGAAGATAGCCGAGGTTATCCATGAGGTCGCAAAAGTCTCCATACAGAAGAAGAAGGTCAAGCTGAAGGCCGTTGTGGAAATCAAGTCGTTTTCCGGCGATGGGATAGAGAAGTTGAAGGAGTACTTCAAAGAGCTGAACAAGGATGGCAAGCTGGAAATAAAATATATTAGCGCGCCAAAGTATAGTGTAGAGGTAGTGACCGACAATCCGAAGTCCGAAAAGAAGTTGCTGAAGGACCGCCTTACGAATTCAGCGGAGAACTTGAAGGATATGGAGGTAACCTTTAGGATAGCAGGTGAGAAGCAATGACGACATACATAAAAACTATTGGGGAGCTCCCGAAGCTCAAAGACCCGATATTCATTGAGGGTTTGCCCGGAGTAGGGAATATAGGGAGGATAGCAGTCGGCTACCTCATAGAGCAGCTTAAGACTGTCAAATTCGCGGAGTTGTTCTCCGATCACTTCATGCCCTTCGTGCTCATCCACCAGAGCTCGGCCGTCCATGTCCTGAAGAACGAGTTTTTCTATTGGAAGGCCGAAAAGGAAGGGCAGAACGACATTATATTCTTCGTGGGGGACAGCCAGAGCATAGACCCCGCCGGCCACTACGAGATAGTCGAAGAGGTTCTGAATTTCATAGAGAAGCTGGGTGTGAAGCAGGTTGTCACTACAGCCGGTTTGAGCGTGGGAGAGGAGAGCAAGGACGAGGCTGTGATAGGCGTGGTGAGCGACCCTCCTCTCAAGGAAAGGTACTCGAATTTGGGGATTGACTTCGACAGCGGCAGCAAAATCGGGACAATAATAGGGGCCTCTGGCCTTTTCCTGGGGCTGGGAAGATATAGGGGAATGGAAGGTATTTGCCTTCTTGGCGAGACATCGAACTTGCCTGAGATACCGGATCCGAAGACGGCCGAAAACGTCCTGAAGATATTGGTCAAGATGCTCAATCTGGAGATAAATCTGGCCGAACTTGAGGAGAAGATAAAGGAAATGAAGAAGTTCATGAAGAAGATAGAGAGCGTCCAGACAAAGGCCTTGGCGCAGATGTTTTCCGATCAGATGAAGCAGAAGTCGGGAGAGGGCGAAGAGCTTAAATATATTGGCTGACTTCTAATTTAGTGATACAATGGCTGAAGAAGAAACCCTCATACCGAAGCAAGAATACCTGTCCGCCGGGATACACATCGGCATGAAATCAAAGACGAAGGACATGGAGAAGTTCGTCTACAAGGTCAGGGAGGATGGGTTGGCTGTTCTGAATCTCAAGCTTCTGGACGAGAGGCTGGGTATTGCCGCCAATTTCCTTGCCGGTATGAAAAGAGTTTTGGTCGTCGGCAGGAGGCCAATAGTGCACGAGGCTATAAAAAAGTTTTCCGAGGCGACCGGCAACGAATACATAAAAGGGAGGTTCATGCCTGGAACCTTAACTAATCCCAATTACAGCAGTTTCACGGAGCCGGATGCGGTATTGATAACGGACCCCGTGACAGACAAACAGGCCCTAAAGGAGGCCACTGACATGAGGATACCTGTGGTCGCGCTGGTGGGCACATCAAACGAAACCAGAGGCATTGACTTTATAGTCCCCTGCAACAATAAAGGGAAAAAGTCCCTAGCGATAGTGTACTGGGTTTTGGCCAAGGAAATTTCGAAAAAGAGGGGAAAAGATTTCAATTATACCCTAAATGATTTCATAGGCGAGGAAGAAGGTTAGTTTATTTAAACCAAAAAGATATAATAATTCTTGATAGGTATGCTACTTTGGGTGCTGGTGGTTCTGGGTCTGGTAGCCTTCGTCTTTATCTACTACATAAACAGGATACTGATACTCTCGAACAGGATAGAGAACTCCAGGTCGCAGATAGACGTCCAGCTCAAGAAAAGGGCTGACCTTGTGCCAAACCTCGTGGAGACGGTAAAGGGGTACATGAAGCATGAGAAGGGTGTGATGGAGAAGGTCACAAAGGCCAGGGAGAACATGCTAAAGGCCAAGACCACAGAGGAGATGGACAAGGCCGACAAGTCACTTGCCGGGGCTTTGAAGACGGTCTTCGCCATAGCCGAGAACTACCCCAACCTGAAGGCGAACGAGAATTTCATGATGCTCCAGGAAGAGCTTTCTGGGATAGAGAACAAGATAGCTTATGCCAGGCAGAGCTATAACGACTCGATACTGTTGCTGAACACGCTAGTCTCTACTTTCCCCGGAGTGGTTTTCGCAGCTTTGTTGGGCAAGAGGAAGAGCAAGTACTTGGAGATAGAGGAGAAGGAGAAGAAGCCTGTAAAAGTCGAGTTCTAAGTTGAAAGGAATGAGAAAGGCCAACATCCAAGACGAAATAGCCGTTAATAAGTTGAAGTCGGCTGTTTTGATAGTCTTCGTGGTACTGTTTTTGCTGTTCATAGGCTGGGTTCTCGGGGAGGTGTACGACCCTACGATGGCCTATTTCTTTTTGGCCTTGGCGGGTATTTTCTCATTTTTCTTCGTGTTCTACTCCTACTACAACAGTGACAAGATTGTCTTGAGGAGTGTTAAGGCGAGGCCTGCCAACAAAAAGGAGCATGCCTACCTCATGAACGTTGTCGAGGGTCTTGCGATAGCCGCGAAGATACCGGTCCCGCGGATTTATGTAATGGAGACGGATGCGATAAACGCCTTTGCGACAGGGAGGAACCCAGAGAACAGCGTGATATGCGTCACGACGGGCATGATGAAAAAGCTAAACAGGAGTGAGATAGAGGGGGTAATAGCCCATGAAATGTCACACATCCAGAACTACGACATAAGGTTCGCTACCCTGGTTGCGGTTTTGGTGGGCATTGTTGTCATCCTGAGCGATATGTTCAGGAGGAATTTGTGGTTTTCCAGGGGGTCGAGGGAGGAGAAGGAAAGCTCGTCCTCTGTGCTGTTAATTGTGGGTATCATCTTCGCTCTGCTGGCTCCGATTTTCGTTAAAATCGTTCAATTGGCCATATCAAGAAAGAGGGAGTTCCTGGCCGATGCAAGCGGTGCCTACCTCACAAGATACCCTGAAGGGTTAGCATCGGCTCTTGAAAAGATTGCGAAGGAGGAGGGAATTATCAAAGTCAATGGGGCTGTGGCTCCTTTGTTCATCTCTAACCCTCTAAAAGCCAGGCAGATCTCTAACCTCTTCTCAACACACCCACCTATAGAGGAGAGGATAAAGGTATTAAGGGGTATGTAGCATAAACATCTTTTTTTAATCTTTGAATCAGAATAGTATTCTTTATGTCCCTGGACAAGATTTCCGAATACCAGAAGGCTTTCGACGAAAGACACTTCAAAAATTGGAATGAAAGCGCGGACAAACTTGAATTTTTGCAGAGTATGGTGGTCGCTCTGGTGGGAGAGATAGGGGAATTCGCGAATGTTGTGAAGAAGGCTGTTAGGGAAAAGAAAACGCTCGGTAATGAAGTTAGCGGTGAGGTGTTGGGGAAGTTGCGGGAGGAGTTGACTGACTGCTTCATTTACATAGTGATTTTGGCCAACCGTCTGGGGATGGACTTGGAAAAGGAGTACTACAGGAAAATGAAGGTCAATGAAAAGAGGTTCGAAAAGTATAGGGTGGGTTGATGAAAAGGTTGCTGTTAAACAAGAGGGGTTCCTATCTCGTCAATTTTTTTGAGGGTGTTTTAAGGATTGCAGATGGGGAAATACCCCTTAAAGAGCTTGAGAAGAAGAATCCTGGTGAAAAAATCAAGACGCACAAAGGTGTTGAGTTCACGGTGGTAGAGCCAAGCTCCATCGACCTTATGGGGAAGATGAAAAGGGCGGCTCAAATCATAACGTCCAAGGATGCGTCCTTAATCTTGGGTCAGACTGGGATAGCGTCTGACAGCCTCATAATAGACGTCGGCTCGGGGTCCGGTTTTCTGGCGATATTCCTTGCTAAGTACTGTGATAAGGGGAAGGTAATAACTTACGAAAGGAGCTCGGACTTCGTGGATATTGTCAAGAAAAATGTGGATTTCATGGGCCTAAAAAACGTTGTGGTTAAAGAGAGGGACGTCCTGAAGAAGTTTTTTGATGAGAAGGCTGCTGATTTAGTAACGCTAGACATGATGGGTGCCGAAAAAATCGTCAAAAAATGCCACAAAATCTTGAAGCCGGGGGGCTGGCTGGTAATCTATTCCCCTCATATAGAGCAGGTTGGGAAAGTGAGTGTTGAGATTGAAAACAATGACTTCACGCAAGTCAGGACAATCGAGTGCATAATAAGGGAATGGAAGTCGGATCATGGGTATACAAGACCGAAAACCAAGGGTTTGATGCATACAGGCTGGCTTACTTTTGCACGAAAAATTTAAAAGAAGGGAAAACTAATCTTCTATAAGGTGTATTTGATGGCAAAAATGTTTGAAGGGAAAAAGAAATGGATGGTTCTTATAACCATTGTGCTTTTGTTGGTTGCGATTTTTTTGTTCTTTTTTTAAAGCGATGAGTGGGGAAACCGGGATTTGAACCCGGGTCATAGGCTCCCGAAGCCTAGATCCTAAACCAAGCTAGACTATTTCCCCTGAAAAATCCAACGAGGCCTGCCTTTCCTTGTCATCGTCGGCCAGGCTCTCCCCTATCTGCTTTTTGACCGACAATGCTATCTTATCGCCCAAAATCGCACTCAACCTCCTAATAGATATTTCTCTTAGGTCTTGAATTGTTTTTATGTTGTTGTTGAAAAGCTTCCTGGCCCTAACACGGCCTATCTGCTCAAGCCGTACCAAAGGTATGAGCTCCTCCCTGACCCCATACCTCATTCTTACCCTAAGTTTCCTTACATCCGACAGCTCCTCCTTCAACCCAAGCAAAAACCCGAGCTCGTTGACAGCATAAAGCATCCAGTCAGCATTCTTGAGCTTAGTCCTCAGGTCGCCTGGCATTACTTTATAAGAGGAGAGCATCTTGTCCTCGGTTGTTTCATTTGCCCAAGACTCCAATATTATTGCCGTTTTAACGCTCTTGAGGAACTCTTCGAAGTCGATGTCCCACTCGGCAGGAATGTCTGTCAAGAAGGGATTCTCATTAATTTTTTGAAGCACATCCTCCTCGTCTTTCTTGTACATAGGGAATAGCGGTTTCATCTCAAGTGTGCTGGAAATCAAATGGAGGTGTGTGAAAGGTTTGTTTTTATGCTTTGACTTCTGAAGGGCTTTGATTATCTGGTTAGCCGAAAGGGGATCCAAGTAAAGTTCAGAAACTCTTTTTCCTATCTTAGTCGGAATTATCTTTTCGTTGAGTCTGACGACGAAGGCGAAGTCAACAAGCATCGTAATGATGCCTTTGATTTTTGACTCCAAACTACCAGTATCCCCATATTGGTGGGCATAGAATGTCTTGGAAAAGAAGTTGAAAAGTGAGTCTTCGGTAGACAGCCCGGAAGCGATTAGCGCGAGGACATGCATCCTAAGGACTGGCTCTAAAGCGAGCTTGGAGTATATCTCTTCTGGCTCGCCCAGTATGTATTTTTCTGTCAGCTCCTGCGCCTCCAAGTCGTTTTTTGCGATCAAAATGGACTCGCCCTCCTGGTCGTAAGTCGGCCTGCCGGCCCTGCCAAACATCTGCTTGACCTCTAAGGTCGGTATATAGCGGGAGCCGTACCCTGAATAGTATCTTTTAACGTCTCTCACAATTATCCTCCATGCTGGGAGATTCACACCCATAGCCAATGTGGGGGTTGCACAGATGGACTTAAGAACGCCTTTTTTGAAGTATTCCTCGATTAAGGTTTTTTGTTTCGGGAGAAGGCCAGCGTGATGGAAAGCCACCCCGCCTTTTATACACTCTGAAAGTCTTCTGCATTGCCTAGTAGGGGTTTCAAGCATGGACTCGATTTGGGTAGAAAGGCTTTCCAGTTCCTTGTCAGCTTTAGGTTTATTGAAAAGTGAGAGTTTTTCGGCCAGTGCCTCTGCGTTCCTTCTGGAGGAAACAAAAAAAATGGCCTGTTTGTTGAAGGAGAGGGTGTTTTCGAATATGTTGATCTCAGCGGTTAAGTTGTCTTTCAGTTTATAGTTTCTCCCGCCGAAAAATTGAATTTCCGAATTTAGATAAACGCCTTCGTATAATTTCACGGGCCTGAAATTTGAAACCACTAGATTGGCCCCCAGCCAACTAGAAAGCTCTCTTGAATTCTTTATTGTGGCCGATAAACCAATTATTTGTGCTTTGGGGGCAATTTCACGCAACCTCGTCAAAGTTATCTCTAACGTTGGGCCGCGTGAAGTATCATTGAGCATATGGATTTCATCGACAATTATCAAGCCTGCGTCAGAAAGCCAGTTAGAACTGTGCCTAATAAGGGAATCACACTTTTCGGTTGTTAAAATAAGGAAATCGAAGTCAGAAAGCCATCTGCTGGACGAATCTAAATCTCCGGTGCTTAACGCAACCTTGATTTTTGTGCCTGAGAAAAGTTTTTTGAAATATTGATACTTCTCGCCTGCCAGAGCCACCAACGGGACCAAGTATATTACTTTTGATTTTCTTTCATGTAGTTGTTTTATCGCTGCTATGGCTGCTGTTAAAGTCTTTCCACTAGCGGTGGGAGCGGAGATTATCTGATTTTTGAAGTCTAATAAACCTTTTTTGAGGGCCATAACCTGCGGCTCATATAGTTTTTTTACCCCGTCTTCTGAGAACCTCTTGACGAAAATTTCGGGTATTCCGAAAGTGGATAAATTCTCTATATTCATGCCAAATCTTGGTGTTTCAAAGTTATTTCTCTTTCTAATTTAAATCACAAACTCAAGAAGGAGGTTTTCGTTATCAAATTCTTTCCTTACAAGTTTGTAGTTTGAAGGAGTTTTGAGGATTTTAAAATAACCCAAATTTCCCCTTCTGGCCCTGACTTCAATAGAGTTCTGCATCCTGATAAGTTCTATGTCCTCTTCTTTTTTGATACCAGGAAGCTTAACTTCGAAGAGTATGTTGTCCTTTTTCCTTTTGACAACCATTTCAGGCTCCGAAATGTTTTTAGGTAGTTTAATCTGGGTTTTGTCAGCTTTATAAAAGGTTGGCTCGTCCGAAGTAATGGGTTGGTCTCTATCTTCGAAGCCGTGGGTGATGTTAATCACGAAAGAATTGTCCGAATCTGGTACTATAGAGATATCATAACCTGTTATGTCTAACATTTTTTTGAAGTAGTCCATTTGCCTGTTTATTATCTCGTTAAGGTTCAAGGCGCCTCTAAGCTTATTTCCGCATTTTGGGCAGAAATTCCACTGCTTATCAATCTTGGAATTGCAGTAATTGCAAAGTAGCATTAAAATCACTCTGATTAAATGTTTTTAGTAATTTAAATATTTTAAATTTTAAATTTTTGTTACAGGTGTAACAAGTTAACAAGTGAGAGTTCAATGGCACGGAAAAAACCAGAAAATAGGCAAGAAACGTACAATATAATGGTCCTTAATCTGCTTAGGGAGCTTTCTAAAACCCCAAAAAACAGATTATCAGCCAGGGAAATCTCTAGAGTGCTTGAAATCAACCCTATGGCTGTTTCAAGGGCATTAAAGCAATTAAAATACGTTTTAGACGTAAAGGAAGGTAGTGATTTCGAATCTTTCAGGTTAAAAGTCTATTTAATCAGGCTTAAGGATCAATTTAAAGACTTGGGCATCGAAGATCTCGTTAAAAGGGCCGAAATGGCTAAAAAACTGGATAAAGAGATATTTAGGAGGTAAGTTAAATACCCCAAAACAGCCTAGCAAACTCTAGTGCCTAAAGAAAAACCTTTAGAGCAGTTCATTTTCGCTGACTATTACAAAATCCCCTATTGATTTGACAGAGCTGAAAGGTATTAAGGTCCTCCCTCTCTCGTCAATTTTCAGGTTTAAATCCTTTAGAGATTTCGAACTGCTGTCAACGACTAGGTTAAGTAGCTCGCCACTTTCAGTTATAAAATCTATGTTAGAGACTACACCGAATTTTTTCCCTGATTCTTCGCTAACTATAATTTTACCAAGAACATCTTTTGCTCGTGTTTTGGATTCCACAATTTCACCCCTGAGATAATTTTAGTAAACAAACTACTTTATCTTTTCCCTTTTTAATTTATTAAGCTTCCGCTAATAAGCTTTTTGCTTTCCCGCTAGGCAAATAAACGAAGTTTTTACCTTCTCTTTTCCTGCCTATTAAACCCTCGTCCATCAACCTTTTCAATATATTATTCACCGATCTGACTGCGTTGCTCTTGTTTTTATAGTCTTCTTGGCCCAATAACTCAACTATTTGGGTCGGATTTAAATTAGGGTTTTTATCTAGAATCCTCAATATGTTCATCTGCTTCAAAGGTATGTTTAATGAAGAAATGTTTTTTATTGTCTTTTGTGATGGAATACTCGAAAAAACGGTATCCAAAAGCCCTTTGTTTATGCTATTCAGGTTCCTTTTGGCGGTTTCAGCTATCAAAAAATCGCATTTTTTAATTATTTCCCTTGGGAAGCCACCTGTTATCTCGAATATTCTATAAACGGCTTCGGAATTAAATGGGCTTATTCCTTTACCCCCAACGCTTTCAATTCTCTTCATTATGAGAGACTCTGTTTCGCTAGCATCCAAAGATTGTAAATATATTTCGGTTGTGATCCTCATCGACAGCGTGGGTAATTCGATTTCCAGTTTTTCTTTAAAAATAGGGAGCCCAGCAAAAATTATTGACATATTTGGAACTACATCAGTCAAAGTTCTCAACCACTCCAAAACTTCAACTGAACACTCGTGAGCTTCGTCTACTAAAAAAACTGCCCTAATTGATCTAGTTTTTTTTGCAATAAATTTCGGTAGATTATTAATATCGATAGAATTCATCTGTAATTTATCTAAAAAATTAAAACCTAAAAGAGATTTGAAAACTAAAATAAGATTTTCTTTTTCTTTTGGAGGTTTTGGGATATAGAAAGACCTAAAACTTTTTTCTTGATTAAATTTGTTGTTCAGCCAATTCAAAAGGGTTGTTTTACCAGAACCGGTATGCCCAATAACAACAGCTATTTTATGTTCATTAAAGACATGTGAAAGTAGAGACTCTGTTTGTGAAGAATAACCGACCATCATTTCAGGCATTATATTCAACGTGAATGGGTTAGAAGACCAACCAAAGTGCTTAAAATAAGCCATTTTTGTATCCATTTCTTCACCCAATTTCATTTTTATTTCACGACAAATAAATAGTTAACGTGAATTTTTGATTAAACCACGTGATTATATAACTTTTAAAGTTTTAAAAGTAATGTGGTTGTATGGTCAGATTATTTATCTGCGTGAAAATACCAGAGAACGTGAAAAAAAAGCTGGTGGTTGCTCAAAAAGATTTGAAAAATGACAAAATAAATGCTAAGTTCGTCGAAGAGGAGAACCTACACCTTACCTTAATTTTCATTGGAGAAACAAAAGAAGAAAAAATAAATGAGACCAAAAATTACATGACTGAATCTGCTAAAAAAACTAAGAGTTTTCACGTGAATCTAACAGGAATTAAGTTATTCCCGAGTGATTATAATATAAGAGTTATAGGTGTTAAAGTCTTAAGTGAAAATTTAAATTTTGTTATATCTGAATTTAATAAAGATATCAAAGGGCTTTCGCATGAAACAAACAAAATTACCCTGTGTAGATTGAGAAAAAACCTTAAAAAGGACTCTTTAAAGGATTTTATTGAAAAATATAGTCTATTCAATTTTGGAAAAATTCACGTGAATAAAATACATCTCGTGAAAAGCACGTTAACAAGAGATGGGCCCATATATGAAGATGTCCATGAAGTGAAACTTAATGAATGAAAAAACGCTTGTAATTTTGTGTTTAGTAGTTTCGTTTATAGGTTTATTAGTTATGTTTATCTCCAACAAAATTTTTGAGCCAAAAGTAATCAAAATATCGCAAATAGAAAAGGATATGAATAGTGTTTTAATTGAGGGTGTTATAACACAAAAAGAAGTTAGTGAGTCAGGCACAATTTTTTTAAAAATAGAAGATGAGTCAGGCTCTATTGAAGCTGTTATTTTCAAAAACAGTATAAAAAATATAGAAAACTTTAAGGAAGGTGATAAAATAAAAATTCAAGGGAAGCCGGAAATATATAAAGACTCCCTTGAAATAATTGTATACAAAATGGTTAAAAATCCTCTTTAGAGTATATCTTTACCGATTTTGATTTGTATTCCTTGTCTTTTGAATTCCCGATTAGATACCTAATGTTAAAATTTTCACATATGTTAATTATTTCCTCGTTTATGTCACTGTCAATCAAAACCATTTCTACGTCTTTGAGGTTTTTGTTTTCTAGGTTAAATTGTTTAATTGGCAACTTGTTCAAAAGCTTCATATTTCTGTCAAATAAATAGGCTGCTTTTGTTCCAACCATCTTCTGCAGTATGTTCCTTATTTTTTTCTTGTTTTCTTCACTAAGATCTTTCCTAGAGTCAGAAAAGATATGCTCGAAAGGTATCTTTTCTCTTAAGGCAGAATAGATTTCCTTTCTGGTCAACTCCTCAACTTCCTTTCCCTCAGGGGCCCTAGCTACAAAATCTATGTTGGTCAGTTGGGTTATTTCTTTTAATATCAAATCACCACCCCTGTCGCCATCTAGAAAGAATGTCGTCGTCTTCTGTCTGCAAAGGTCTATTATTTGTGAAGGTATGGTAGCACCTCCCATCGCTACGACGTTTTTAATTCCATTTTTCAGTAAATTTACGACATCGGCTCTACCTTCAACTACAATAACCTCGTCGGCCTTATCAACTTCTGGCCCCGCAACTAGATTGTTATAGGTAACCACCTCTGCAGCCCTGACTGACTCTTTTATGTTTTCTGTTAGTTTTGCCGTTTCAGGCATTTCCTCTTCCATTATTTTTTTCAGGATTCGTTTTGCCCTATCAACAACGTAATCTCTTTTCAAAGCCCTGATATCCTTTACGCCCCTTATTTTTATATCGGACTCGCAAGGCCCTATCCTTTCGATGGTTTCGATCGCTGCGGCTATTAGAGCGGTCTCAGAGCCGTCCAAACTTGAAGGTATTTCAATTTTCCCTTTTGTTTTTCCTTTGGAAGTAGAAATGTTGACATCAATTCTACCTATTCTCCCAGTTCTCTGCAACTCCCTTAAATCCAAGTCAACTCCCAATAAACCCTCTGTTTGACCAAAAATAGCTCCTATAACATCTGGTTTTTCAACAACACCTTCTGCGCTGAAATCCGCCTCTATCAAATATTTTATTGTAGATTGCGCTAATTTCCCCATAATAATCATCCTCCGTGTTTTCTTATTGATTTTTAGCGACCAACAAAAGCTCCGTATATTGGAGCCACATCTAAACTATCCTTTAAAAAATAGTTGATGAACATGATGGTCACTATCATTTATATTGTTAACGATATTTATTTAAACTACAATGAAGTCCTGCAAAAACCACAAAACCATTTGTTTTTGGCAATCATCAAATCATCCGAGTAATTGCCGCATTTTTCACAAACACCAGACGTGGTTGTTTCTTTTATAAATGGCTCGTGCTCCTTCATCTTAAACCTCAGCTCTAATATGTCGAACATCTCTGGGGACAACCTGGCTATGTCTGTGTTCGTAACCATACCAACTATTTTCCCGTTTTCTAAGACAGGAAATCTCCTTATTTTATGTTTCTGCATTTTGTTTATAACTTCGTTTATAGAATCGTCTGGTTTGACATAAATAATTGGGGACTTCATAATGTCTTTTGTTTTTAGTTTTTTCGGGTCTTTTGCCGCCGCAACAACGTCTGTTATTATGTCTCTTTCGGTTATAATCCCAACGGGTTTGTTTTTATTGACAATTATGAGGGAACCAACCCTTTTAGATGCCATAATCTTAGTGGATTGCTGTACTGTGTCGTTGACGTCGGCTGTAAAGAGTTTTTTTGTCATGACCTCTTTTACTTTTATTTCAATGGCCACTTTATCACTAATTTTAATAAGGTTTTAAATTATTAAATAATTGTCTATGATAAAAACTTACACGAAGGGCGCCAACGCTGAGAGGGAATTGGCCAATATATTCAAACAAAGGGGTTTTGTCGTTATAAGAGCCGCTGGGTCTGGAGGCAGCATATCTACCCCTGACTTGGTTGTGATTAAAAAAGGCCTTATTCTGGCTTTCGAGATAAAATCCTGGTCAAGGAAGCCCAGTTTAAAGAACGAGGAGATGTTGGACTTCAAGGAATGGTGTGAGGTCGCGGGCTGCCTTGGTTTCTTCGTCTGGAGAAGGAAGGGTGGTGATTGGGTTTTTCTGGATATTAAAAAGTATAACGGGGGTGTCATGAACGGTGGGTTGGGTCTTGAGGATCTGTTTTTCAATATTAATTTTTAACTTTTATAACCAAATTTCCTCAGAAGCTCTTTCCTCTCCTTTATGTCGTTCTCTTTTTCTATTCCCTTGCTCGCAGAGCCGTCTATAACACCTATAACTCCCCTATTCCCTTCTTTGTTCTCCATTAAAATTATTTCTATGGGGTTCGCAGTGGCCGCAAATATATTCACAACCTCGTAAACGTCCTTAATCCTATTCAAAATGTTGATTGGGTAGGCATTTTTTATAAATATTACAAAAAAATGACCCGCTGAAACTTCAAAAGCCAACTCCGCCGCTTTTTTTTGTAAAATCTTATCATTACCGGAATGTCTGACAAGGCACGGGCCGCTAGCTTCACAGAAGCCAAGGCCAAATTTTACGTTGGGTACTGTATTCACTATAGCCTCGTGGATGTCCTCGACTGTTTTTATGAAATGGCTCTGGCCTATGATAACGTTGCACTCGGGGGGTACATTAACTTTAACGTTGATAATTTTCATTCGCCCACCATAATTAATTAAAACTATCTTTAATATAAGTTATAAGGTGTTTTGATGAACTTTTTAGCTATAGGGGACCACCATAACGATATTGAGAACAACCTTTCATATATGGATAAAGTGCAAGAGGTTGGTTTTGACGCCATTTTGTATATGGGGGATTTCACAGATGTAAAACAACAGAGGGGTTTTGATCAGGTGGATATAGCTAGAATAATAATAGAGGGGTTAAAGGTTTTTAAAAAACCTATTTTTGCGGTTCCGGGAAACAATGATAATTGGGACGTTGTTAGATTATTAGAGAAAGAAAAAATAAGCGTTCATGGGAAAGGGAAGGTTTGGGGTGATTTTGGTGTATTTGGTTTTGGTGGTGCAAAAACCCCGTTCAACACCACAATAGAACCTAGCGATAGCGACCTTAAACAAGGACTTGAAAAGGCTTTTAGTAATGTAAAAGATTGTAAATATAAAATACAAATCACACACAACCCACCCAGACAAACCAAAGTCGATATGATAAGAAGTGGTGTTCATGTTGGTTCAGATGTTGTAAGATCTTTTACCGAAGAAAAAAACCCTGAACTGGTTGTTTGCGGTCATATTCATGAATCAAGGGGGGTTGATATGTTGAAGAAAATTTTCCTTATAAACCCTGGGAGATTTCCTGAAGGATATTTTGGGTTGGTAAATTTTGAAGATGGTGTCGTCACTGGGAGGGTATTGAATTTAATTTATTAGACACACCTAGTCGTTTCCTGTGGAACTGTTTTTTTAAAAAAATAAAAATTCAAGTCATTAAAATTAAAATTCTAATTTTACTACTGTATAATAATATAATAATATAACATTGTTATATCAGTATATATAAATAATAAAAAACTCCACTCGAAACAATGGGGTGTGAGGTATATATTTTTTCCAATAGAAACGGTTTTATTTCCACAGGAACATATTATAAAATATTATGACAAAAGACGTCCAGACCATATTTCAAGAATTCATACAAAAAAAGAATCAGGTGTTCAAAAACAGAGAAATGTTGAATTCCCACTTCACACCAAACACAATACCCTACAGGGACACACAAATCAACGTTCTAGCCTCTATATTAGCCCCTTCTCTTAAAAACAGCAGGCCCTCCAACATTTTTATTTATGGGATGACCGGCACAGGAAAAACCCTTGTGTCTAAGTTTGTGACGAACGAATTGGAGAGGATGTCAGCCCAGAACAACACCCAAATTAAAATATTATACGTCAACTGCAAAATGAAGAAAGTCGCGGACACCGAGTATAGGCTTATAGCCGAACTCACAAGGATGTTGGGCCAGGAAATACCGATAACAGGTCTGCCGACAAAACATGTATACCAAACTTTTTTTAACATCGTAGACTCAAAAGATTGGTGTGTTGTCATTATTTTGGACGAAATAGACTATTTAGTGGAAAAAATGGGCGATGGTTTTCTTTACAACCTAACACGAATAAATCAGGAGCTGGTTAACTCAAAAGTTTCAATACTTGGTATCACAAACGACCTAAATTTCATAGATATTTTAGACCCAAGGGTTAAAAGCTCTTTGGGGGAGGAGGAAATTTTATTCACACCCTATAACGCGGTTGAACTTCAGGAGATATTGAAACAAAGATCGGCAGAGGGCTTCATAGACGGGGTTTTGTCAGAAGAGGTGATACCCAAATGCGCAGCTTTAGCCGCCCAAGAGCACGGTGATGCCAGAAGAGCCCTAGACTTATTGAGAATAGCAGGTGAATTGTGTGAGAGAGAAAATGAAAAGCAAATCACGGAAAAACATGTTGACACAGCCCTAGAAAAAATAGATTATGACAGAGTAACAGAAGTGGTCAAATCACTACCCAAACAGTCTAAACTAGTTTTATGGTCAATTATAAATTTGGTCGATAACAACCACGAAGACATACAAACCGGCGACGTCTACGGTGTTTACGAAGAGAAATGCAAGAGTTGTGGTTTACATCCCCTCACCCAAAGGAGGCTTTCAGATTTGATTTCAGAGTTGGATATGATGGGTATAATAAACGCTAAGGTCATCTCTATGGGGAGATATGGCAGGACGAGGAAAATTACACTTAGCGTCTCGCTAAACATTAAACAGAAAATAATAGAAAAACTTGAATCAACCTTAACTGTTTGTTAGTTTTGGTGGTGATTTTATGGAAGACAAAGAAATAATAGACATTTTCATAAAAAACGGCTTCCAACTATCCCACGAAGTCTTAGAAATAATAAAAACCAACCCCGAGCACTTTTTGGTTGAATTTAAAAAATTAAAACCAAGGCCTTTTATAATAACAAAAAGGCACCTCGAAGAAATTAGTAGAAATGTAAAACCGTCACTTACTGTTAAAAAACTAAACACAAACGGCGAAAACACCATAAATCAACTAAACAAATCTTACATCACCCATTATAAAAAAATAAAAGAAAAAATTATCGAAAGCTATTCTCCTGAAAATTTAATTTCTATCAATAACATCCCTGAAGAAAAGAAGCCCTTTTCCGTAATATGCATGGTGAGAGAAAAGGGGGATAAACATATTTTAGCCGAGGATTCAACAGGAGATACCCACATTTATTTTGAAGAAGAAAAGGAAGGAGAAAACATTGATGTGGGCGACGTTCTAGGGTTTATTTGTGAGTCTGACGGGAAGAAAACAGTCCTCAAAAAAACATATTTTCCCTTCCCAAAAATAGATCGGCAAGTGAAAAAAACATCTTACCCGTTGTCAATAGGTATATTTTATGACAATTTTATAGAGCAATCTAATATAAACATTTTATACACAGATAATGAAAAATCTAAATCAGAAAATATTGTTTTGGTCGGCGAAGATTTTTCACCTACCCTATACATGCTGGATGGCTTTGAAATTTTAATATTACCAAAAAACCCACAACCCAAAAACAAAATACTGAAGATAGTAGATCAATTGATATTTTGGGGCCCCGGGAAAACGCAAATCCTCGATTTGGACAGCCCCCCCGACCTGATAATAACCAGTTCAGCCGAGCATTTTCACCTAAACTATAAAAACACCACCATAGTCTCAATATCTGGCCCAGAAAATTATTTTAAAATAGATATGAATACACGCGAGATTCTAGAGTATAAGGTAAATTTATTAGAGGCGAAATAAAAACATGGAAAACACCTTTCAGGTCCTGGATGTGGATTATACCACTGTCAATAATTCCAAGCCTGTTGTCAGACTTTTTGGGAGAACCGAAAACGGAAGCTCTGTGACAGTTTTTTGTGACGATGCCTTGCCTTACTTTTACATCTCCCCGGCAGAAGGGGAGGAGGAGAAGGTAGAGCAATACATAAAAAACAACTTCAATGAGTTTTTGGTAAAAATAGAGCGGGTGGAAAAGTTTAATCCCATTGGGTTTTCTGAAAAAAAAATGAAATTGTTGAAGGTTTTCCTAAACAACCCAGCCAAAACCCCCCTAGTCAGGGACGATTTACTAAAAAACAAATCCATTAAAAAAATTTATGAGGCCGATATACTTTTCAAATACAGGTTTATGACCGATAAAAAAATTTCAGGCATGACTTGGTATTCTGTGGAAGGAGACGGGATAAGGACCGATTCGGTAAAGACCGAGAGGAAGATAAAAGCCAAAAAAATTACCGAGCTAAAAAAAGAAGAAAACGCCAGATTCAAGTATATGAGTTTCGATATCGAGACGATTTCAGAGGAGGGTCTGGTTTCAGATTGGGAGAGAGACGAGATAATAATAATAAGCGCCTTTTTTTATCCTTCTTATAAAAACAGAAACTCGATGATATTCGTTGCAAAACCGGTAAAAAAAAGGGAAAGCGACGTTTTGTGCTTCAATTCCGAAAGGGAGATGCTGGAAAAATTTGTCGAGACAATGGAGGACTTCGACCCAGATTTTATTCTGGGTTACAACATAAACAACTTCGACTTCCCGTACATTGAGGCCAGGCTCAGAAAGAACAACATAAAAAGGTCAATAGGCAGATGCACCCAGAAATCAATCATGGTGTCTAAGATAACAAACAGGTACAGGGTGACGGTGCCTGGCAGAGTGGTAGTTGATATTTATGATCTCGTGAAGGAGGCGACAGTCAAGTTCGGCCTTTACAGAGGGCTGAAGAGGTTTGGCCTCTCGGATGTTTCAAGGCTGATATTAGGCGAAGATAAAGTGGACGTTGCCCATAGTGAAATCTCCTCTTTTTGGAAGGCTGGCGGCCCCAAACTCGAAAAACTTATATCATATTCTAGGAAGGATGCCGAATTGCCGCTGAAAATTTTGCTTAATCAGAAAATGTTGGACAAATTCATCGAAATATCTAAAGTCAGCGGAATATTAATCCAAGATGCCCTGACAAGTGGTGAAACCATCAGGGTTGACAACCTTCTTCTCAGGGAATACAACAAAAGGGATTTTGTTATACCGAACAAACCAACTAACCAAGAGATAATGGAGAGAAACAACGAAAGGGCGAAAGTAGGCCTAAAAGGAGCTTTTGTCCTCAAACCAGAGGTCGGTTTTTACGATGACTGTGTTGTGTACCTAGACTTTAGATCGATGTACCCATCAATATTCAAAAGCCTAAACATATGCACCACGACATTGGTCGTTGATGGCGATACAGAAAACGAATTTTTTGAGACTCCTTTCGGATCCAAATTTGTGAAACACTCAACACGTGAAGGTATTTTTCCGGCTATACTCAACTACCTGCTCGATGCAAGGGCTAAAGTGAAAAAGGAGATGAAAAGTGCACAAACAGAGGAGAGGAGAAATTATTTGTATACCAAACAGTATGCTTTCAAAACTATAGCAAACGCTTTCTATGGCTATTCTGGCTACGTAAGGGCAAGATTCTATGTTCTTGACATCGCGAGTGGCATTACCAGCACTGGTAGAGAGTCTATTAAAAAAACAAAAAAAATAGTAGAAACAAAAACCCCATACAAGGTCATTTACGGGGATACAGACTCAATTATGGTAAAAACTAACACAAAAAATATTGAGGAAGCTTTTGAAATAGGAGAGACAATATCTAAAACGGTTAACGATGAAATAAAGATATTACAGATTAAGCTAGAAAGCGTCTTTAAAACACTCTTGCTGCTGGCCAAAAAACGGTATGCCGCTTGGTCGTTCGAGCCCATCAACGATGGTTGGCAGGAAACCATCTTAACCAAAGGTATAGAGACTGTCAGGAGGGACTGGTGCGATTTGGTTTCTGAAACACTAGAAAAGGTCCTTGTTACCTTACTGAAAGAGCAGGACGTGAAGAAATCCGTCACCCTTGTGAAGCAGATTGTGAATGACATAAAGGACAACAAAATCGACATAAACAAACTGGTTATAACCAAAAGCGTATCACGATCTTTGAAAAGTTACAAGGGGATTCAACCGCACGTCGAACTCGTGAAGAAAATGAAGAAGCGGGACCCGTCCTCTGCCCCTGGTATTGGTGATAGGGTTGGCTATGTGATTGTGAAAGGGAACCAGCTCATATCGCAGAGGGCGGAAGACCCAAAATATATTATTGAGCACAACCTAAAGGTAGACTCAAAGTATTATATCGAGAGCCAGCTTTTACCTCCTCTAGAAAGGGTTTTTGAGGCCCTAAATGTCCACAAATCCGAGCTTATAGGTTTTGGGAGGCAGCTTGGTGTTTTTGAATCTTTAAGGAATAGTGTAAAGGAAGAGGACACAGTAGTCGACAAACTAACGGAGATAGACGATTTCATTTGCGTCAAATGCAATACAATATACCAAAGGCTTCCCTTGTCCGGTGTCTGCAGCTATTGTAAAGGGGAGATAATGTTCTTTAAAGGGGAAAAGAAGTCTAGGGTTTTCTCACCAAAATGATAAACGTGAATTATTTCCACATGAAATGAAGGGGTGTGAAGTTCACATTTATAACGCCGTTATATACCTTGTTTTCCACATGAAACAAGGGGGTTACATGAAGTTCACAGTAATCAATAACAAAAAAGTCAATAAATCAACCCATAGACAAGCCATGTGAAGCCGGCAAAGTAAAGGGTTGTTGTCAGCATCAAATACCCCATATTGCTCGTTCTTTTGACCCCCCAGGCTATAGGCAGGATGCCGATGCAGGTTGAAATAATCAGTATAAAAATACCTACCAATCCACTCAATATCAGGACCATAAGTACTGTGAAAACCAATATCCAAATCGAAAGCACCTTGTAATTTATAGTCTCTAGGAAAGTCAGGCATTTTTTGCCTAGAAACCACGTGAAGAGCACGGAAAAACCCGCTGAAAACAGCACGACGCCTATGGAAAAAAGCAACTCCTTGGCTGTAAACACATCCACGACCTCTTTAATTGCAGCCGAAGATCCAGAGCGAATCTTGTCAAAACTGTAGAGCGAGATAAGCGCAAAAAACATATTGGAGGAGTTGATGCCAGCTAGAGACCCAAGGAACTCCTTTTGTTCCATCCTAGTTATACACGACATGAGCACCCCAGCTTGGGACTCCCCTGCCCCAGGAAGGACACCTATCAACAACCCAGCGATTAAAGAGGACAAAACAATCTTTTTGATGTTCCCTACCTCAAAAAAACCGTCAGCTATCTGCTTCGGTATTTTACTTTGCTCGTTCAGGCTCAATAATATCCCTGCCACCCCAAACATACCTGTAAGCGAAGGAAAAAGAGCCTTATCAGCGCTTATCATCACGGAATTTAGCGTGAGTATTCCCCAAAAACCGGAAATCACATATAAAAGAATAGAACAAAACATTTTCTTCCAACTCTTTTCGAGTAAAATCATCCACAATGTGAGGCCGGCCAGCAGATAGTGAAGATACGGATACAAATGATTGTTCAAAATAGGTATGAAAAAGATTAAAATCGGGAGCATTATTATGCAAAAAATTAGAGTGAAAAAAGACCCGCAAAGGCTAATGAAAAGGGCATCCAACCCTTTCCCCTCGAGAACCATTCTGTGGCCTGGGAGGACATTCACAACGGTTTCAGGATCAGGTACGGATAGAAAAATAGCCGGTATGTAGTTAAAAACTATATTGGATGTTGCCACGGCCAATATGAACGCAATCAGACCATAACCTGTGAATTTTGACAGAAAGGGCATCAGTGATATCAGAATAACGAACACCTGATTTGGGTGTACACCAGGGGTGAGGCCGGCCACGAGGCCCACTAAAAGGCCAATAAAACTAAACACTAGTATGTCAATCATAATTGTAATATTTTTTTATAAAAATAAAAAACCTTAGAAACTTTTAATATATATATTTATAATAATAGAAATAATTTCCTTCGAGCAAGTTTATGGAATTAAATATATATATTAAATAACCAAATTTCTAGATATGATACCTGGTTTGGATCCTAACAAGATGCAGCAGATGCTGAAGCAGCTTGGCATGAAGATGGAAGAGTTAAGCTCCTCTAAAGTCATTATAAAAAGGAAGGAGGGGGATATAGTTATAGAAAACCCCCAAGTGATCAAGACTACCATGAAAGGACAAATTGTCTACCAAGTTTCCGGTAGCGTTCAAGAAGACTCTTTTTCCGAAGATGACATAAAACTTGTCTCTGAGCAGACAGGAGTGAAAGATAAAGAAGAAATCAAAAAGGCGCTAACTGAAACAAAAGGCGATGTCGTGGAAGCCATAATGAAGCTGAAGGGCTAACCTTTTTTAAAATACTCGTAGAGTTGTTCCGAAAAGCCAAGCCCTACTAGGATGCCGAAAGCCCCAATCATGGAAATGGTCTTAAAGCTGTCAATCGCGAAGAAGGAAACAATTAATAGGATGCCCAATCCCAAAACAATATACAAATCTAGATTTCCTAACCTATCTTTTTTAATATTGATGTTATTAAATAAAAATAGAATCGAATTTATTCCTGTAGCTAATAAGACCCCCACCAAAAATTTGTTGTCAACAATCACTTTAATAATGAAAAGGTTGAATGACACTAAGAAAAGCGTAAAAACTGTAAGATAACCAAGTTTGTTCTTGAAGCTATCCTTTTGCAATATTATGAAAACCACTGAAGAGGAAACGGCCACAAATAAAACGACCTTGAAAATACTCGCGGCAACAACTACTAGAGTAACTAGCGTCAACACACCAAGACTTACAACAAAATTAAGCGGCTGTTTATTTCTAAGGAAGGTCACAACCGAAGCGATAACAATAAAGGAAAAAATTCCCAAAGAGCTCATATTCAGAAAGCTTTTATCCCTCGTCAATTGCTCTTCACCTATAATCTGGAGTTCCCCTATCCTTTTTGTGTTTAAAAAAGCAACCAGAGTAGCCATCTTATCCTCGGCCATTTTTCTGTCTTTTTCAAAACCAAAAACTATCAACCTCGAAACTTTCTGTCCGGCATCACTCCCAGAAACCGGCATCCTGAGAAATTCCTTGCCGTCTATCGACACAATCATCGGCTCCTTCAAATAGGGTTCTCCTAGGCTATTTATGGTGGATTCTTGGTTTTTAGTCACTTTCTCAAACTTTTCAGACCCTTCAGCCGTCAGTTCAACTTGAAACATGAAACCATAGAGGCCTCCTTGTCGGAAGATGTTGCTGTTTCCAGATCCTGTCAATGCAGTTATTATATCCCCATCTTCAAGGACATTCATCAGGAAATCAGTCTCATTAGCCTCTATTTTGTCTATTTTGAAATCGACACCATCAACCGTAAGGGAATCTCCTTCCCCGAAACTAGAGCCTTGGAAAACAACAGTGCCATTATCAACTTGGAACTCGTACTTGCTTTCAGAAAGCTGAATTGTACTAACCCCATTCTTCAATTTTACCTTCTGTATAAGGCCGAAATTAACTATTCCCGGCTCTATTATCTTTTTTATTTTGCTCTCATCGCTAGGCGTGAAGCTTAGCTCTATCTTATCGCCCGCCTCTATCTTGAATTCAGAAACCCCAATTATCTTGGCTCTTTCGGAGATTTTATCAGAGATAATTTGGACGTCACCCATAGGGGTTGCCCCAATCGGCTTTAGTATTATTTTTTTCCCACCGTTAAGACTCAAACCGAAGATTATAGGATTCTCTTTCAGGCTGGCTACCTCCAAAATTAACTCCTTATCAGCTGGAACCGCGCACATTCTTGGATTGCCGTCCACTATGAAATTATAGCTCTCCCCTCTCTTTTCAATTTCCTGATAGAAACCCTCGACACTGGCAACTTTCCTACCATTTACACTTGTGATGACCGAACCTTCAGTCAGACTCTCTTGGCAGGCCGAATCCTCTGAGACTGAAACAACCAAAACACCCGATTTGCTGAAAAAAACCGGGTAAATAACAAAAATTACAGAAAGGAAAATCATTAAAAGGAAAACAGAAACATGAACCTTACCTTGTATTTTCATTTAAACCAACAACATTTTTAATTATTAAAATTTATTTTATAAAGTTTAAGTTTATTTAGATTAAGATGTCAGCCCTTTTTATAGCTTTGGTAGTGGCTTTTTTGGCGACATTCTTTTCTGCTAAGTATTTCATCACCAAATTTAAGGCAATAGGGCTTGTTAGCACGGACATCAACAAGAAAGAGAAGCCTATAGTCCCTGAAATGGGTGGGATAGCCATATTTTTCGGGATGATGCTCGGCCTTTCGATAATAATATTGGCTGGGGCCAAAAACACCATAGAGCTTTTGGCTGTCTTGTCTACAGTCCTCCTTTCAACGGTATTCGGCATTCTGGACGGTATATTCGGGTATTTGGGGTATGAGGGCAAGATAACAAGAAAATCAAGAAAATGGAAAAGGGGGATAACACAATTACAACATGCCATTTTCCCTTTACTGTGTAGCATACCACTAATAGCAATAAAGGCCGGGCACTACTCAATGGCACTCCCACTGATTGGCGATGTTAATTTAGGTCTTTTGTACCCTTTTCTAATAATCCCGCTCATAGTTACAATCTACAATAATGCCTTCAACATGATAGCCGGCATGAATGGTTTGGAGGCCGGTTCTGGTTTAATTATATCTTTAGGGCTTTTAGTGTGTGGTATCATCTTAGGCCAGAATATTGTCATAACTTTATCCTCGCTTCTTGCAGTTTGCTTGTTAGCGTTCCTATTTTTCAATTTCTACCCCGCAAAAGTGTTCCCAGGGGATATAACACCTTTCATAGTGGGGTCTGTCTTGGCCAGTGCTATTATACTTGGGAATATAGAGAAGGTGGGCGTCATAATAATAGGGCTTTACTATTTGGAGTTCCTTCTGAAGCTCCGTAGCGGGTTCAAGGCGCAGTCCTTTGGCGTTGTGCAGGAAGACGGAAGTTTAAAGGCCCCTCATGAAAAGATATACTCTCTTACCCATTTGGTCATGAAGTTAGGCGGCGGCAAGCTCAAGGAAAGACAAATCGTCACTATCATAATATTGCTTCATTCAATACCAATTCTTTTGGCGCTCCTGACGCTCAGTTTTTGAAATACCTAAGAGTATAGGTCATCTAAAATCCACTTTGCGGCCTCAAGGAAGTTCTCAACTATCTGGATTCTCCCTTTAAGTTTTGGTTTGTTCATCAATTTTTCGACTTTCCCCTTTTCTTTATCATTTGATCCGTTAAGAACTAAGACCGATTTTCCACCTGCATTGATACCCATCTCAATGTCCTGCTTCAAATCCCCAATCATGTATATAACTGAATTCCCGATTTTATTCCCATCGGCTTCAACAACATTTTTCATCATCCCAATATCCGGTTTCCTTCTGGGAGTTCTCAACTTGACATATTTCCAGTCAACGTTACTGAGGCTAAGTCTACCTTCAAGTGCTCTTCTAATGACATATCCAAAAAGAGGGACATGAAATGACAACTCATATCCATCAATTCTGCCCCCGGCCTCCCTAGTAATTTTCATTATGTACTCTGTAATTTCTCTGGCCCTTCCCTCTGAAAAATAACCAATAGCAACACCGGACTGGTTCGAAGCTATGTGGATTTTTATCTCATCTCGCCCACCCAACAACCTCAATCCATCAATAACCCCACCATGAAACTCTAAATTGTCGGCCCAATTGTCATCTCCCCCATAGTAACCCAAATCCCGGTTTAATGTACCATCTCTATCAACAAAGATGTAAATCATTTTAATCGTCTCGGCGTTAATTGTGATATTTATTAGGAACAAATAACCATAAAATACGAATTTATTCGCTGTAAATCACTCTTCCCCCCCTTACCTCCCTTTCAATCTTGTAGGGGATTTGCATGATGTCTATTCCTAACTTTTCCCTAGCTCTTCTACTAAACCTGTCATTGAAACCCTCCCTAGAGTCGCCTTCCACATAAACTAAAAATGCCCCTCCAAGGCCAGCCCCTGACAGCTTAGCTCCAGTCGCCCCCTCTTCCTTGGCAATGGCATACAATTCATCCACGACGTTATTGGTGACATCACCCAGTTCCCTTTTAAGCTTCCACCCTTTATCCAAAAGTTCCCCGATAGAACTCAAATCCCCTTTAACTAGCTTCTCATAACCTTCCTTCGCCAAACTCCTCAAACCTTCTAAATATTCCAGATTCCTTTTGGCGTTCATCCCCTGTGTCTTGAGGCTTTTTTCTGCCGATTTTACCCTGTTTATACCAGTATAATATAGGATTAGAGAACCTTCTATTTCCTCGAAAGCTTCTTCGGATAGTGGTAAAGGATTGATCAAGACTTCCCCTTCTGGTAAAAATCTTATGTAATTGGCTCCCCCATAGGATGAAGCATATTGGTCCTGCTTCCCGCAGTGCTTCCCTAAAATCTCCCTCTCAATTTTGTAAGCTTTTCTGGCTATACCCTCTTGGGTCACATCTTTCCCTACTAATTCATACAACGCAAGTAAAGTCGCTACGGTTACAGCAGCTGATGAACCAAGGCCAGACTGAGCTGGTATCTGACCTGTGAAATTTATTTCTATTCCATAGGACAAATCCGGGTCAACGAGCTTTATAGCCTCCCTAACCAAGTCATGCCCTAGTTCTTCTAGGTAGTCTACCTCCTCAGGATTTCCGGACCAACCAACCCTTATTTTTTTGTCGTAATACCTAGGAGTTAAAATGGCAGTTACCCCCAAGTCCGTCGTGAAGCTGACAACAGCGCCCCCTTCGTTTAATATAGTGAAGGCTTCCGGTAAATCTGTCGCCCCTCCGAATAAGCTAATTCTGTAAGGAGCTTTAGCAATAATAAGTCTTTTATGACGAGCCATAACATTAATTCCAAAAACAATCTTTAATAGAAAGCCGGAATCAAAATAGAAATAGATAAAAATATCATTTATTTCGATGATAGAGTCTAGTGTTTCTATTGTTTTGCCTGTCTATAATGAAGAAAGAATACTTGAAAAAAATTCTTTAAAAGTTTTGGATTATTGTGAAAATATATTCAAAAAATTTGAAATAGTCATAGCTGATAACGGTTCCACTGATAAGACACCAGATATAGGGAGAAATTTAGCCAAAAAATATAAAAAAATCAAATACCTTCGTTTGGAGAAACGGGGCAGAGGGAGAGCATTAAAAACGGCATGGACAATCTCCAAAGCAGATATATTTTGTTACATGGACGCGGACCTTGCTACCGATTTGAAGCATCTTGAACAATTGATCAAACTAGTTGAAGAAGGGTATGATATAACGTACGGTTCGCGGCTCTCTAAAGAATCAAAAGTTGAGAGATCGGCAAAAAGAAATTTACTTTCAATAGGTTATAATTTTCTTTTCCGTATAGCCTTTAACACAAAAATTGCCGATCCTCAATGTGGTTTTAAAGCCGTAAATAAAACAATTGTTAAAAAAATAGTACCTCTTGTGAAGGAGAAAGGTGGGCCTTTTGACGCTGAACTTTTGCTGATTTCTGAGAGATTGGGTTATAAGCTCAAAGAAGTTCCGGTGAAATGGGCTGATACGCGCCTATTGGACGGGGAAAAATCCCGTTTCAACCTTTTTGAAGAGACAAAAAAACACATAACTCTAATCTGGCGCCTAAGAAAAAATATCAAAACAATTAAAAATTAAGCTGTTAATAATAATCACATGAAATACGACGGGCTTTTCCTTATTTTTTTGATTGTATATTCGAGTATAGTAATATTAACGTTTAATTTCTCGTCCATCACATCTGACGAGGGCACCCACCTTTTATTAGGGCTGTTTTATAGAGACTTGATAAAGTTCATACTTACTGATGGCGTAAGTGGCATGTATGACTTCTCGATAAATTACTTGATTACCTACCCTAAACTCACAATACACTATCCCCCGTTATATCAGACTTTGGTAGGGATAACCTTTATATTTTCCGAGTCGATCTATACAGCAAGAGTAATAACCCTTTTATTTTCCTTAGGCTCGATGGTTTTTATTTACAAGATAGGTAAATTTCTTTATGATGAAAAAACAGGTTTCTTATCCACTGTTTTTCTTGGTTTCTCACCTCCATTTTTCTTTTTAGCTAGATCAGTCTACCCAGATTCTGCTTCTTTCTTCTTCTTTTTTATTTCGATATGGTTTTGCCTATTGGCCTTCAAGACAAATAAAAAAATGTATTATATTTTATACGGAATAGTGGTCGCTTTAGGTTTTTTGACAAAATGGACGGGAATTTTCAGTCCATTGGTTATGGGTATCTATTTGATTTTCCAAAAAAACCCAGTAAACAAAAAATTAGCCTCATTCAAATATCTTTTTATATCTGGGGCTGTTTGCCTGTTGTTGCTATCACCATATCTGATTTTGGCTTACAAACTTGACATTTTTCCTGATTTGGTACTTAGAAGCACAATAAAGGCCGGCTATACTGAGAAAGACCCCCAAATCAACAATTTAGAGGGTTGGACTTATTATGCCAAAAAAATTCCTGTACAACTATCTGTTTTTGTCTCTTTGGTGGCCATACCTGCTTTAGCTTATTTTTCTATCAAAAAAGGTAAAAACTACGAGTTACTGCTTATTTGGATTGTTGTTGTGTACCTCCTTTTCACGCTAATACCGAACAAAAATGTTAGATATTCTTTGGTCATTTTACCACCTTTTTACTTTGCCTTGGTGGAAGTTCTAAGGAAGTTCCAAAGAGAAGTCTCCCTAGCTATTATCATCTTATTGATAACAACTCAGGCTTACTTTTCTTATATCCTCTTGGATAAATTTAACGAACCAATAGAAAAGGTCGCTAACTACATTTTCGACAAGGTAAATGGTAATGTTGGCATAATATCTGAAAATAACAAGTTCTACTCGTCTGCCGTAATGTTTTATTTTGCCAAAAACGACGAGAAAAGGGAAACACAATTATTTAGGCCGTGCCTATTCGATAATAAAACAACCTCTGAGACAAACAATATTCTTCGTGAAAACAATGTCGAGTACCTTATACTTGTTGAAAATGGAGATACAAGAAATAATACATATGGTTTCGAGAACATCACTCTTGAGAAAAAGTTTGGCTCCGCAACCGTATATAGGGTGAATTCGTTTGAAAAAAACGATAATCCACGTTGTACTTACATTTGCGTTCTCAATGGAAAAATTTGTGAGAAGCTAATCAAAGGTTCTCAATGAATTTTTTTATCTCATCATATATAGGTGATCTTTGTTTCTTGTAAACTATCGAAAAGTTTTTACTTTTTAAGCAGCCTTCCAATTCTTCAAGATTGTTTGCCACAAAAGCTAAACCTTCCTTAGACACACCTTTTCCTAGCTGAACTTGGTGATTGTCTATATGTTCACCATATTTTTTAAGGCGAGGAAATATAATAGGCTTCTTCCCATTGTCTACACATTTGAAAAGGCTCGATGACCCCCCTGAAATTATAACTACTCTAGCCTTTTTAATAGTCTTTTCGAAATCTACAGGGTTCAAAAATTTTACATACATTGCATTTTGCGGGATATGTTTGCTGTGTCCTATTTGTATTAGGACCATCTCTTCTACTTTTTTTGAGAGTTCATCTATCGTTTTCACCATTCTAGAAAAATCATGTTTCGACGTCCCAACAGTAGCGAATATCAATATAAAGACCCCCAATATTCGGCCTTTTTGCCGTATAATTTGACTGAAGATTCCCATTGGACAAAAAACCTATTCGAAAAATAATATAACAATTTTCCCGTCAAAGTTTTGCGTTTGAATCTACCCATCGTTTCTATATAAATAAGTTTTTTACCTGCAATCCTGGAAATTATACTGATAAATAAGGTGGCATCAGCACCGGTAGAAATAACTAGGTCAGGCTTCTCTTTTAAAAAAATAGCTAAAGACTCTAAAAAATTTAAAATCGTGGGTTTTACTCTTCTCTGTGGGAGTTCAACAAAATAGACTTTTTCATTTTCCAGGAGAAAATTTGTGTCAGTCGATCTAATCGTCACGAAAAAATAATTATATTTCTCGCATAGGAATTTTAATTTCATAAGTTGCGTAAAATGGCCTCCCGAAGATGAGGCTAGACATATTTTTATTTTTCTAATAACCCTTTTTTTCATTATAAACCTAATAAAATATACTTTAAACAAATATTAATAAAAATCTTCAATGTACAGAAAACAGTTAAAATTAATGTTTAAATGAGCATACAGTTAAAAATAAGGAAGGAAATTTTATGAAGATAACTTTGATATACCCGGGGGAATTAAGTTTATCAAGTGCCCTTTACCCCCCTCTTGGTTTAAGTTATATTGCTTCATATGTCGAGCAAGCTGGGTTTAAAGTTAAAATAATAGACACAATATTTCAAAAAATTGAGGATATAGAAATAGACGGCGATAAAAACATTTATGGGATATACACTGCAACCCCTATTCATTTTAAAGGTATAGAATTGGCTAAAAAAATAAAAAAGATGGATAAAAATGCAGTAGTTGTTTTTGGTGGTCCACACCCAACAATTTTGCCAGAAGAGACGATTAAAGCAGGAGCTGATATAGTAGTTATTGGCGAGGGCGAAGAGGCGTTTTTAAGTATTGTCAGGGCAATTAATACCAACAAAAAGTTAGACGACATTTCGGGTATCGTATTCAGAAAATACGGAAAAATAATAAAAACTCCACCAAAACATTTTATCGAAAATTTAGACAAATTACCATTCCCAGATCAATCTAAATTTCCAATAGAAAAATACTTTAAGTTGAAAGGTTTTAGGGAAATATCCATGATAACTTCTAGAGGTTGCCCGATGAATTGTATATTTTGCCAGCCCACGCTAAGAAAACTTTTTGGGAATACGGTAAGATACAGATCGCCTAAAAATATTGTTGATGAAATAGAGTATTTAGTTAAAAATTTTAAACCAGATATGATTGTGTTTTCTGATGATACTTTTTGTTCAAAAGAGCAGAATATAATAGAAGTTTGTAATTTAATAATAAAAAGAAAAATAGACGTTCTCTGGAGATGTCAAACTCGTGTTGGGCTTAAAAAAGAAACTTTGAGACTTATGAAAAAGGCAGGGTGTTTTTTATTAGCTCTAGAAGTCGAGTCCGGCTCTCAAAAAATATTAAATAATATAAGAAAGGGAATAACACCCAACCAAATTATAGAAACATTTATTTTATGTAAAAAAGTTGGCATATTAACTCACGCATATTTTATGGTTGGCAACATAGGCGAAACCTTCGAAACAATAGATGATTCAAAGAAATTAATGAGTAAAATAAAACCTTTCAATATATCTGTCGCCATTGTTACGCCTTATCCTGGAACAGACCTCTACGAGTTTGCATTAAAAAACAACTTACTATTAGAAACAAACTGGGATCAGTTTTGTCACGTTCAGAATAAACCCACTTTAAAAATAGACGGTTTAACAAAAAAAGAAATTATAGCAATAAAAAATGATTTTTTAGAACAACACAAAAAATCTGTAAACTCAAAAATAAAGGATTTGTCTTTTTCTTTGAAAGATTTAATATTTATTAGGAAAATATTTAGGATAGCTTTGAAGGATAAAAATATCATAAAAAGGATATTTTTATTATCCTTTAAATCAATAAAATCAACTGGCTTTTCAATCTCAAATCCTTATAAAAATAGCTAAGCTTCTAATAAATAGACACATTAAATGATTGTATGTGCGGAATAACCGGTTTCTATGGTTTAGAAGACAAAAGTCTAATTAAAAAAATGGCGGATGTCATATACCATCGGGGGCCTGATGACGAGGGTTACTTTATAGATAACACAATATCTATGGCCAATAGAAGGCTAAGTATAATTGACGTTTCTGGTGGCAAACAACCCATATCTAACGAAAACGATTCGATATGGATAGTTTCAAATAATGAAATCTACAACTACATACAACTGATGGAATATCTAGAGAAAAAAGGCCACAAATTTAAGACTGTTTGTGATACAGAAGTTATTCTCCATTCTTACGAGGAGTGGGGTGAAGAGTGTGTCAAAAAATTCAATGGAATGTTCGCATTTGCAATTTGGGATTCTAATAAGAAACAGCTTTTTTTAGGTAGGGATAGATTTGGAAAAAAGCCACTTTATTATACATTTAAAAACGGTGTATTTTTATTTGGTTCTGAAATAAAATCAATTTTACAGTATGGAGAAGTAGAAAGGAAAGTAAATATAAAAACTTTACACGACTTCTTGTCGTTTAAACATGGTCCTATTGATGAGACAATCTTCGAGGGTATATTAGATTTGCCCCCTGCTCATTATATGGTTGTAAGCAAAAATAAGAGCAGTGTTAAGCAGTACTGGGATTTGTTTTATGAAGAAAAAAGTTACACAGAAAATTTTTGCGTCATGAAACTTAGACAACTCTTAGAAGACTCCGTCAAAATAAGACTTATGTCAGAAGTACCTCTGGGTGTATTTCTATCTGGGGGGATTGACTCTTCAACTATTGTGGCTTTAGTAAACAAATATTCAAATAGTGAAACAAACACCTTCACCGTAGGTTTTGGAAATGAGAGGGAAATAGACGAATTATCCGAGGCGAGAAGAACATCAGAATATTACGGAACGAATCATCACGAGTTGATTTTAGACGAAGATGATTACAACTATCTTCCACTTTTAATGTGGCACCAAGACCAGCCTACAGGTGATGTTACATGCCTTCCGCTTTACAGACTTTCTGAAATGACTAAAAAATACGCCACTGTCATCTTAACAGGAACTGGAGGAGACGAGCAGTTTGTGGGTTATGATGACTTTAAAATAGGACTTGTTAACCATAGAATAAATAAATTACCTAAAAAAGTCAGAACCAGTATCTCAAAATCTATAAATATAATACCAGGTTTTGAGAGAATTAAAAGAGGTTTCACTTACGTTTTAGATAGTGATAGCTACCAGGACGCTATTTTATCCGTTAAAAGTATGTTTAATGAAGAGGAAAAACAAAAACTATATTCTCCTGAAACTTCAAAAAGACTTGGCAATCACAACATCAAAGAAAGATACATAAAATATTTCATTTTTGATAACCCATTGGCTAGTATGTGTTATTTTCAAAATAAGGTTGGCTTGCCCGAAGATATGCTTCAGGTTACTGATAAGATGACTATGGCTAAATCTTTGGAAGCTAGATTGCCACTTTTGGATTATAGGATGGCTGAATTTTCTGCAACAATACCCTCTAGATTAAAGATTAGGAACCTTAATGAAAAATATATATTTAAAAAAACCATGGCGAAAATTTTGCCTAGAGAGATAATTAAACGTCGTAAGAGGTTCTTTAGACTTCCTGTAGAGACATTTTTTAATAAGAACTTGTCTGATATCGCCAACAACATACTTACGGAGTCAGAAATCCGCAAAAAAAAGTACTTTAATGAAAAAGAGATAGAAAGGATAATATTTAACCATAAAAAAGGGATTAGGCGCTCCTCTTACCAACTTTTCAACCTATTGGCTTTTGTGACTTGGCACAGAGTATTCATAGATTCGGAGAATGTATCTAAAAAACCACATAAATTCTAGTTCTAGGTTATTTCAAGTTCCATCTGCTTTTTTCCGGTTCATAAGAATATGCCCTCTCTGAAACGGCCATTTCACACTCGATTTCTGAAATACCACCTAGGTAGTAACAAATTAACCTTTCAGTAAACCAAAAATTTAGATTAATAAATGGGTTTACTATAACGTTGATAACTTTCAAAAAAAAGTTGTTTGGGTGTGAAATATAATTCAGTTTCATTTTTTTAACATCGAATCCATACCTTGATCCTAATTGATAAAAGGTCTTAGTAGCAAAGAACTGTTTGTGCTCTGGATCTGAAAAGGCATTTACGCTTGAATAGTGCGGCACTCTGATTTTAACCAAACCTGTTTTTTTAAGAATTCTCCTAATTTCTTTTATACAATTAATTTTGTCATTTACATGTTCAAGTATGTAATCCATTACAACTAAGTCAAATTCGCCTTTTTTGAAAGGGTAAGGCGTTTTGTTTAGATTATGTACGATGTCAACATTAGGATGTTTTATAATGTCTAAAGTGGTTACTTTGTCTTTCGGAAACGTTTTTCTATAATTTTTATTTCCTGAGCCAAGCACTAAAATATTTCTCTTTCCTATTTTAATCACCATTCATATAAAACATAATTATTTAATTAACATTTAATTAACATTTAATTAATAGGTGGTTTTAGATAAAAGCCTCTATTATAATACCAGTTTTGAATGGTGAGAAACTTATAGGAAGAACACTAGACGGCGTTTTACGCCAGTCAATCGCCAAAAAAAACTATGAAATTATTGTTGTTGACGACGGTTCAATAGACGGTACGGGTAAGATTGCAAGGACATTTAAAAAAATTCGTTATTTCAAAATAAAGCATGGAGGCCCCTCTATAGCCAGAAATTTTGGAGTTACAAGATCGGCTCACGATATAGTTGTTTTTGTAGACTGTGGGTGTGTTCCTAAAGAAGACTGGTTAGAGAAAATTTTACTTCCGTTTAAAGAAAAAAGAGTGGTTGGGGTGGCCGGTACTTACAATACACTCAATAAAGACAGCTGGGTTGCTAGATTTTTTGGGTATGAAATAGAGCATCGGCATGAGAAAATGAAGGAATTAGAAAGAATAGATTTTGTTGGCACTTATAATTGCGCATATAGAAAAGGTGTTTTTTTTGGATTTGACGGATTTAGCACGAAATTCACATCCGCAAACGCCGAGGACCCTGATTTATCATACAGGATAAGCGCTGCTGGCCATCAGATAGTTTTCCAACCCGATGCAGTTGTTTATGGCGATCACCCAGACAAGTTATCTGTATACTTGAAAAAGAAAAAATCTCGAGCGTATTGGAAGGTCATGCTCTACAAGAGAAACACTGAAAAAGTTTTCGGCGATACTTATACACCTAAAACACTACTCCCTCAGTTATTTCTTATGGGACTTTCGTTGCTATCGCTCCCTTTTATTTTAATCCTTCCAAAACTACTTTATTATTCGCTATTTTTTATGCTATTTTCAGTTGGCCTAAATTTAGATTTTTATAGATTTCTTTGGAGAAAGGAAAAAAAACTTACAATAATGGCGCCTTTTGTTTTTGTGCTCAGGAATATCTATTCCGTTTTTGGTATAGCTCACGGTGTTTTAGATTTTGTCTTGAAAAAGAACTAGTACTTTATCTCATATACAATGTTTCCATCACAGAGACCCTGAGTTAGGCACTGGTTCAAAGGTGGGCCATTCTCATATATTTTTACAAAATGAGCGGGGTTATCTTCCATGAACTGAACGAATGATATGGGGTATTTTTCCGACATGTCTTCACTCTGGCTCAGACTGAACTTTTGGATGAATATATGTGTAACTTTGAGCATCTTTGCGACATCTAATGTGTAGTTCAAGTCCTTGCTTAATTCTATATCGGCTACTGAGCCTACCGCTGACCTTTGGCAATTATAAGCCGTTCTGTAGGACCAGACAGTTAGAAGTAAAGCATCTTCACTAGTGTTCTGTTTTATGAAGTTACAGGCCTGGAAAAAACTGTTACTGAAGGTTTTTACTGGTTTCAAACCTATTAGTTTCTCACTGAAATTCTTATAAGCAAAAAATCCAACGTATAAAATAACTATCAACGCCACAAACTTCATTATTGCCATATCTTTTTCGTGAGACTTTATAAATCGATAAGCTTCGGAGAAGTAGAGGCCTGAAATCACAGCTATTATTGGCAACCAACCGAGCGTGTACCTGGAAGTGTCCTCCGCCCTTAAAGTAGAAGATGGTAGAATGAAGACAAACAATGTTAAAAAAACGGCAAATAAAATTACCTTAGCTTCGCCTTTATTACCCATAATAAACATAATGACCCCAGCTATGAGGCCGAAAATTATCAACCAGACACTCCCATAGGCAAACATGATGTAGTTCATCAATCCAAACCTGAAAATATCAATCTCTGTCCCCTCTTCAGTGGTTCTTTTTTCGAACTCATACTTGTTTTCGAAATTATCTATGTTGCATATGTTGTTCTCGCTCACACTGTAACCCTCTCTACATAAAAAGTCCCCATAAACAGCATAGTTCCTTATGAAGAAAGTTGCCGTCAAAAGGAATATCATGACGCCTGCCACCAGATAGTTGTTGAATTTAAAGTCCTTCCTCTTAAAAGCAATCTCGTAAATGAAAAGGAGGCCAAAAATAGGGAAAACCGCCAACCCAGGCGCCTTTGTTAAAATGGCCAAAGAGCCAAAAATGGAGCTAATAATCCAGTATTTACTATTTTTGTCCCTTACGGCTAATATCAATGTCAGGAAAAACGCATTCAAATAGAGAGTGAATAGCATATCAACGTAATAGAGAACAGAGTATGTTACTATAGCTGGGGCAGTGATGGTTATGATAGTTGAGAAAAATGATGTCATCTCGTCAAAAACTTTTCTTGCCAACACAAAGGTAGATATCCCGAGAACTAGCGCAACAAATGGGGTCAAAACTTTTGGCACAACGTCACTAACCCCGAATATGAAAAAGAAACTGCCCTCCAATATATTCCAAAGCGGTGGCCTGTGGAATCCCCCCCTTTCTAAATCAGACCCCACGAAAGGCACATACTCGGGAATCTCCCTTTCCTCCGCTATCCATTGGGCGAGCCTTGTATGAAAACCCTCATCACCGAAACTTATAGTTGTCCTTAACCCAAGCATGACCTCCAACACGAAGACTGCGGTCAGGATTGTCAGCACAATTATAGGCAGTGGTTTCTTGATTTCGATGGTCATTTCCTTTGTCATAAAACACCCATCAAATATTGTTTTACATTCTTATTAATATTATAAATTTATTAAGTGTTTGCATGAGAGTTTTGCTGATAAACCCACCCTCAAAATTCAACATAAGCAAGGACAGCCGGTGGCCGGAACACACCAAGAGCGGAACTTTATACTACCCCTTTTGGCTAGCCTATACAGCGGGTGTTTTGCTCGAGGCAAAAAAGGAAGTCATGCTAATAGACTCTATAGCCAAGAGAGACACTTTTGAGTCGGCCCTGGAAAAGGTGAAGAGATTTTCGCCGAATTTGCTGGTGGCCACAACCACAACCGGAACGCTGTACGCAGATATAAAATTTTTGGAGTCAGTTAAGAAAGAATTGAAAAAATGTAAGACCGTTTTAGCCGGATCCCATGTTACAGCTTTGCCCGAGGAAACCCTAAAAATAAGCAATTCTATAGACTTCATTACAAGAGGGGAGTTCGAATATACAGTTTTTGAATTATCCGAGGCATTAGAAGGCCAAAAAAATTTTGAGTCAATAAAAGGCTTGTCCTATAGAAAAGGGGGTAAAATAATAAATAATCCTGGCCGTGAACCAATTACATGTCTAGACAAGATACCGTTCGTTTCGAAAGTCTACAAGAAATTTCTGAACCCACAAGATTACCGTTATGCGCTCGCTTTGCACCCAATGACACAGATTTGGACTAGCCGTGGCTGCCCCAACATGTGCAATTTCTGCGTCTATCCGCACCAGTTCACTCTTAAAGATTTCAGGGTCAGAAGTCCCAAGAATGTCGTCGATGAGGTCGAATGGATAAGCAAGAACCTACCTGAAATCAAGGAATTTTTTTTTGAAGACGACACATTTACCATAGACCAGGAAAGAGTGCACAGGATTTGCGAAGAAATACAAAGAAGACGACTTAAAGTGACATGGTCATGCAACGTGAGGGTGAGCACAAGCTACGAAACTTTGAGGAGGATGAAGGAGGCCGGCTGCAGGATAGTCATAGTCGGCTACGAGTCAGGTGACCAGAATGTTCTGAACACAATCAAAAAAGGAACCACTTTGAAACAGGCGGAGGAGTTCACAAGGAATGCAAAAAAAGTCGGTCTCAAAATATTTGGCTGCTTCATGATTGGGCTCCAAGGTGATGATAAAGTTTCTGTAGAAAAGACCTTCAATTTTGCCAAAAAAATAAATCCTGACATGGTCTTCTTCCAGCAAGCCGTTCCGTTCCCGGGAACAGCATTCTATAACTGGGTTAAAGAAATGGGATACTTGAATGCTAAAGACTGGGACGAATGGATAGATGACAACGGCCAGCTCAGATGCTTAGTCGACTATCCGGATTTGCCTGCCGCTGAAATTAAAAAACTGAGAGACAGCTTTATGCTCAGGTTTTACCTTTCACCGAAGCATGCATTTCAGCTTTTGAGGAACAACATAAACTCGGCCTCCGAAATCGCTAGGATAATGACATACTCCAAGGAATACCTTTTATACTTATTAAAATCCAGGAAATCTAAATAATATTGAATGCAGAAAAGGCCTTCTGTAACGATATTTGTTTCTGTCAAGAATGCAGAGTGGATTATAAAGGAATGTGTCGATTCACTGATAGATCAGAGCTACCCAAACAAGGAAATCTACATAATAGACAACATGTCAACGGACAGGACATTTGAAATTCTGAAAACCTACGGTAAAAAAATAAAGTTGGAAAGGGTGGCTGGCTGGGTACCTAAGGTCCACAATCACGCCCTAAAAAAAATCAAGACCGATTTCATAGCCTATACCGACGCAGACTGTGTCGCCGAAAAGGACTGGATTGAGAAACTGATGACAGGTTTCACATCGGATAATATTGTTGGAGTGGCTGGCTATGCGGGTACACCAAGATCCGTAAACAAGCTTCAAAAACTGATTGGCAAAGAGCTGGAATCCAGGTGGAAGAAGTTTCCGGAATTCATAACGAGGGCCCCGACAATCAACCTTTGCGTAAGGAGTGAAACGGCCAAAAAAGTCAAGTTTGACGAGAAGTTTTTCTGGGCTTGGGAGACGGACTTTGGCTACAGAATGAGCAAGCTCGGTAAAATAAGGTATCTTCCCGGGGCTGTCGTCTACCATTATCACAGGGCCACCTTCAAAGGTTTTTTCAAACAACAACTGAACAACGCCAAAATCCAACCATTTTTGTGGAAGAAGCATTGGAGGAAGATAGTGGGAGACCATATTTCAACATCAAAAATGGGCCTTTCCTTGCTGATTGCGTATATAACAGTTCTCTCATTACTCTTAGGCATTTTTTTCCCTAACTTATTGTTTTTTTCCGGCATTTTTTTCGTAGCTTTCATGGCTATTCTAATCATCGACGTGGCCAAGATGAAACCCTCCGCAGAAGACGCTCCGCTTTTACTCTATATCTTCATTGTACGGACAGCCGCCTGGATGATAGGAATACCGATAGGAATGCTATATTTCCTTGGGATAATCAAAAAAGTCTCGGTTTCTGGCTACGGGAAGGGCGACAGCAAGAAATTTAAATATTCTTATTAAAGACATTATGTTGAGTTGGTAACAATGGCCAAAGGGGCGTATCATTTCATCGGGGAAGCTTGGAAAAACCCAAAAAAAAAGCTGAAGAAGCTGTACAGGGAAAAGCTAATATCGCTGAGAGCTGGAGAGGGCTTCGAGAAAATCCCTAAACCAACCAGACTGGATAAAGCCAGGGCTTTGGGTTATAAAGCCAAAAAAGGGTTCTCGGTCGTCAGAGCGAGGATTAAGAGAGGTGGGAGGAGGAGACCACTTTTTGGCAGGAAGGGCAGAAAACCTTCAAAAATGGGTCTTGTAGGCTTCACGCATTCAATGCCCAGGCAATCGATAGCGGAAGAAAGGGCCAATTCTAAGTACCCCAACCTTGAAGTTTTGGGAAGCTATAAAATTGGGGAAGACGGCCAGCATGAATGGTTCGAGATTATATTGGTGGACCCCAGTGCCGGCGAAATCAAGAAGGACAAAAACCTGGGCTGGATTTCCGAGAACAAACATAGGAGAAGAGTATATAGGGGCCTCACTACGTCAACCAGGAAAAGCAGAAACCTTTGACGGTTTTCCTTGAAAACTGGTTTATTAAATCTGCTTACAAAATTAATTTAGGTTCGCTTTTGTTTTGCGGTGAAGTCATGAAGTGCTTTGATTTGCATGTTTCCCCGGCCTTCTCTGAGGGCAGGAGTTCTCCGGAGCAGATAATTGAAAGGGCAAGGCTCCTCGGTTTCTCCGGGATTTGCCTCGTCGATGGGATTAAAAACTACAAACCCCACAGAGAGATAAAAAGTTCTTTCGATACTAAAAAATTCGGAATTTTCATAGGGTTCGAGGCCACAAAGGCTAGCGACCTTGACAGGCTTGTGGGAAAAAGGAGGGAGTTCGATATCCTTATAGTGAAGGGCGGCGACCTTAAAATAAACAGGAGAGCCGTTGAAACGCCAGAGGTCGACATACTCTCCATCCCAGAGTACGAGAGGATAGACAGCGGATTCAACCACATAATGGCCAAATTGGCCAAGACGAACCAGGTCGCTCTGGAGATTAACTTCAGGGAGGCCTTGAATTCCCATAAATCGACAAGGTCCCACATAATGCAAAAAATGGCCCTAAACATGATGTTGGCGAAAAAATTCAGAGTGCCAGTCATAACGACTTCCGGGGCATTCTCCCACTTACAGCTGAAGGACCCGTACATTTTGAGCTCTTTTGGCGTTTTGCTGGGCTTGACCCCCGAAGAATCAAGGGCCGCCATATCCAAAACACCTGAGGACATAATAACTGTGTCCAAGGAAAAGCAGGCAGAGGAATGGATAATGCTAGGGGTGAAGGTGGTGAAATGAAAGGCCTGAAAAATTTACCGCTGTCTTTGAGGGAGAGGAAGAGGTACATAGCCTTCAAAATAATACCCGAAGAGGGGGAGGACTTCACATATTCGGACTTGCAGGCTGGCATTTGGAACACCCTGCTCGACTTTTTAGGGGAATATGGGGTTTCCAGAACATCCTTTTGGCTAATGAAGGACTGCTGGGATGAGGGCCAAAAGATGGGTATTTTAAGATGCAACCACAAATCAATAGATGTCGTCCTTACATCCCTGGGTATGATAGACAGGCTGGGCGACAACCGTATAACATTTAAAATTCTAAATATAACAGGTACTATAAATAGTATCAAGAAAAAAAATTATTGTTCATTCAAGGGGTGATTATATGACAAGTTTGTTGCCGGAAACAATGGGTTATGACAGGACTATTGCGGTATTTTCGCCTGACGGCAGGCTTTTCCAGGTGGAGTACGCCAAGGAAGCTGTTAAAAAAGGCACCACTTCTGTCGGAATGGTCTTCAAGGACGGGGTTATTTTGGCGACCGCCAAGCAGCTTTTGCCGCTCTCCGTTCCGGGAAGCACCGAAAAATTGTTCAAGATTGACGATCATATAGGTGCGGTTGCCGCTGGTCTGCTCGCAGACTCAAGGATATTGGTGGAGCAGCTGAGGGTCAGGGCTCAGATGAACAAAATAACATACGAGGAAGACATAGACGTCTGGAACCTTGCGAAGTCGCTTGGCGACAGGATGCAATTTTCCACGCTTTACGCTGGCTTGAGGCCTTTTGGAGTCTCTTTTCTTGTAGGGGGTTGTGACGCAATGGGACCGAAGCTGATTGAGGCGGACCCTTCAGGCATGCTTTATGAGTGGAAGGCCTACACCATAGGCCGTGGGGCAGAGATAGCTAACAAGGTTTTCGAGGAGAAATATAGTGATGATATATCTGAAAAGGAGGCTCTGAAACTTGTGATAGACGCGATAAAGAAATCGGAAAAGATACAGAACCTTTCGAAGGCCCTTGACATAGCGGTAATCAGAAAACAAGACAAAAAAATCGACTTCCTCTCCGAAGAAGATATAAAGAAGCTTTTGTGAATTTTATGGTAAGCATAGAGGACTCTACTGTAATTAGGCTTAGAAAGGCGGAAAACAGGTTTGAAATCCTAGTAGACCCTGACAAGGCCTTTGAGTTCAAGAGGGGACAGAAAATCAACATCGAGGAGGCCTTGGCATACCCGTCTGTTTACAAGGATGCCAGGAAAGGCGATGTGGTCCCTCGCGAAGCTTTGCAAGTAGCCTTTGGGACTACGGACGTCTTCAAAATAGCGAGGAAAATATTGACTGAAGGGGATTTCCAGTTCACCACAGAGCAGAGGAGGACCCTGATGCACGAAAAGACGAGGGAGATAGCCGATATAATATCTAAAAGGTCGATAAACCCCCAGACAAACACACCACACCCTCCTGACAGGATATTGAACGCGATGGAGCAGACCGGCGCCCGGGTTGACCCTTTCGTTGACGCGAATCTCCAGGTGGGCGAAATAGTTAAAAGTATTAAACCCTTAATTCCAATAAGAATCGAAAGCTTGGTAATCCAGCTAGTAGTCCCTGCGAAGTTTGCGGGGAAGGCTTACTCTGCCTTGAAGCAGAATTTCGAAAATTCGGAGGAAAAATGGTTGAACGATGGGTCTTTGCAGCTGGCACTAACGATTCCTGCGGGCTTGGAGACGGAGTTGCTGCAAAAGGTCGGAGACCTTACGAAGGGAGATTTTAGCTCTAAAATAATAAAAAGGATGGGATTTGATGAATAAAACAAGAGAAATTGTGATTCCGGGAGAGAAAATAGACAACGCCAAGAGCGTGAAGGCCGGCTATGGGACTTATGAGGAAGACGGGAAGATATTCTCAAAGTTCGTGGGTATACCCAAGAAGTCGGGGGACTTCATCTCGGTGATCCCGCTTTCTGGCGTTTATTTGCCAGCCATAAACGACAAAATAATAGCCATAGTCAAGGATGTGGAGAAATTTGGTTGGATACTCGACATAAACTCGCCATGGAACGGGTTTTTGTCCCTTTCCGAAGGGGTTGACGACTATGTCGATTTGAAGAAGGTGGATTTAAAGAGGTACTTCAACAAGGATGACATAATATATACCCAGGTTAAGGAGGTCAGGAATGGCGGGGATGTCCAAATGACCATGAAGACCAGCATCGCCAGGAAGCTGAAGGGTGGCGTCCTGATAAAGATAACGCCAAGCAAGGTCCCAAGGCTGATTGGCAAGGAAGGGAGCATGGTCAACATGATAAAGGAAAAGACCAACACTGTGATTTGCGTGGGGCAAAATGGTATCGTCTGGGTTTCAGGCGAGAACATCAAGAAGGCGATTAAAGCGATTAGGACTATCGACGAAAAGTCCCACATGTTTGGCTTGACCGACGAGATATCGAACTTATTGAGCTGATTTGTATGGGGAAAACAGAGCAAAAAATGATTGCAAACGGGAAAAGGTTGGATGGCAGAGGCCCTCTTGACCTTAGGGAAATAGAGATGAAGGTCGGCGTCATACCTAACGCCAACGGCTCTTCTTATGTAAGGTTTGGGAAAACGGCTGTTATAGCTGGTGTCTACGGCCCAAGGCCGCTGTTCCCAAGGTTCCTCAGGGAATCGGACACGGGGATTCTGAAGGTCAGATACAACATGATTCCGTTCTCTGTGGATGACAGAAAAAGGCCGGGGCCGTCCAGAAGGGAGACCGAGATATCAAAGGTCATAAGGATGGCTTTCGAGGGCAACCTATTCCTCAAGAACTACCCACAGACCGGAGTGAACCTTTATCTGGAGGTCATCGAGGCCGATGGATCCACAAGAGTGACTAGCATAAACGCGGCTTCCTTGGCCTTGGCGGATGCCGGTGTCCCTATGCGCGACTTCGTGGTGGGACTATCAGGGGGCAAGATTGATGGTACTTTGATTCTTGACTTGAATGGGCTTGAGGACAACAACTCAGACGCCGACATGCCAATGGCGGTGCTGCCCACAAAGAAGGAGGTCACGCTGCTGCAGATGGACGGTAGGATGAACCCAGAGGAGCTTAAGGATTTGATAAAGCATGTGATTGACGCTTCCGGGGCCATCTATGAAAAGCAGGCAGAGGCGTTGAGGAAAAAGTATATAGAGTGATTTTATGAGGAAAAATTACATATTGGATCTGTTGAAGAACGACGAGAGGCTGGATGGAAGGAAGCTTGACGAGTACAGGGAAATCGAGATCGAGGTCAACCCAGTATCGAAGGCCGAGGGATCAGCCCGCGTGAGGATTGGTAAGACGGACGTCATTATCGGGACAAAAATGGATTTTGGAACGCCATTCCCCGATACGCCAAACGAGGGCACTATAAAGAGCGAGGCCGAGTTCATGCCAATAGCATCCGAGGACTTCGAATCAGGCCCGCCTGGAGAAGACGCCATAGAGCTTGCGAGGGTTGTCGACAGGGCCATAAGGGAATCGCAGTGCCTTGACCTTAAAAGCCTTTGCATAACCCCTGGGGAGAAAGTTTGGTCCATATCCTTGGACACGATCATACTCAACCACGACGGCAACTTAATAGACGCCGCAACAATTGGGGCTATGGTGGCCCTGCTAAACTCAAAAATACCGGAGTTGGAAGATGATAAAATAGTGAGGGACAAGCACAGCGGGAAACTCCCAGTAAGCTCGAAAGCCGTCAACGTGACTGTGTGCAAGTTCGAGGACAAGTTCATCCTTGACCCCACGAGAGAGGAAGAGGAGGTCTTCGACACGAAGATGTGCATCGGGGTGAGGGACGATGGCAAGGTGGTCTCAATCCAGAAGATGGGGCCGGGCTCCCTGAAGGACAGCGAAATTTACGACATGATAGACATAGCCATCAAGAAATCCAAAAACCTTTTCAAACTGGTGGGCAAGGATGGGAAGAAAGATATTTAGCAGGAAGATCAGGCAGATAAAGGCCGGCAAGATTAGGCTTGCGCCCAGGTGGGTCGACATCAAGAAGTTCGGCATTAAGAGGGCGAGGAACAGAAGAGTGGCGGTCAACAGGAGGAGCTGGAGAAGGACCAAACTCAAAATCTAGTTAAAACCTATATACTTTATTCCCCAATTATTATCAATGGACTGGAAAAACTTTGGCAAGGGTGTATTCTTAGTCAATGTTCTTGGGATTGTCTATGACCCCAAGACCAAAAAAATACTCATCGGTAAGAGGGAGAAGGACAAGTACGTTCCTCAACTTTCTTGGTGTTTCCCTGGAGGCGGACCAACCTACAAACACTCGCTGAGCATGTCCCTCAGGATGAGCATAAAGAGGAAGACCAATCTTGATGTGAACGTCTTAGACTGTATCTTTGCTAGGACGCTCCCAGAGAACCCTGAGATACTTCTCATATACTACTTCTGCGAGGTCGTCGAGGATAGCGAGAAGCCGAAGGCGATGGACGACTTGAAGGAGATAAAGTGGGTGAAGCCGACGGAAGCCACAAAGAGCTTCACGACTTCGGTCGACCCTGTTATATCCGACTTTTTGGACGCGCTGGAAAAGGGGGAAATTTAGTTAAATTTGTCTTCTTAAATATTTCTATTATGTATTCTGAACAGATTCTCGCGGTCCTAAAAAAGATGAAGGTCAAAGTCGGCGACAGGGTGAACGTGACCAAGGGAAAAGAAATATTTGAAGGGGTTCTCATGCCCCGCATAGAGGTCGGAGACCAAGACACCCTATCGATTAAGCTGAATAGCGGGTACAATGTGGGTCTTAGGTTTGACAGGTCGGTCAATATTGAAAGGGTTGGTGATGGCCCGAAACTGGGTTCCATTCCGGCATTGAAACTGAAGGAGAGTAAAGAACTACCTTCCATTTCCATGATATCGACAGGCGGCACCATCGGCACGCACGTCGATTACAAGACCGGCGGGGTGTTCATGTGCAGGTCACCGGAGGAGATATTGAGCACGGCACCGGAAATCCAGAGCATTGTCAATTTGAAAAACATAATCAGACCTTTCACTCTGGCGAGCGAGGACATGCTACCTAGTGATTGGCAGAAAATGGCTGAGCTTTCCGCAAAAGAGCTAAACAAGGATGTCGAAGGAATCATCATCACCCATGGCACGGACGTTTTGCACTACACCTCATACGCGATGTCATTCATGCTCAAAAACCTCACCAAACCTATCGCTATCGTGGGAGCCCAACGCTCCCCAGACAGGGGAAGCTTCGACGGCGCTATGAACCTCATATGCGCGGCGCATTTCATTGGGCATTCGGATGTCGCGGAGGTCTGCGTCGTCATGCACGGGAGCAGTAACGATGATTACTGCCTTGCCCACAGGGGCACCAAGGTCAGAAAGATGCACACGTCCAGGAGGGACGCCTTCCGTTCCATCAATGACATACCGCTGCTTAAAATTTGGCCCAACGGAAAAATAGAAACTTTGAACTCAAATTATAGAAAAAAATCCAAAGGGAAAGTAGTCGCCGACACTAAGTTCGAGCCGAAAGTATCTTTGGTGAAGGCCTATGTGGGTTCAGACCCGGAGATTATCGACTGGCATGTCAAGAGAGGCTTTAAGGGCATCGTTGTAGAGGGTACTGGTCTTGGCCATGTTCCGACCGGTGAGAGCGGCATAACCAAGGACCCCTTAAGGAAAAAATATTCTTGGATACCGCACATCAAAAGCGCGGTCGATTCAGGGGTCGCTGTCGTCATGACTTCCCAGGCGATGTATGGGAGGGTCAACCCATACGTATACAGGAACTTGAGGCTCGCAAGCAACGCTGGCACAATATTCGGTGAGGACATGCTGCCCGAGGCGGCGTATGTGAAGCTCGGGTGGGTCCTGGGGCACACCAAGAACCTTAAGAAAGTCAGGGAGCTGATGGCGCAAAATCTGGCTGGCGAGATTAACAAAAGACTGGATACCGATTTGTTTCTAATCTAGTGGTCTTTATGGATTATGACGAGATTGGACTGAGAGTTGGGATAGAGGTCCATCACAGCCTCGACACCGAAAGGAAGCTCTTCTGCAGCTGCCCCACCTTACTGAAGACAAAGGATAATCCTGACCTCATTCTTGAAAGGAAGCAGAGGTTTGTGGCTGGGGAAACAGGGGAAATAGACGCTGCGGCCTTTGAGGAGACAAAAAAAGGTAAAAAAATCATTTATGAGGCGTATAAGGACTGCAACTGCCTTGTCGAGACTGACGAGGAGCCCCCGCATGCGCTGAATGTGGAGGCGTTGAAGGTGACTTTGATAATCGCAGAGCTGTTCCACTGCAGGATTGTCGATGAAATCCAGGTGATGAGGAAGACGATAGTCGATGGCAGTCTCCCTTCTGGGTTCCAAAGGACTATACTAATTGGGGTTAATGGGTGGGTGCAGACCAGCCAAGGAGAGGTCGAGATAGAGGCAATAGCGCTTGAGGAGGATTCAGGGAGGCTGGTCGCAAGCGACAAAGAATCGCTGACCTTTAGGCTTGACAGGCTCGGTACGCCTGAGGTGGAGGTTGCGGTTGGGAAGGGCATCAAATCCCCGGAACATGCTAGGGAAGTGGCGAAAAAGATAGGCGACACAGTCCGCTCCACAGGGAAGGCCATCGTCAGGGAGGGTTCTGTCAGGCAGGACGTCAACGTCTCGATAAAGGGCGGGGATAGGGTGGAGATAAAGCATGTCCCAAGCCTTTCATTGATACCTGCGGTCATAGAGAGGGAGATAACCAGGCAGCAAACCATAATTAAGGCCGGCAAAAAGGTTTCACGGGACGTTCGCAAGGTCTTACCAGACGGCTCAACGGAATTTTTGAGGCCTCTGGCTGGGGCAGCCAGAATGTACCCTGAAACAGACATCATCCCGATGGCAACTGGACCTCTCCTAGGCTGGGTCAGGAAGAATCTACCCGAGACTCCGGAGAAGAGGTTACAAAGGTATGTGAAGAAGGGCCTTTCGGAGGAGATGGCCAGGCAGATGGTGGATTCGGAGTATTTGGGCCTTTTTGACAGGGTTTCCGCCAAGTTCAAGGTGGAGCCAGCCTTAATAGCCGGCGTATTCGTCAGCACTTTGAGGGACTTGGAGAGAAGAGAGGGCTTAAATGTTTCTATTTTGGCTGAAAAGGACTTTGAAGAGTTGTTTTACCTATTGAAAGGCAAAAGACTTGTAAAAGAAGCTATCCCAGAGGTTTTGAAGCTGAAGATTGGGAATCCAGAAATAAAGATATCGGACGCAGTGAAGAAATTGGGTCTGGGCGGGCTTTCGGATGAGGAACTGGCAGCAATAATAGCCAAAAAAATAAAGGAGAACCCAAGTCAACCTGAAGGCAAGATAGTAGGATTCGTCATGAAGGATGTAAGGGGCAATGCAGACCCGGCTAGGGTGATTCAGCTTACCAAAAAAATGTTCAATAGCCCTCGTCAATCTCCTTGAGCAGCTTGTCTTTCCTTTTCTCCAGCTTGTCTATCTCCTTTTCCAAAAAACCAGCTGTTTTCACATCTTTCGCCTTTATGACGTCCTTCCTTTTGGTTTTCAGCTCGGCGATTGTCTTCCTCGTCTCCTGCAGCTCCAATTGTTTGTCTTCTAACTCCTTGGTCTCAGTCTCGAACCTTTTCGATATCTCCTTCGTCCTCTTTATTCCCCACTTCGAGGCTAGGTAGACGAAAATGATCACAAAAACCAACAGTATGGCAGCCGCTCCAATGGACCCCACAAAGGACACAATGCTCATGATTGTATTTCGCATCAAGAAAACTTAAAAGTTCCGGGAGTAGCCTAATCCCTTCCGAAGGCCAGGTCGTCCTTCATGACCTCGCTCTCGGACATGAGCTTGGATACCTCCTGCCTAAGCTCGGTGATCCTCCTTTCAAGCTTCTCCTCCCTCTCCTTAAGGCCCTTCATTTTGGATGGGCTGACGGCAAAATCGGTCATGTCCTCCCTGACAATCCTCAACTCCTCGTGCGCCTCGGAAAGCTCCTTCTTCAAAGTCTCCATCTGCTTGGAGGCCGCCCCGTAGGCGTCAGCCTTGGTCTTCCAGTAGCCGGTCTTGGCTCTGCCGAAGAACAGGGTCCCTAGCACGAACATAACGGCGAATATTATGACGACGGCGAAAGTCCCTAAGCTAGAAACCGTAAACACTAAATGCGATAGGACGCCGTAGTACATCAGTGATAGCGCAAAGAGCAGCGCGATTATCACCTTGACGTTCTTCTTCTTGAAGATGTTAAGCTCTGTGAGTATGCCGAAGACGATGGTGAATGATATGAGGAACGGCACGATGGCAAAGAAGATGACCTGCCTCAAGGTGCTGAACTTTATCTGGGGTTTGAACAGGTCGTTCATGACTTTGTAGAACCAATATGGCTGAAATCTGAACGGCAGGGAAAATGCCGACGGAAGGAAGACCACCAAGATGATAGCAAGATATATGAGGGTACTCTTCTTCATGAAGGTAATTTGGGTTTATTCGATATTTAATTTATGCATATAGGCTGTAGGCCTGCTTTTGGAGGATTTCGAAGAACTTATCCCTTACATGGCCCCTTATTTCCCTACCCAAGGATTTCGTGCCGTTTATCCCGACATTGTAGGCGTAGCTTATCAGCTTGCCGACATCAGTGGTTCCGTACTTCTCGAGCAGCACGCTTTCGACAAGCTTCTTGGGCTTGTAGTATGGGTGGTTCTCCCCTACTGTCTCCCTACCCAGGATCTGTTCTGTGAAAAGGCTGTTGAGCCCCTCTTCCGTTATGACGTGAGCCTCGGCTGTTGGGTCGCCCTTGTATTCCCTCATCATCTGGTCCAAAGGCGAGAATATACCAAGTGAGACGAGTATCACATGGCCGAGCTCGTGAGCCAGAATAGCTTCGGTGTCTCCTTCCTCTATGCTGGCCAAAGCCCTCCTGTAACCTCTGTAGAGCTCTGTCGCTTCCAGCCTCGCCCTATAGGCTTCCAACGGGTTTTCCGCAACCTTCCTGCATATTTCCGCAGCCTTCTTGTATGCATCAATGTACTTTTTGACATCCGACCCGCCTTCTAGGTAGGCTCTGTGTAGCAAAAGGACATCTTCGTCATCTTTGTCATATTCCGAGTAAGCCCCCAAAGCTTGGGGCAGGAACGGCAATGTGTAGACACCTTCTGAAGTGTACAAGGTATATGGCTGGCCGTCAAGTTCGCCGGAAACCCTTACCTCCCTGGGGAGCACATAGTCAAGGTTATAGCGCCTTAGGTATCCCTTTACAACTTCATAAGTATCCCTGAGGGCCTTCCTTGTGGCCGCCCTATCCTCCTCCTTCCCGGACTGCACGACTATGTTGACGTCGTCTATGCTGACCGGCAGACTAGGTGGACTGAAGGTGTAAAGATGTTTTTCCAGTTGCCCCAAGTCCTGTTTTAGCATGCCAAATACCCTTCTGAGTTTAAGTTTCTAAATATAAACTATCAACTAGTAGTGATATATATACTATTTATATATTTATATAATGGAGCATATAGATTACTGTCACCACTTTTATATGGTGAATAATACAAAAATTTAAATACTCGCCTATAGAATAAGGAGTCTATGAAAAGACTAACCGATCACACTCTTTATGAATTACTGGGCCTTCAAAAAGATGCTTCTGAGGCTCAAATCAGAAAAGCACATAGGATGATTATGGCGTTGATTCAGGGAGAGGCATCGGTTGCTCCTGAAATAGTAAAGGAATATAAGACTAGGTGCCCCCATTTACCAATCGGCGAAAATTTGACAAAAAATGAAAGAGACAAAATACGAGACCTTCTTGATGGAGCTAAATCCGTCCTATTCGATTCCGAGAGGAGAAAACTATATGACCTTTATGGGCAAAACGGCCTTACTAGAGCAAAATACTCTTTCGGAACTGCAGGCCTCGGAGTTATGGCGGCATGTCTTGCGTACAGCGGAATAAGAGACTTTTTAGGCTTTGATGCAGAAGAAAAGGAAACAAAAAATGAAAGAGTCCTCAGATACTTATGGGGAACAGGAAAGTTAGGATTAGCTGCTCTTGCAGGATATGGCTCATACAGTTATTTTCAGAAAACCAAAAATAGCTAAATCAAAATAAAAAATCACTAAACGGTATAGCCAGTCGGCGCTTCAGCCTCTTTCTTTTCCATTCTATAATCCATTTCAGACAAATGCGATCCGTAGGCTATCAAGTCCCATGGAATGACCTGTACAATTTGCGTAAGCGTGAATAGTGCGGCTCCTGCAAAATTCTTAATCTTATCTGATTTTTTGGAATAAACAGGTCGCCCAGTTTTGGGGTCTATCGCCATTAAATTTAGTGATAACTGCCCTAATATAGCCGCCAGTGGCCGTGGGATAGCTGCTATGGCATCAGCCTTCTTGTCTCTAGCCCCTTCTCTTCGATACTCACTCCTATTGTAAAATCCCTCGAAACCATAGAAGTTGAGCATGACTTGGAGAACTTGCCCAGCCCCAATTAAACCCGCCGGTAGACGTTCTTGTTTACCCATCATCCATCTCCAAAAACTAAGTAGTTGCAATCCTGCTATCGGTATCATGGCCAAGTCAGCATATGCTGTGCTATGTATTCTTTCTCCTAAATACTCATTAGTCGTAATTTGATTCCGATAACGATCATAAGCAGTCGTGAAATCAATAGACGGATTCCTCCTATGAGTAGAATATGCCGCCGTGTATAATGACGTGCTTCCATATTTCCTAACAGCGTTGCTAATCCCGTTACCGGCTTTCCCAACGTAATCTCTAAAATCTATCTTACTCAACTTCCTCACCCTCTACAATCTTGTCCGCTTCCCGCTTCACATACCTGAGCATTTCCCTCATCTTTATCGTGTCCTTACTGTAGGTCCCGCCGTTGTAAGCCATCTGCTCGGCCTGTCCCCTAACTTGGTTAAGCTGCAAAAGGATTTGGCCCTTTTCCTCTTTCCCGTAGGCCTCGAGTATCTTCAATGTCCTCAAGTCCAAGTCGTCGACCTTTTGGGCGGCCACATCGCTACCCCACAACAAGCTCAGCAAGGTTTTTGGGTCAAAATTAGTGCCATCAACCGTAAAACCCCCGCTTCCCGCAAGGCCCTCAGCCGACTTCATCACAGTCTCGTACAGTTTCTCCGTCCCTCTCCTTGCCTGGTGAAAGTTCCACAGTTCCATCAGCAAAAGCGCGCCCGAGGCAATCTTCCTGTCATCAGTAGTGAACTCCTTGTCGAGCTGGACCTTTCCCAAGAGTTCAAGTGAAAGCTCGTAGAATGGAGGCATCTGCTCCATCCCGTCCTTGTACCTCAGGCCCCAGACTTCCAATAGGCAGCCTTCATATTCGCCTTCGTTGTACATCCTTGCAGCCCTGTTGTAACCCCTTATGGAGCTTGCAGGGACGTCTACCATGCCGTTGAAGAACTTGCTCATCAATCCAGTCCCGAAGGTCGGTGCCTTGTAAACCATAATCATCGCCTATACATATTCCTTGAATAATTTTTAGATTCATATTTTAGGGCATTAACACCATTGTAACTCAAATCGGCAGAAGCTGAGATTCTCCTTCTGTAGGCTGCACCTTTGGCTGCCTCCGTGATGGCCCATGCCAATAATGGCATGTAAAACGGTATCGCTTCCATTCCCATATCAATGTAATCCAAGCCTTTCCCAGCCTTTTCGCCTATGCCTTTAACTTCTTTGGCTAGACCGGCAGTTCCTTTTCTTACCCCTTCCGTTTTATTAACGACCCAGTTTCTTGGGTTTCTTAAAATCCCAGTTTTTACTTGTTTCCAATCTCCCAAATTCCCAGTTGTAGCGGAGAAAGCCGTCACTAACTCTAATATATTTTTGCCAGCTTCAATCGCGATTGTTGCATTAACTATACCATTTGCCAATTTCTGAACTTTATAGATATTTGGGTTGTAGTCGCCATACTCTTGAGCCATGAGTGTTATTAAGTCACGAACTCTATCGGCAGTTATTATACCAACGAGACCCTCAATCTTCTGGTATGCTTTGCTCAGATTGCCTTTTGCCTTTACATAGACATTCAATTCCCTTAAATCCCTCTGCCAACCTGCAACTTTACCTTCCCATCCGAGATCATAATCTTCATAATATCCTAGAGCACCACTTATTTTAGGATCTTTTATGTCAGAATATTTTACATTGTGATCTGAAGCAAGTATGGACAGTTCCTCCATATCAATTCCAGTCAACCCATTCTTCCTCTTGTATTTGTCCACACCAATTTTTGCCCTATCTTCGTCTATCCTAAATTTGGAGCCGGTGGCATTCAAAACGTCTGAAATCGCGGCGCTTGACAACTCATAACCACTCACATAAACGTAGTCAAAAACTTCGTTCAAGGCGTCATTCTGCTCTTCTTTTGTCAAATGCGTCCCAAATTCATTTGAAAAATTTTTGGCACCCCAGCTAAACAAACTCCTTAGGATTCTCTCGAAACCTTGCGAATTTGGAGCCTTCACAACCATATTAAAACCTACTTATATCTGAGTTAAAGATTAAAAAAGAAAAATTAAACAGATAATTTTTCAACTAGTTTTTCAGATTCCCTGAAGCTCTTGTAGCTCTCATATGAAAGCATAGTAGCTCCTACCAGTTTAGCTAGTCCTGACACATACCTGAGCACTTTTCTGGTTGTGGTTTCTTTCCCGTGATCCCCAAAGAAATCTCTTGCAGCCCAATATGTTAAACCAACCGCGGCACCAGCTTCAACAGCCCCAGCACCATATCGTCTCAGACCACTTGATTCGTAACTTTCATTCAAATCTATTATTTTTTTGTATGGATATGAGCGAATTTTATGGTATCTATCACTAAATTTTTGTTTGAAAGGGTTTTTTTCTGTGGTGCTTTCTGCTTCAACTCCATCAACTTTTTCACCTTTTCTAGTCATATTTTATATCACCTAATATGCCACTAAATAGTAGTGCTAATATATAAACATTTGTATTGTTTAGTGGACAAATAAAAGCTGAAATCCAACCTAAAATGGGTAAAGAAACTATTTTAGCTTTGATTGGCTTGATTTTAACAATTTGGTAGTTCAGTGATAATCTATACTAAAAAACATATATAAAAAAATATAGAAAAATATTTATACCCCAAATACTACTATACGATAGTGACAAAATATGATAGTACGCCAAAATGATGTAGGACGTGCGAAATACACGGGAAGAGGGGCAGCTAGACCTGCCGTTGCACCAAATATACTATTCTCGTTTGCTGGCGTTAGCTATGTAAACAGAAATTATGGTGCAAGGAGGATCAATGAACTAAAAGTCTCAGATGCCTATGCGGTTGCTGGTTTGGTCGCTGGCAGTTTAGCTTTGTACGCCCTGGCGAGAAAGTACTGGCCCAGCATGAAGTCAAGGATAAGAAGGACCGCAGAGTCGACGGAAGACGGTATGAGGGAATATGTCGATTCGGAGAGGGGCTTGATTGAGGAATACAACAGCGGAATGGCCGACGCGAGCCGCGACCTTCAGAGAGTGGACGTAAGGGACGAGAAGGCATCGACCCAAGTCGAGGCCGCAGAGAAGAAGATAGAGATATACAAGGAGCTCAAGGAAGACTCGCAGAGCGATTTGAGATACCAGCAGAGGACAGCCAGGCGAAGAGACATGTTCAGGAAGTCTGCATTGTTTTGATTTTTTTCTTTCCTTTTTTTACTAACCTATAAAACCTTATTCCTAGAATAGAGTTGCATGCCCAAAAAGCAGGCGGGTAGAATTAAGTTAGGTGTCCATTATAGGGTAGTTCCTTGGGCACACCGCGATTACATTTTGACTAGGCTGCCGTTCGGGAAGTACCCCCCTTACCACAAGCTGAACACGAGGCACGATTTTCTGGCGGACGTAAAGATGGAAGGGGAGAATTTCGCGACCATAACTGAGCCAGAGATCATGGGCTACGAGGATGTCTACAAAAGGAGGCTCATAAAGGTCGGGGCTGATTTGTCGACCCCCGCCGAATGGACGCTTGATTTGCCGAACGAGTACCAGATAAACTCCGGGGAGCTAAACGAAGGCAGGCTGCTTTCGCTTGTGGTCGAGCTTTACGCGACGGAGGAGGCTGGGAGGGGGGAGCGGGAGGAATACCACCTTGACCAGAACAGGAAAAGCTTCAGCCAGCATCCCATATCCATCCCGATAAACATGACGAGGAAGATACTCGGCGAGAAGGTGGAGCTGATGGAGCTCGGCGAGCTTTACAGTGCGGACTTCAGCATAAAGCCAAACACATCTCTGGAGTTGGATGAGGACGTAATCCCGCAGAGGGTGAAGACCTTGGGCGCTGTCGCCTACACGCTGAGGGATTCCGATGGCGAACTATACGCAAAGATATACAGGGAGCCTGTTAGCAGGCTGCTGAGCTTCGGCATCGCAAGGAGATACGGCATCGAGATACCCAAAAAATATTCAAAGGAAAGGGAGCTGATACTTTTCGTTATCGCCCTGACCGACTTCATAGACAGCAAGAAGAGCATAAGGAGGAACCCGCAAGTTTACGATAACCAGAACAACATCCCGACCCCGGAAAGGATACTGGGATACAATTAACTATTTACTTTTTTTGGCCTTTTCCTTTATCCTATCGGCTATCTTCCCAAGGTAGTCGAAATAGGTCACCAGCCCGACAAAATCCCCTTTATTATCCACCACGGGCAGCGACATGAACCCTTTCTTGAACATAAGGTCCGCAGCCTTTTCCAAATCATCCTCCAGGCTAACCGTCACGACAGGGCTGGTCATTATATCCCTGAACTTCAATCTCTCGTAGTCAGCCTCGCTCTTTATGCTCCTTACTAGGTCGTTGTTCGTCACTATACCCACAGGCTTCCTGCCCTCGACGACCACAAGGATGTGGCAGTACATGTTCCTGACCGAGGAGAGCTTCTCGTCGGCCTTCACCTGGCGGTGCTCGTCGTCGATTCTGCAGTCCGCAATCTTCATGAAATAAATATATCCTTCGGAGATAAATATTGTTTATTATGGGAATGTCCAAATACGAGGCCAGCGCGCTCCTTTGGCTCTTGGCAAGATACAACCCAGGCGTAGCCCATCTCATCAGGGACCCGGAGAACAAGAAGAAGCTTACATCCGAGATAGAGGAGAGCCTTAAGGCGATAGCCTACGGCATTTCCCACGACGCGCTGGACGCAATCTGGGAGAAGGTGGAGGATGCGGCTGAAATCGGGGCTTTGGTCCCCACGGGAGGAACTGGGTCAGTTTCCATGGAGGCCGCAAGTTTCATAGCTAAGATGATGGTGCTCGGCCCCCTTGCGAGGAAATACTACTCATCTATTGAAAAGGTCCGTCCAGGCGTCTCCAAGGCTTTGGAGGCCTACCAGAACTTTTCAAATCTCCCACTACTGGATAGCATACTCACAGTAATCCCGGAGAAGGGCATAGCGGCCATATACGCTTTCGTCAGGAACATCTACAGCATCATAAAGCAGGGGAAGAGCTTCGAGAGGGATGCCAAATACGGCAGAGGGGACTATGTGGACGACCTCTACGGCAAGGGGATGGAAGGGTACAGGGACCAGACTAGCACACACCCACTGAGGCCTGCGCTTGAGGATTACGGGGTTTCAAAAGCAAAGAAGAAGTGAACACCTTTCTGAAATAATTAAAACTTGGAAAAGAAAGTTATTTTAAGAATTCGCTATGTGAAAAGTATGGGAAAACGTCCTAAAGTAAATATAACCAATGTTATACCTACTGGTCCACCAAAAAGTGGGTTTGGCAGATTTATAGGTGGTTATAACGACCTTCTTGTAGCTGTCGGTGGTACCGTTCAACTTTTGATGACCGCCATACAACAAGTCATACCAGCAGTCACGCCTCAATATCAACTCCAAAAAGAACCAGTTCAAGTATTATCAGTTCACCCATACGATGGATTACTCAAAATAGCGAGCGAGGCTGAAGCGATTTGCATAAAATACGGAAATACCCAACTTTTAAACCAAATAAGGGAACAGACAGATACGTTAAGACTACAGGCAGACCGTTTAATTGGATACCGAAAGCTTTTGGAAGACCCAACTGTTCATGACAAACTTTCCAATTACGATTTACAACCGTCAGATCAAAGACCAAGGGACTCTCTAGAACCATACTTAAATCAACCAAGAGACGAAGTTTATAGGAATGAATTAAAATCAAATTTGTACACTCCATACAATCCTTCGTCAGTTTCTCCGCAAGCTCCGGTTGCTCAACAAAAGAAAAAGACGGACCCAACAACAACTACAGCAGTGGTAACTCTTTTAATCTCGACATTAACCCTGCTCTACCTTCCGTTCTCTTCCCTGACCGCGACGGCAAAAGTAGCTTCACCCACGTCCTCGGCCTTGCCGATATTCATAGGATTGGCTTCTATAATAGCCGTCTCGATAGTCTTCTTGGCAAGAAGGAAGTCACATGTTCCTGGTTGACTCGTGCAATTCAGTGAGCCTCTCCTGGACGTCCCTTCTCCTATCCTGCAGCTCCCTAAGACTGGCTTCCAAGGCGACCCTTTTGTTCGGGTCTTTTTCAGTAGCTAATTTGTGAGCAGCCTCAGCAACAGCCTCGCTCATCTCGGCTAATTCTAACCTAAGGTTCTTGGTTTCGTCATGAAAAGCGGAGTAGACGCCAGCAGTGGTAGACCATTGTAGCTTTTTTTTAAGGAAGAAATAGTACAAACCAAATGTGAATATTAAACCAAACGCTAAGAGCGAAGCCCAACCCATTCCGTAAAAATATAGAAACAACAGTGTATAGGCGCAAAGTACGGTAGTACCTTGAAGAAGTGGCATTATAGGTTGTGCAAGTGGCCCTAACCACGCTACCGGTAGTGGGACAATCATAACTAAGGCTACCGTGAGAGCTAGCCAGACATTAGTTATCTGCGTTGACCTGAAAATTTTAAGCTCGTTCAAAAAACCATACACAATAAAAAAAACAGAGCCGGGAATAAGCACAATAAGGAGCAGATTTACTATGCTAGCTAAAATTGGTGGTAGCACCATGTTGGCATAGTTCGTCAGTGCCAAGGCTATATTCGGACCCATAATAAAAATCGTAAGGGCCTTCAACCATACAGGAACATTATTTAATAAGTCAGATTTTGTATTGGTCTGGCTTCTGCTCCCTGGACCACTTGGGTCTAGACTGGTAGCAAACCGAAGTCCTATCAGAGACAACAACAAAATTAGAATAAGTCCCCGCCAAACCCTTCTCATGAAATAATTATGCAATCCTAACTTTTTAAATTTGGGTTTAGGCCGACCTTAAAGTTCCTCTCATCTCCTCGAGCCTGTCCTCTAAGCTTCTCACATCGTCTTTGAGTTTAGTCACCTGGGCCTCGAGTTCCGCTCTCCTGCTTGAGCTAGCGGTCCCGGCCATCTTCTCGGTCAGCTCTATTAACAGATCCCTTTTTTGGGCTAGCTCCATCCTCAACCCCTTCACAATCTCGTCATACCCTGCCGCAACGCTGGCCTGCGAGCCCCACTCAGACTTCCTTCTTTTGTAGTATAACCATGTCCCTACTATGAAAATCAGGGCAAAAAGGAGGACTGCCCATGTAGTTAATATTTGGAAAACAAAGTTGGCTATCATGTAGGTTACGTGCAGCGGGAAGAGGGAGAAAGACATCAATAAGGCCAGCCAAATATTGGCCTTTCGTACCCTTCTGAAAATCCTCAGCTCCTCCAAGAAACCGTAGACGATTATGAAAATAGCCAGGAAAGGTAAAATCGCGTACTGAACCAACACCCATATGAGAGTTAGGTTGAAAATAGTACCATGCGCCCCAGGCTCAAGTTTACTTGCTGGTATCCCAGTAAAGAATGAAAGAAAACCAGCTTTACAACTTTTAGTACCGCAAGCCTCTGTGCCCTTACACACATTTTGTAAATCCTCTAATGAACATCCTTGTTTCAAGAAAACTAGAGGATTAAATGCAGCGACTACATTCAGAATTAACAAAGAGCACAATACCAAACTGACAGATTGGAGTTTTCTCACTAAATATCACCTATATATCATCCAATTGCTTCATCTGAGCCCTGACATTGCTTATCTCAGCGTCTATTTTATCTAACCTTTGCGTTATTTGATCCAACCTTTTGCCTCTCGCGTCAGGTATCTCCTCGACTAACAACTTCCTCTCCTCATACAGTTGGCTCAGTTGCTCTTTAATGGATTTTTTAGCTACAGCTTCGGCTTCCGCAGTCGCGGCGGCCGATGTCCACTGCGACCTTCTGACTACCCCATACTTCCAGATACCCACTGCGAAAATAAACGCGAAGACTAGGACAGCCCAAAAGGACATAAGATTGAACGTGACATTAACAAGCCATAAAAACATATGGGTCGGGAGTGTCGAAAAGGCTATTAAGAAAGACAGAATTCCATTGACCTTCCTAGTCCTCCTGAATATCCTCAATTCCTTGAGGAAGGCATATACAATTATCCAAACGCTGAAGAACGGTAATATACCAACCCATATAAACATAAACCAATTCTGTGTTGTCGCATCAAAACCAAACCATTCTGCCAAAACCCAAATAACTATATCCCACAACCATTGAGGAACATCCTTTAAATCGCTTGGAAATGTCGGGACTGGTCCCCCAGCACCCGGAGTTGGTCCAATACCAAGAACAACATTCAAAGTAAGAGTTAAAAAAACAAGTAGGAACAGACTTCTTATAAGCTTCTTACCCATTGTGTATCAACCTTAACTAAGATTAATTTCGAAATTCCAATATTTATATTTTCCCAGAAGACAAATTCTATTCATGATACCGGCAACTCCAGGGCTATTCGTCTTCATCCCGTCATCAATACTTTTGACGGTCGCCCTATACCACCTCCTAAATGAACTGAAAATCTTCAACTTCCAGAAGGCCAACATCCCTATAGCCATAGCCATCGCGCTGCCGGCGATGTACTTCCTCTCCTTCCTTTCCCCGTTCATTGGAGCCGCATCAATCTTCATCATATTCACTACAAGGCCGAAGAAGGAGACCAAGATGCGGCTGGCCATGCTGCTGTCCGCAGGCTACTTTCTGGCGGCCTCCCTTGTGGTGTACCTCCTCTGATGGGCATAATATATATTTTTGTTCCTATAATTCCTATTATTTTCCTAAAGGCATTCTTGTGATATCATGGAGACAAAGATAAACAAACTCACGCTTCACGGCTTCAAGTCCTTCAGGAAGAACGTGTCCATACCCTTCCTGCCGGGCTTCAACTCGGTTGCGGGCCCTAACGGATCTGGGAAAAGTAATATTTTGGATGCGATATGCTTCGTCCTAGGCAGGACCTCTGCCAAGTCCATGAGGGCGGACAAGTTGTACGAGCTGGTGTTCCATGGCAACAAGATCAGCCCAGGCTCGGAATACGCCTCGGTTACACTATGGCTCGACAATTCCAAGAAGATATTCCCATACGAGGTGCCCGAGCTGTCTATAAACAGGAAGGTGAACGTCAAGGGGAACAGCATATACAAGCTCAACGGCAAGACGACGACGAGGGAGAAGGTGCTCGAGGTCTTCTCCGCGGCCAGAATCCACCCGGACGGCTTCAACATCATACTTCAGGGCGATGTCACCAGCGTCATAGAGATGAGCCCCGAGGAGAGGAGGGAGATAATAGACCAAGTAGCTGGGATAAGCCTCTACGACGAGAAGAAGGAGAAGGCCCAGAGGAACCTGGATTTGGTCAGCGAGAAGCTGAGGGAGGTCGAGATAATAATAACCGAGCGCCTCGAACGACTGCAGGAGCTGGAGAGCGACAGGAACACGGCATTGAAGTACCAGGAGATGATAGATTACCTGAAGGTCCTCACCGCGTCAATCGCATACAAGAAGTACCAGTTCGAGATGGAGAAGTTCGATTCCCTGGAGGACAAGATAAAGGAGAGCGAGAAGGAGATAACAGGCTTCGAGGGGCAGATAAGGTCGTTGGACACCCAG
>MFRS01000003.1:127780-204693 GCA_001784635.1 Candidatus Micrarchaeota archaeon RBG_16_49_10
CGATGGAGAAGAGGAGGCAGGAGATTACGGAGAAGATTTTCGTCCGCTCCAAGGAGGCCGGTGTGAAGCAGGAGTTGGAGGACATAAAGAACAGGATAATAAGGAACAAGGATAGGATTGAGTCCGACGAGAGGGAGATCTCGAGGCTCAACAAGCTGATAGATAGGTTGAGGGACAGCAGCAGGACATTGGTCACCAAGCCGGTCCAGACGATACTCAGCCTGAAGAGGCAGGACGTCTCAGGCACAGTCTCGGATTTGATGAAGATTCCTTCTGAGTATAGGACCGCTGTCGAAGTCTCCGGTGGCTCGAGGCTCAGCAACATAGTGGTGAAAAGTGTCAATACGGCCACGGAGTGCATAAACTTCCTCAAGAACGAGAAGATTGGCAGGGCAACATTCCTACCACTGGACAGGATAAAATACACTTCCGTATCCCCAGACCAGAAGGCGCTCGCAAAGAAGCCGGGGGTGATAGGCTTTGTCTCAGATCTGGTGAAATACGATCCTGATTATTCCGCCGCCATAAGGCACGTCTTCGGCGACACGATAGTGGTCGAAAGCCTGGGCACGGCGAGGGAGATAGGGATAGGCAAGATAAGGATGGTCACGCTGGACGGCGACCTTGCTGAGAGGTCCGGGGCGATGGTAGGCGGCTTCTACAAGAGGAGGCAGACGTCTACCGGCGACATAGAGCTCGAGGAGTACGAGAGGGCCAGGATGGAGATGGAGGAGGAGATAAACTTCCTGCGCATCGAGATAGGGCAGCTGAACCAGAAGATGGACGACCTGAGGAAGAAGCTAGAGACGGAGAGTCAGGGCGTCATAGACCTGGAGAACGAGAGGGTTGGACTGGACGAGAAGCTTTCGGCGACCAGGGAGAAGAGGAACAGCCTATATGAGGAGAGGATTGCATTCACCGAGCAGATAAACAAGATGAAGATAAAAGGGGCGAAGTCTGAGGCGGAGCTCAGCAGCCTCAAGTCAGAGGTGGACAGGTACGAGAACATCCAATACATGGACGAGAAGGTTGAGGTTCTGGAGGAGAAGGTCGACAGGACAAACTCGGACCTGAATTCGATGGGGCTCGTGAACCTAAAGGCGATAGAGGAGTATGACAGGTTCAAAGGGGAGTTTGATCAGTTGAAGAACAAGTTCGATTCCATCCACAGGGAGAGGGACTCGATAGTTGATATGATAAGCCAGATAGAGGGGAAGAAGAAGGACGTGTTCTACGAGTGCCTTAACTCAATAAACAAGAACTTCAAGGATGTTTTCATGAAGCTCTCCAACGGCGATGCGTCTCTTGAGCTCGAGGACCCTCTCAACATCCAGTCCGGGCTGATAGTCAAGGCCAACCCCAGCGGCAAAAAACTGCTTAACCTCGACGCGATGTCCGGCGGGGAGAAGACGATGACGGCGCTCGCATTCCTCTTCGCAGTCCAGAAATATAAGCCTGCGCCCTTCTACGTGCTGGACGAGATTGACGCCGCCTTGGACAAGACTAACACGAAAAAAATTTCCGACATGATAAAGATGCTCTCCGAGAACGAGCAGTTCATAGTCATCACGCACAATGACTATACAATAAAGCAGGCCGACAGGGTCTATGGGGTGTCGATGATAAACGGCGAGTCGCAGATAATAGGCGTCGAGCTGCCGAAGGGTGAGTAGATGGACGAGGAGAACCTTCTGCAGACGATAATGAAGCAGGAGTCTTGGGACGACCTGATTGCGCAGGTGGTGGCCCTAGACAACCTCGACCCATGGGACATAGACCTGGTGAAGCTGTCCGACTCCTTTTTGAAGTACATAAAGAGCCTTGAGAGGCTTGACTTCAGGATACCCGCGAAGGTGGTCCTGGTCGCCGCGATACTGCTGAAGCTCAAGGCGGAGATTCTGACGCCTTTCCTCAGGCCCAAGGAGGCGGAGAACTCATACAACCCATTCCTTTTCGAGCCGGAAGACTTCGATAATATAAAGGACAAAGTCTCGGAGCTCGAACTCAAGCCTGGTCTTGTAAGGAGGGTCAAGAGGAAGGTCACGCTCGACGAGCTGGTAGCTGCGTTGAAGAAGGCGGTGAAGGTGCATGACAGGCGGACCGAAAAGAAGACGCGACTCGGCAGGAACGTCGGCAAGGAGATAAACGTCGACGAGCAGGACATCGAGAAGAGGATAATATCCCTGCTCGGGGAGATAGACACCTTACTGTTAGAGCTCGGCTCAGAAAAAGTCGAGTTCTCGAAAATGCTGAAGGAGTGGGACAGGGAAGAGATAATAACCCATTTCATGCCTTTGCTATACCTTTCGACAAGAGGTAAGATTGTGATGGAGCAGGAAGAGTTCTTCAAGGAAATATTCATTAGCAGGAAAAATTGAAAATATTTATTTTCTGCGAGATTTTGGAGAAATAAAGCAGGAGAATTGAGATTTAAATTATTCTCCTCCCCGATTTTTCTGGATAAAAAATACTAAAAATGAAGAAATTATGTAACTCAGAATTAACCCAGCAAGATACAAATACCAAACTAACCATATCCCCCTTCCAATAAATTCCGCACTTTTTATAAAACCCTGAACTTTAATGAAATCTATATACATGGGACACACACAATTTTCTCCTGGTTTACACAGTTCACACATAACAAATCTTTTCACAGGGATACCGAAAATCAATAACAACAATAAAAATATTATCAGAGTTAAGGCTATCTTACTAAAACTTGGCTTCAAAACTTTCTTCCACTCCACACAGATACATCGAAAAATAAGTTTTTAAGATTTTCGATTATGTTAGGTCTAAATCAAATAAAAATTTCATTGGGAAATCTACATTATCTTAGCGTTTCTTAAAGGAAATATTCATATCAAGAAAGAATAACTCAGAAAAGAATTTAGGGGCTAAGGCAACTTAAACAGAAACCTTTCTCCTTTTTTTGTCTTCTCTAACCTGAATCGTAGACCTAACCAAATCCACAGATCTTCTGAAATCCCTATTGTTATAAAATACATATTGAAAAATATCACTTGCAACTATCATAGATCCGACCATGGCAACTAATTTTCCATATAACCTCAATTTTCTATGCACCATTTTCCTCATTAATTTCCTATTTATCAACTTATGAACCTTCTGAACCCTTAACCTATCCTCGATTGAAAAAATCGGAGTCTCAAAAACAGGCTTTCTGTAGAAATAGCTCGGATCGTTTAAGTATACTTCCGGCTGGACAACAAAGTAATTATTCTTCTCAACCCACTCGAACAATTCTGTGTTTGGTGTTGGTATAAGGTTTAGGAAATCTGTTTTGAAGGCACACGATCTGTTTGCTATGCGTAGAGAATCTTTGACATCTTCCCATGTTTCATCAGGAGCCCCAACAACCCAATTGGCATAAACCTCTGCCCCAGATTCACAAGCCATTTTCATTGCAGTCTCTATAGTTTCTATAGTTTCATCCTTATGCAAACTTTTCAGAACTTTATTGTTTCCCCCTTCAACAGCTATCTGAATAAACCTAAACCCAACATCCCTCATCCTAATAAGCATGTCCTTTGTTAATCTGTCTGCTCTAACCCCATTGTTCAATCTAAATTCCAGATACCCTATTTCTCTCCTATCAATTTCATTACATATTTCAAACACTCTTTCTCCAATCAGCGTAAAGTTATCATCAACTATGGCAAATTGCTTGTAACCTCTCTTAACCCAGTATTCAATTTCATCAACCACATTTTTCGGTGTTCTTGCCCTGAACCCCCTACCCATCACCAATCTAACCGAACAAAAAATACATCTGAAGGGACACCCTCTGGAAGTCACTAAAGGTATCTCCTTCTGGATATACTTCCCCAATTCAAATTTCTCAAAAGTCGGCTTGGGTAGATTGTCTAGGTCTTTGATAAAATCCCTATCCCCATTATAGATTATCTTCCCACATTCCCTATGTATAAGACCCTTTATTTCTGAGACCGGTTTCCCCCGACAGAGTTCGAGTAATGTTTCCTCACCTTCGTTTACACAACAATAATCAATTTCATCGCAATCTTTCATAACGTCTTCCTTTACGGATGATGCATGGGGACCGCCGCAAATAACTCGGAAATCCATTCCCATGTTCTTGAGTTCTTTTATCCATTGATAATGTCTCTTGTACATCAGTGTAAAGAAACTTATTCCAATCAAATCCGGTTTGAATTCTCTTATTTTGTTTTTTAAATCCTCAAATTCACAATCAGGAAATGTCATGTCAAGTATATCATACTCTATTCCAGCACTTTTTAGTGTTGCGGCCAGATAACCGATACCTGGTGGTGGTCGCATGGAAGTGCATCTATCACTTGGGAATTGGACTAATAAAATCCGCTTATACCTATCTGACTTTTTGCCCCTATTCATGGTTTAATCCTATGACTTTTTTGGTTTAAAACATTTATATGCACTAACAGATTGAATAATTGCTAAATTTTCTCCATCAAAACAGACCACAGGCACACTTTGTTGCCGCCGGGCTCTCTATGGATAACCTCATTCGCTTCCAACACCTTGAAATAGCCCGAGAAGTAGCCTTCAATATTTTCCAGGCTGAACACATTCTCCTGTTTCCAGTTCGTCTTTGTGCTGAATGCTTGGACGTTGTATCTGCCTCCCTTCTTGAGAATCCTATGAACACCCCTTACGAAATCTCCCCGAAGGTTAGGCGGCACGTGATGGAAACATCCTCTATCATAGACAAAGGTGAATTCCTCATCACCGAACTTGAGGTTGTAGGATACACCCTCCATAAACTTCGATTCCAACCCAGATTCTTTGGCGCGCTCCCTTGATATTTTCACTGCGGTCGGCGATATATCAATACCTATGACATCAAAACCCCTCTCAGTAAGGAATAATGATTGGGTTCCCGAGCCGGAGCATATATCCAGAATTTTCCCGTCAGGTATCTTCCCTTCTTTTATCAACCTTACCAGTTCCTCATCCGGCCTGTTTTTCTCCCAAGGTAACTGTGCATAAGGAACAATCCTATAGTTCTCGTCCCATCCTTCCCTCGCCTGTTTGGTGGCTTTCCCCACAAGGTTGACCTGCATTTTCATCACTACATTGACACTGGAGCAATACAATTATTTATAACTCAGTTATATATATAATTTATCCAAGTGGCTGCAACAATTTCAAATTTTCCTGTACTCAACATAGAACTCCGAATAAACCCAGTCAAGGAAGCGATTGCTTATCAGCCTGTTTTTAAGCAACGATAGGGCCGTCAGAAACTTGAACCTATTATAGTAACCCATCGAATCGAATCTCCTCAAAAAGACTCTTATGAATTTACTCCCACACAACTTGTCCAGCTTTCTGACTGAGTTTGCCCGGTAGTAACACCTGTAGTAGTGCCCGTTACGCCTTCCCTGCAGTATGCCAATGAGTTTCACCTTAAATGAATGCGGAATTATTTTTATTAAGAAACCCTCGAGACTTTTTACGTTAGGTACCCACAGAGCAAGAACCCCACCTTTTTTAAGAACCCTATGGGCTTCTGAAATGAAATTCCCCGGCTTTTTCAGGTGCTCGACAACCCAATGCGAGTAGACTACATCAAACGTGGAATCCCCAAAGGGGAGTCTACAAACATCAGCGACTTGGAAGTTGAGGTTGTTTTTCCTGTACTTTCTTTTTGCCTTTTCGATGTCCTCACCTATCACATCCACGCCTTCGATTCGCTTGGCGAAGCTAGAGAAGTAATATGCAGTTTTACCCTCCCCACACCCTGCATCGAGGACGACCTTTCCTTCGATTCTTTTTCTGTTCAGTTCCATCCCTATTGGGACGTTATCGGTATAGACACCCCTTCTCCTTAACCACTCTCCTCCTGAGAAAAATTTTCCTTTCATATCAAATCCCCTGAGCAGTTCATGTATCAAGAATAGTCATTCAAAGATAAATCGGCAAGTGCTTGGATAGCGGCATATTCATCCGCCAATGGTATTAAATATTTGCTTTCACCTTCTAATTGTATAAAGGTGGTTTTTCATGGCAAAAGAAAAAGTAAAATTACCTCTTGCGCCCCTGGAAAGGATTTTAAGGAAGGCTGGGGCTAAAAGGGTTTCGAAAAGCGCTGTGAGGGAGTTCTCCATGGTCTTGGCGGACTACGCTTCAGACATTTCAGGGGAGGCAGCCAAACTCGCGACCCACGCTGGGAGGAAAACTATAGTCGAGTCCGACGTTAGGATGGCCAGGAAGAGGCTGTCCTAGGTTTTATTTTTTTTCTGCCGTCACAAGAAGCAAAATTCCTACCCAGTATAAGGAAATAACACAGACTTCTCCACATCTATTTCAATTTTTCTGACAATAATTAAACAGGTGATGCCCTGATGGATACCATCGTAAGCTTCGTTGGCGACTTTTCTGAGATGGTCAAAAAGTCGATGGAGCAGACCAAATCGGCCATAGGCAAGCAGGTCGTAGATTCGACGGCCGGCAGGAAGGGCGTCTGCGTCGATAGGATAACCGACTTCTCGGGCAAAAAAATATCGTTCCTCGGCGTGAAGTACGACAAGAAGGAGCTTGACACTATAAACGCCATAAACAAGGACATCCTTGTGGTCAAGGGCGAGAAGGAGAAGTTCTTCGTCTCGATGGAAGACATATCCGCTGTCGGGGACTCGATAATCCTGCTCAAGACTGAGCTCAAGACGCCGGAGATATCGCCGGAGGCTGTGAGGGCCAGCGACGTTTTCAAGAGGTACAACCTGACCGTAGATGCCATAAACGACATCATGCCTTCCGCTGTTTCTAGGACCGAGCAGGCCAAGGAAAACAACAAGAAGTGGATCAACAAGCTGATTGGAGAATAGAATGATTCCTTACGAGGAGATGATGGACGGCTTGAAGGAGAAGTCAGGCCTGTCCAAGAAGGAGCTTGACAAAAAGGTTAGCCAGAAGTACGAAGAGCTGGGCGGCCTGGTCTCGATGGAGGGCGCGGCGCACCTGGTGGCGAGGGAGCTGGGGATAAATTTGCTCGTCAAGAAGAGGAAGCTAAAAATAAGCGACCTGAAGGACGGCATGAAGAGCGTGGACATCACGGGAAGGGTGAGCATGATTACAGAGCCGAGGGAGTTCAGCAGGAAGGACGGGACGAAGGGGAAGGTCTCGAATATTTTCGTTTCCGACGGTGCTGGGAGCATAAGGATTCCGCTATGGGACAAGCAGGTTGACGACCTGAAGGGCAAGATCCAGGAGGGCGAAGTCATATCCATCAGCAACGGCCTAGTCAAGATAAACAACTTCGGGAACATCGAGCTTAGGGTATCAACCTTTTCGAAGATAGAGAAGGTCCAGGATGACGGCTCGATACCATTTGAAAAGCCGAATGCCCGGCCTTTGGCTGTCGAGACAGACATCAACATGATTAAGGAGGGTTTCTTTTCGGTGAAGGGGAACATAGTCCAGCTATTCAAGATAAACTTCACCTACAAGATGTGCCCGAAGTGCAGGATGAAGATAGAGGAGGAGGACTGCCCTGAGCACGGCAAGGTGAAGCCGGAGACCAACATGCTGGTCTCTGCGGTGATAGACGATGGCACCGGCAACCTAAGGGTCGTGTTCTTCAGGGAGCAGGCTAAAAGGTTGTCAGGGATAGAGCCGAATGTCCTGTCAGATTTGGGTCAGGATGCGGCTTATGACGCGCTGAAGAAGGCCGTCCTTGGGAGGGATGTCGTGGTCTCGGGCCGCGTTCAGAGGAACAAGCTGTTCGAGAACTTGGAGATTGTCGCTAATGATGTTCAGGAAATAAACCCAGTAGAGGAGGGTAAAAGACTTATAGATGAAATAAAAACTTTAGTTGGTGGGTATGAAGGAGGAAAAGATTAAAGAGGAAAAGACCAAAGAAGATAAGTTTAGCCTTGAGGACATACCTGGGGTTGGGCCTAAATTAGCCGAAAAGCTGATTGAAGTTGGTCTTAATGACCCTATGGCCATCGCCACATCGTCCCCTGGGGATTTGGCGTCTATACTAGAGATAGGGCGGGCGACCGCGTCCAAGATAATAGACAACGCAAGGGAGAAGCTCAAGATGGGCTTCACTTCGGCGGACGAGATATGGAAGCAGAGGCAGAAGCTCAACAAATTAAGCACTGGAAGCAAGGCATTGGACGAACTTTTGGGCGGAGGCATAGAGACCCAGGCCATCACCGAAGCCTACGGGCAGTTCGGCTCCGGGAAGACACAACTGGGATTCCAACTTGCGGTTAATGTCCAATTACCGAAGGACAAGGGCGGCTTGAATGCGAACTGCCTTTTCATCGACAGCGAGAACACCTTCAGACCGAACAGGGTGATACAGCTAGCGGAGTCTTTGAAGCTGGACCCCATGAAGATTTTGAAAAACATCTTTGTGGCTAGGGCGTACAACTCTGACCATCAGGTCCTTCTTATAGAGAAGGCGGGAGAGATGATCGAGGAGAAGAACGTTAGGCTCCTGATAATCGACAGCCTCACATCTCATTTCAGATCGGACTATGTCGGGAGGGGCGAATTGGCTCCTAGGCAGCAAAAACTGAACAAGCATCTGCACACCCTTCAGAAGCTGGCCGACACGTTCAACCTCGCCGTCTATGTCACAAACCAGGTGCAGGCGAACCCCGCCATATTGTTCGGCGACCCAACCAGCCCGGCTGGAGGACACATAGTCGCACACCAGACAACATATAGGCTTTATTTTAGGAAGTCCAGCGGCGACAAGAGGATAGCAAAAATAATGGATTCCCCAGACTTGCCGCCAGGCGAATGCGTCTTCAAGGTCATGCCGGAAGGAGTTAGGGATTAATTAATTATTCGGCAAATAATTTCATGCCAATAAAAGTAATTGCATTCGACCTTTGGAGCACGCTGATTTCTGGCAGCCCCCCAGACATCATGGAGGAAATAGCAGCCAAACTATCCTTTGACACAACCCAAGACTTTTGGGATTATTGTGACAAGCACTACTTCAACTGCAAGATAAAACCTTCCCAGATGCTGAGAGACATAGCCAAAGAAAAGGGGGTGAAAACAAACGTTGAGAAGTTGACATCCCTTTGGGAAAGCACATGGGATTCGATTTACGTCTATTCCGACACAGTTCCTGCCTTGGAAAAAATTAGAAAAAAATATAAAACAACCCTTATCTCCAATAGCGGATCCGAGGAGGGAAAGAGAGTATTAAAAATTTTCGGCCTTGCAGAATATTTCGATTACATAATAATGTCCTACGAGGTTGGCCTTGCCAAGCCAGACCCAGAAATTTTCAGACTCGTCACAAAGAAATTTTCCGTTAAACCTGAGGAGGTGGTTTATGTTGGCGATGGCTTTCAGAATGATTTTCTGGGTGGCAAGAATGCTGGATTTAAGACATTTCTAATCGACAGAAGGGACAAACACCCACAGTTCAAAAAAGAAGATTGGTACATCGAGTCTCTTGACGAGCTTTTAGACAAGATTTGAAATAAAAATACATACAAAACAAAAGTTATTTTAGTTATTTATCGGGGATTTAAGTGAAGGTTTTTGCAGATTTGCATTTGCACACGAAATGGGCAAGGGCGACCAGCAAGGATATGGACATTGAAAATTTGGCCAAATTTGCGAAGGTCAAAGGATTGAATCTTCTGGGGTCTGGCGATTTCACTCACCCAAGGCAATTGGCCGACATCAAGGCCAAGCTTGAGCCGATAGAAGGCAAGGGCCTTTATCAATACAACGGAATGAACTTCATGCTCACCACAGAGGTTGCGACATTCTATTTCCAGGACAAAAAACCGCGGAAGGTCCACCACATAATCCACCTACCCGAGATTGAGATGATAGACCAGGTAATAGATGTTTTTTCCAAGAAAGGCGGCAATACTGGGATAGACGGCAGATTGTCGATAAAATTGACTTCTGTTGAGATGGTGGAAATCTTGAACAGCATCTCGAAGGACATACACATCGTTTCCGCCCATGCCTGGACGCCCTGGTATGGAGTCATAGGGTCTGACACAGGCTTCAATTCCATTCAAGAGTGCTATCAAGAAAAGACAAAACACATTTATGCGATTGAGACGGGCTTGAGTAGCGACCCACCAATGAACTGGCGGGTATCGGCGTTGGATGACTTCGCCTTGATGAGCAACAGTGATGCCCACTCCCCTTGGAGTTGGAGGCTTGGCAGGGAATGCAACGTCTTCGATTTGAAGGAGTTGGATTACTTCGACATTTGGGATGCTATAAGAAAGAAGGACAAAAAAAGATTTCTTTACACGATAGAGGTAGACCCCAATTACGGGAAATACCATTTTACCGGGCACAGAGCGTGCAAGTTTTCTTGCTCGCCCGCGGAGTCAGCAAAGTTAAAGGGCATATGCCCTGTCTGCAGGAAGCCGTTGACCATAGGCGTGCTCGAAAGGCTGGAGAAGCTTGCGGACAGAGAGGAGGGTTTTAAACCGAAAAACGCCATAGACTTCAAATCCCTGTTACCGCTCTATGAGATAATTTCCTTCATCACAGAGACAAGCACGCTCTACTCCAAAAAAGTCCAAACAGAAACGGATAAGCTAATCCAAAAATTCGGGTCAGAACTCAACGTTTTGTTAAGCGCCGAAAAAGAAGAGCTTATTAAAGTCACCAGCGAAAAAATAGCAGAGGCTATAATAAACATCCGGGAAGGTAAAATCACCTACAAGCCTGGTTATGATGGGGTGTACGGCGAACCTACATTTGAGAAAGACAAACCTGTAAAGGAGGAAAAACCAAAAAGACCACAAAAAACACTGTTCGACTTCAAGGGCCTGTAGTCTAATGGCAGGACGCCGCCCTCACAATGTTGAGAATGGCGGTAATTCCGGTTCGAGTCCGGGCGGGCCCATCAACAGGAATCAAATCTGCTCGGACTGCCCGAAAACTTTGACTGTCAAATCAGTCTTCCTTATCGAGTACTTATAGAAAAGTTCGATGGAGGCCTCAATGTTCTTCCACTCGGTCACGTCCCCTATGTAGGCCGTGCACTTCATATAGCCTTTCTGCCCATTCACCATCTTTACACTTCCGGCGTTATCGCAGACCAGATCCCCGCTACTCACCGTCAGAGTCACGTCATCATTAACCGGCCTTCCACCACCGACATTTGTGATTTCAAGGTACACAGTCACCTGGCCGTTCTCGGCGTATGGTGTCCTGGATGAAAGCTTGAATTGGGTCTGTATGGGCCCGCTCTCAGGGACTTCTTCCGGCTCGCCTAGCTTGTTTTTTTCTATATCTTGCTGCTCTTTCGGCAGGCTCCTTATCCATTCCCTGCTCGCAACCCTTATTATGGCCTCTGAGTGGCTTCGATAATCGTAATCTATCCCAATCTCGAACGGGTATGTTATCGTGGAGTACATGGCTGTCGGTATGTATACCCAAGTAAGGGTCTCCGTGAAGTTCGATGGCTCAAGCTCCGGTATGGAATCTGGCTGCTCTTGGAGTGAAAAGCTGGTTGGCAACCCGATGACCTTTGGGACTATATTTTCCACAACATTGTCGCCGGCGTTCGTTATCTGGGCCTCGATATAAACTGACTCGCCCTCATAGACACCGTCTATAGGCTCCACACTGTATCCGACAATCTTCAAGGCCTCGCTGCTAGAAACTTGGGTATTGTCGCCGTTGTTTCTTGTATTAGTACAGCCAGCAAGAAGAACTATAACAAACACCAAGAAAGTCAGCAAGAGATTCTTCATAATAATTATTTGTCACCGCTTTTATTAATCTTTTTTTCGGCTCTACTAACCAAAAGCGCCAACAAAATAAATTCGATTGAAATCAGGCAAACCCAATAAACTGCCGTGTCAAACCAAAAAACCTCCGGATAGAGCTGAATTAAAGTAGCCGTTGGTTCGAAAGCCCAGTTCCCTTCCTTGAAAAAGATTTCATGGAACTTTATAAAGAACGATTGGAAATTGGCTATCATTAAAACCGAAGATATCACAACTATACCGGCCAACAACGAAAGCAATTTCTTAAGAAACACAACCAAACTCTTCAAATCCTCTAACTTGGCTAACAGAAAACACCCTCCTACCGAAAGGATGATTGTGCCAACATGGAAAGCAACCAGTTTAACCCTAAGTGATTTAACATCAGACAAATGGGCAATTTCGTCTTCCGTGAAAAAACCGCTGCCTCTAAGGGTAGTTTCGTCTATTTTTCCGTTGGTGTATCCCAAGACCATTTTAGACAGATCCAGCCTTTCAGTATCTGAAAATTTAATAGGCTTAGGAAAGGCGGTTTTAGAGTATTCCAAGCTGACGTATGCGTTTGAGAAAAACATGTAGATATTTGAGAGGAAAATTACACCAAATATTGAGAAAAACAGAAGAGTCCTGAGAACAAAAAAATCCGGCTTCATGAATCTTATATCTTTTTCCCGCTTAATATCTTCATGGCGAGCATCGTCCAGAGATACTTAATTGAGCCGTTCGAAGTTGGGGCAGGGTATAATTCAGTAAAAACTATCGCAATTGCGTTTTTGTTCATAGCCTTCCTTTTCATTGCCGAGCGTCTTCTAAAGAAAATAAAGGTCAAAATAGACAGGGAGTTTTTTTTGGCCGTGATACCTTTCATCGTACTCGGTGCCTTTGTAAGGGTAATTGAGGATGCCGGAATTTTAAAGTCCACCCTTTTCATAACGCCCTTCATTTGGATACTCTTTTTTGGGATTATTATAGGTCTGTTGGCATTCTCATCTCTCATCCAACTTAAGAGGGGAATACCCTACTACAAAATAATGTTCGTCTTGGGTATTTTCCTTTCAGGTTTGGCTGCAGGCACCTTGAGTTACACTAACCTAATCTCCATCTTCTATGTATCGGCATGGTTCGCTCCTTTTGTTTTATTGTTTCTCTTTCTTGACTGGTCATTGGAGAACAAATTAATATCGCTCGTCCAGCTTTTCGACGCTGTGACAACCTTCGTTTCGATGAAGTACTTTGGATATTCCGAGCAGCATGTCCTACCTAATTTGATAATCAACTTTACCGGCACACCATTTTCGTTCGTCTTGGTGAAGCTGGTTGTGGTAGTTTTCGCCTTGAAGATAATAGACAAGCACTCTGAAAGCCAGGACACGAAGAACCTCTTCAAGTTTTCCATAATGCTCCTTGGCTTGGGACCTGGTTTAAGGGATTTGATAAGGCTAGTCGCTTTTGTCTAGGGAAGGGTGACTTCCACATTCCCTATTACGAAATTACCGTTCCCTGTGACCTCAAAGTTTAGCGTGTTTTTGCCTGGCTTCACGTTGCTCTGCCCGAAACCCACCGAAACGGTCTCCCCTATAGAATAAGACTGTATGGCTTCAGTCGAATGCACATTACCCTCAGGGTCTGTTATGGTTAATATCAAGTTCCCGTTGTAATTCGTGTCCGTGATCTTGAAACTCGCCTTTCCTTCCTTGTTTTTCAGGTTGTTGTAGGCTGTCGTGCTGACTTGGAAATCGAAGGACCTTTTTTTGACTCCAACCTCCTCGTGGATTATTGCTATCTCGGCGTCGTCTATCTCATACGTCACGCCGCTCTCGGCCGAAAAGCTGATTGTGTTGGTGCCCTTCCTAAGCCCCACTTCCAAGGCGTCAAAACTCCTATGGAAATCGAATTCCGGCTCCCCCCTATATATGGTCCTACCGTTTACCTCGATCACCAGGTCACCGATGCCTTCTATATTATCGACCCCGAAGGAGATTTCGCCTGACCTGAAATCCCTGAGCTCATCCTCGTAGACCGTGAAGTCCTGCGTCTTCTCCGTCCTCCCCCACAGGTTTATCCCGAACTCCACCTTATCTATGTTGTATACGCTGCTCTTCCAGAATTCCCATCCAGGGTGCGTGGTCCTTATTTCAATGACGTTGTAATCTTTAATCATCCCGTTGTCTATCGGGATTTCGACACTGCCTCTCCCGACCTTCTGGTCGAATACCTTGTTGTCGTTGAATGTCACCACCAGATTACCCCCGGAGTTAGTGTCAAGGACGTCTATATTGACGAACCCAGTGGTTATAGAACTCAGTTCCTGATCCACATTGACGCTCATGGTGTGATAATCCTCCCCAAATGAACCCTTCTTTACCAGAACAGCCCTGTCGGTCTTTATATCCTCGGAGCCAACGGAGTAGCTCACCTTGAAGTCGCCAATCCTTATATGCCTAGGCACGTCCTGGGGGAAAGCGCCTATCGAGAAGGGCGATACCACGCTGGTATTGTTCAATATCTGGTCTGAAGGGGTCTCTCCACCCCAAACGAAAATCGCAACGACTATCAGAGCAAGGCCGGCAAGGAGGACATACACAAATTCATCCATCAGTTCACACCTGTAATAAAATATTCAATTATTAACTAATATTATTATCCTATCAATTCTTTCCCGCAACTTTTGGCTTCAAGGCGATATCCTTGTGATTTTATAGTAGGTCACGTCTGATTCGGAATCGACTATGGCCCATATCATCTCCGTCCTTATGTTCTGCGCCAGCCTCACTGCCCTTGACAGCTCTGGGAACGAGCAGGAGAACTCCTCAGGTATGGCATGGACGACCCATTTAGTGTGCTCATGCGCCTGTTTGGGCCCTTTTTTAAGTTTCACGCCCCTCTCATAGACCCGGAAGTCACAGCCGAACTTGAAGCCCGTCTTGACGAGGAAACCCTTCTCCCTCAGGTCTGTGTATACTACGAGCTTCGCGTGAAAATTCCTCTCCGTTTTCTTGCAGTAGTTGAAGAAATCCTCCTCGCTGAAAAACTTCTTTTTTGACTCCGCACGAATCTTGAGCTTTCCCCTTTTCAGAAGGTACATAGACTCGATTAGCGTCAGCTCTACCTTTCCCTCTACCTCTTTCCCGTATCCGGACTCGAACAACTCCTCAAAATCATCCTTTTGCCAGATCATTACCCTTTGCTCTGCAAGCTCCCCTTCAAACATAAACCTTCTCTCTTAATATTAACCGAAAACCTTTTAACCTTTATATTTTTGGGTTTTTGGACTAGTTAAAACCTTTAAACCTTAGGCTAATCACATAGGGGATCATTCTTAATTCCCTCTTGATGTTAAACGAGCTTTTCCTTTCGGACCTGACCCACAGTATAGGGAACTCTTTTATCTTATAACCGGCCCTTTTTGCCCTCGCCAAAAATTCCACATCCCAAAACCATCCTCGTTTGTTGTCAAAACCCATACCACTTATTATAGGGAGCAGCTCCCTTTTGAAAGCCTTGAAGCCGCATTGGTGATCCTTAATTTTAGTCAGGAAAAGAATACGCATAATTTTGTTGTACACAAAGCTTATTACCAGCCTTTTGGATTCCCTTTTCGCCTTCAGACCACCGTATCTGCTGCCTATCGCTATGTCGGCCCCGTTTTCCACATTACATATCAATTCTTTTAGGTATCTCAAATCAACGGAAAGGTCGGCGTCCATGAAAGCTATTATATCCCCCTTGGCCTTCTTGAATGACTGAGCCAGATTTTCTCTTCTAGTAGGCCCATTATTGTAGTTTAATATTTTGATGCCTTCAACTTTTTTGAGCTCGTCAAGAGTCCCGTCTGTCGAGGCGTCATTTACAACTATTATCTCGAAATTTTTAATGAACTTTCTGGTAGCACCCACAATTTTTTTAATGTTGCCTCGGATTATTTTCTCCTCATTGTATACAGGAACGAATATGCTGACCTTGACCATTAGATTAGACTTTCGTCTTCAAAGTTTTAAGTTTGAAACTCTCTGGCTTTAAATTTTTATTATACACAAGCAGAGATTACAATTTCATAACCACAAAATATGCCCCTGCTGATATCATCAATATACCTAACATTTTCATCAAGGTTAGTTTCTCCCCAAAGAAGGCCCATGCCGCAACCGCTGTCAGGATATATGCCATCCCTATCAGTGGGTACACGAAACTAACGTCCTCCATCGACAGTGCAGTGAGGTAGAAAACTGATGTCAAACCGTATAGCGCAAGTCCAACAAAAACGAACTTGTTGAAAAACACTTGGAAAAATTTCTCGAAGAAAATATCCTTTACCTGTATTTTTCCAATTTCATTCATACCCCTTTTCATAAAAATCTGGGCGGCCGTCCCCATCAACACCACTATCCCAATAATTAAAAACACATTCATTTTTTTTCCCTCCTTAACTTTCATTCAATCACACAATTTTGCAAGCTCTTCGCCGGCAATCACCGAGTTTTCAATCGACCTTTCTGGATATCCGTTGAACATACCACCAATGTAGAAGCCTTTTACCGGTGTCTCATGGCCTATAACCTTTTTTTGGTAATTGGTTTCATAAATTATTCCAGCTTTTTTACTTTTTGAAACTTTCCACCATTTAAGATTCTGTCTTTTGATATACGGGAAAAGCCTTCTAAGCTCCTTAAAATATTCTTCAAATATCCCCTTATCGGAAAGTTTCCATAGATGAGATCTAAAGTCTGGATAACTTGCTAGATATAATATATGGTCTTTGTACTTCTCTATAGACTGGAAGTTGGTGTGTTCTATAATAGCCCCTATTAGAGACTCGTCTATTATGTTTATCCAATAGAAATCGGTGACTTTCCTATCTAAACCAACAATAATACAGAGAGCTCCCTGGTAATTTATATCAGATATTTTTTTCCTGAACTCTACAGACAAGTCTTTATATTCGGCAAGTGTAGGAAGGGGGATGGTACTTATAACATTATTGGCATTGATTTCTTTACCATCCAACACAACGCCTTTCATAACCCCATTCCTAATTATAAACTTGTTAATACCCTTTCCTTTAACAATATCCCCCCCATTTTCAAGTATTTCCTGTTCGATTTTATCGATGAATATATGAAACCCACCATCTATATACCCCAAGGATTCCTTTTTGAACCCACCCGTTGTTCTTATCCTTATCCTCTCTATAAACCATGTCGCCGATACTTTGTCGGCGTTTTTATCGTATTTGCTTTTAAGCATGGGTGAAAAGAATTTTTCATACACACCTTTACCAGCATTATTTAATATCCATTCTTTAGCGGTCATGTCATCCAATTTTTTAGGATTCCTTATGAACTTTATTTTTGCCATGACTAAACCTAGTCTTATTTTTTCAGGTACAGTGAGAATTTTGAATCCTATGAAACTGAAAGGGGTTGAGAGGTCATGTATTTTTCCTTTTGTGTAAAAACCCAAGGTGCTACCAGTCCAGATAATATTCTCAATTCCTATTTCTTCAGCTAAATTTATGAAAGAGGGGTTGTTTACAAAAACATGGTGATAGTATTTTTCTATCGGATCCCCCCTTGTTTTGGTAGACATAAGAAGACCGCCCAACTCATTTGTTTTTTCAACGAGCAAAACTTTTTTACCCCTTTTGCTTAACCTATACGCGGCTACTAGACCTGCCATACCCGCCCCAAGAATTACACAGTCATACCTGCTCATAAAATAAAACCCCTAAAGTTACAGATTCATATATTAGGCTACTAACTATAAATTTTTGGTTTTTAAGGCTAATTTATCTCTTTCTTAGTAATATATTATTGGTGTTTGTTGAGTGGATGAATTCACTAAAGCCTTGGCGATTTTCTTCGTTTTTTATTTCATACTTTTAATTTCTACGACTCCCGAACCAATAGTCTCTGATGAAGGAGATCATATGATGGATTCATTCTTCTTCTACAACCTCTTCAGGGATTTTTTTACTAACCCAAAACTAATTTTAAATTTACCAGATTACGTTTATAGATTTTATACTTTCTACCCGGCTCTTTATATTGTATATTATCCACCACTTTTTGCTTCTCTTACTACCCTGTCTTTCATGGTACTAGGACCTTCAATGCTATCTACAAGGCTAATAACAATAATATTCTCTATCGCCTCTCTGGGAGTATTTTATTTGATTGGTAAAAGACTTTACGACAGAAAAACGTCTTTTTTGGCGACCCTCATACTCTCCTTCGCCCCATTTTATTTCATTTTTTCTAACATAGCAATGCTTGAGGTACCTCTCCTATTTTTTACATTCCTCTCAATACTATTTTTCCTTAAAGGTCTGGAAGAAAACAAAAACTACTTTTACTTAATGGGCCTTTCTTTAGGGGTTGGGGCATTAATAAAATATTCTATTTTCTCTTTAGGGCCCGGAATCTTTTTTTATCTTATATATAAAAAGGCATTTTTCAAAAATTTTAAAGAACTTTTTCTTTCCGCCTTAATCGCCCTTCTGATTTTCACCCCCTATGTTCTGATAGTCAATCATTTTAATGGCATGGACTATACACTTTGGGTTTTGGGAAGAAAGGCCGATGAATGTTATGATATTTGTCCACCTAAAAGCAGGTTAGCAACTCTGTACTATTACCCGTTTTTTTTATTTTTTGAAGTTTTCCCTCTTGTTTTTCTTTTACCAATAGCATACTTTATTTGGCATAGAAAATTAGAGAATTCCGATATTTTCCTTCTTTTTTTGGTGTTTTTTTACTTTCTTTTCTTCACTATATTGTCTAATAAAACCCCGAAGTACATAATGGTTACCATACCTCTCTTTTCACTCCTTTTTGTTTCAGCTTTGAAAAGACTCAAAAAAGGAACGGCCGTGTTATTCGTTTCCGTTTTTCTAGCCCAATTCATCATCTCAATTTTCTTTCCGCCTTATAGGGCTACCGAAACTTCAACAATATTGAGTTTTGACTCCCAAAAACCTGCATCTTATCTTGCAAACAACATAGAGCCACAGGCAAACGTCTTTCTTATAGGGTCTTTTTATGAAGACGGTTTAATTTTCAACTTCGCTAGCTTAAACAACTTTCAAAATCATGTTTTAAGATGGCGAGATTGCGTTTTTGAAAATATATCTAGTGAGAAATTTTCAGATTTTATCCATAAAAACAATATTCAATTTGTTGTGACTGATGATATAGCGAAGGAACAGTATAAACAATCTAGAAAATTTTTAGACGATAACTTTAAACAAGTTTATAGTGGCGGTAATATGTTAATTTATGAGAATCAAGACTTGCAGATAATGCCTCTTAATGAGATATGTGATTTTGTTTGCAAAATAAACAAAACTGTTTGTAGAAAAATTGACTAAAGTTGGATGGGACGGACCGGATTTGAACCAGCAACACCACGGGCTTCAGCCGTGTGCTCTCCCGGGTTGAGCTACCGTCCCTCGCAGTAATAATTCAACGAATAATTCTTTAAACTTTCCTATTAAAAATCCTTTTTACGATGTCGGACTTGTACTTCCAGACGAACTCCGTATATGACCTTGCCATCCTCACGAGGTTCGTCTTTTTTCCTGTATTATAGCTTACACTCACCGGTATGACCGCAACCGAGAATCCCTTCATCGAGGCAATCCTAAGGCTGTCGGCCTCTATCCCATAACCCTCTATTCTCAGCTCTGGCAGCATACCTTCAACCACCTTTCGAGTGTAGCACCTGAAGCCCGAGCTTAGGTCAGAATAGAATGAACCTGAAACTAATACCATAAGCAGGTTGACGAATATGTTGAGGAGGACCCGCATCAAAGGGATTTTACCTCTTTCTTTGGTGAACCTGGAGCCTACAACTATGTCTGAAATCCTGTTTTCGGCCAACAGGAGGAGGTTAGGTATCTCCTCTGGGTCGCTCTGCCCATCAGCATCTATCGTGACCGCATTTTTTCCGCCTTCATCTAGGAACCTCTTGAAGCCGGTCATCAGAGCTCTCCCTTTGCCCATGTTCTTCTTGTGCGAGAGGATTATAACCCTCTTTTCTCCCTTAAAGCCGCTTTGCATAAGGTTTAGAGTCCTGTCTGTCGAGCCATCGTTGACAAAAATAATTTTATCAACGTACTTCAATGTCTTCCTTGTCACGTCCACCGCTGTCTTCTCTTCGTTGTAGGCGCATATTATCGCGAAATTGTCCATCAATTATAAATTGAGGGAAAGATTATTAAACTCTATTTTTCCTAGTATACCGTTTCTTCCGTGAAAAGTTAAGAATTCTGCCGGAAAAATTATAAAAGGGTGCGATAAAGAATATAAAGATACAAACAAGTGATTTAAAGAGGCTGATTGGTTGAAGGAGTTTTTGGATGCGCTCAAGCTGAAAAGCAAGGACAAGCTGGAGAGAGCCGAAGGGTTTTCAATCCTTTCCCTCCTTCTAGGCTCGCTTCTCCTGTCACTTGGGATAGGTTTAAGTATTTTAATCCCGAAAGGCATTTCTGCCATTACGGCCATGTTTGGAAGCCTAATAGCCTTCCTTTCGACGGTGGCCCTGGTGGCGATATGGTTCATAAAGGAGTTAAAGGGTGAATAGATGGCAAGAATCCATGCCAGGAGAAAGGGGAGGTCAAGCTCCACAAGGCCCATAGGGCGCGGCTCGCCTAGGTGGGTCAGGTACAAGAAGTCAGAGATAGAGGAGCTTGTCATGAAATATGCCAAGGAGGGGAAATCATCCTCGGAAATCGGGATGATATTGAGGGACCAGTACGGCATACCCCTAGTTAAAAGGGCCTCTGGCAGGAAAATATCCCAAATAATGAGGGAAAAGGATATGTACCCCAAATACCCAGAGGACCTGTTCAACCTTTTCGTGAAGGCCGTCAACCTCATGGACCACCTTGAAAAAAGGAAGAAGGATTACACCTCAAAAAGGGGCCTCGAGCTCCTGGAGTCAAAGATAAGGAGGCTTGGGAAATATTACACCAAATCCGGGAAACTGCCCGAGAGCTGGAAATACGAGCCTGAAAAGATAAAACTATTGATCCAACAGAAGTGATTTCATGGTGAAGAAACTCAAAGGGAAGACTTGGTACAATCTGGTTGCACCCAAGATGTTCGACTCAAAGGTTTTGGGGAAAACCCCTGCGGGGGATTCTGACACCATTATAGGGAGAACGGTCGAAGTCTCCATAATAAACCTCCTCAACAACCCCTCAAAGTACTACCTGAAGTTCAAGTTCAAGGGCGTGAAGATTGAGGAGACCAAGGTCATAACCGAATTCGCTGGCCTGGTATGCCTTAGGGACTACATATCCAGGATGGTGAGGCACGGCGTCAGGAGGATTGACACTGTGCAGGACCTTACGACAGAGGACAAGAAGAAGGTGAGAGTGAAGACCTTGACCCTCATAAGCAAGAGAGCAAGGAAGGAGGTTGAGGTCACGATGCGGAAGTTCATAAAAGATGGCATCAAGGAAAGAGTCGAGTCGATGAAGCTAGACGACTTCCTTTCCAAGCTATTGGACGACTCGCTGAAAAGGGAATTATTAACAAAGGGGAACAAGATATACCCTATAAGGGCCTTTGAAGTCATAAAAATAGAGAGACTAGACTGATTATCTTCCCCATTCCTATTATATTCAGTATCAGCACGGCGAACGTGAATATCGAGAGCCCGACGATTACCTTGTTTGCCACATCCTTTCTGAACACTTTCTCAAGCAGCGCCTGGTAAATCAACCCCCCGTCCAATGGCAGAAGAGGCAATAGGTTTGCTATCGCTATGTTTATGTCAAGGAAGGCCGCCCAGTTGAAGAGGTTGAAGAACCAGAAGAATATCCGGGCCCCAGTTTCTGGGTTTCCGAGGGACCTAAAACTATCCCTGTAAATAAGCTTAGTGCTCACGTCGCTTACCCCTATGAAGGACTGCCCCTCCAGGTCAGGGTTCTCCACGGTTTTAACTGTGAACAGGCCTTCTGTCGTCCTAATATCAATCTCCGTCCCGGGGGCCGCCGAAGCCAAAATTTCCGAAAGGTCATCCACACTCCTAACCTCCTGTCCCTGTATCTCGGTTATAATGCCCCTCAAACCCACAGCTTCGGCAGGCATCCCGGCTATCGTCTGGGAAAAGACGACGCCGTTTGCAACGAAAATCTTTGGCACAATCACGCTCATGCCAAAAATGACACCTAACAGCAGCAGGAAAACCAGGAAATTCGCAAAGCTGCCCACAGCCGCAACCTTCATCCTGGTCGATGGCCTACTCTTCCTGAACTGGTCCTCATCGGGCTCGACAAAAGCACCAGGGAAAATCAGGAACAGGATAAGCCCCAGGGACTTTATCCTTATCTTTTCGGCGGCCGCAACGAAGCCGTGGCTCAGCTCGTGTGGGACGATTATTATGAAGATCGTTATTATCCAGTACCACAATGGGATGAAGGCGACGTGCTTCTGGACGCCCTCGCTCGGCTCCCCGGGGAATATCTTAGGGAGCAGGAACTTCACGCCTGGCTCGCCTAGAGTCAGGTTCTTCAGGAGGAAGCCCATCCCGACCAAAGAGGCTATTATCGCCACGATGATGGCGATGGACGCATAGACTTTGAAGGCTTTCGCGTGCCTCAAGCCTATCTCCCTTATCTTGTTCTTCCCCTTCTTCGTCCTCCTGGTTATCATGAAGAACTTGAACTCTATGTTCTTCCTGTCCATTATCACCAAAACGCCCAAGACCGTCAAAAAAAGAACTATCGACAGGCTTTCAAAGTTCATCAAAACCACAACTTAGTATTCTTTTGATTGGGAGAATATAAATTTAGCCCAAAACTATAAGTATGGCGCCGCCCACCACGAGCAAGGCCCCCAGCGCAATCTTCAATGTGACCTTCTCTCCCAGGAAGAGGGCTGCGAGGATTATGACGAAGACCACGCTCAACCTGTCGATTGGTGCTACCTTCGATGCCTGGCCGAGCTTCAATGCGATGAAGTAGAAGAGCCATGACAGTGCGCCAGCAACCCCGCTTAGGAGGATGTAGAAAAGTGCTTTCCGGTTGGAGAATATCTCCGGCACGTTGTGCAATTTTCCTGTCACTGCGATGGCTGCGAAAAGGAATAGGAACATAACCCCCGCCCTTACCATTGTGGCAGCGTTAGAGTCAACTCCCTGGAGACCTATCTTCCCAAATATGGCTACCAGAGAGGCCGTCAAAGCAGAGAGCAGCGCGAATATTAGCCACGAAACTTCCATGAAGATTATTCTGTTCCCAGGTAAAAATATCTGACTTTAGCGATGCAGGGGGAGTGCGTTTCAATTGTATTCAGGTTTTTCATGAATGTTAAACTGGGTTCATGTGCCTATTTAGGCTACACTAAAGTTGTATTCAAGTTTTGAGGAAGATAAATATATAAGTATACTATGGTAATACTTTTAGGTGATTATATGGAAACTATCCCAGCAAAAGTCACTGAAAAATTGGTATTAGAGATGGACGAATTGATAAAAGAAGGTTGGTATGCCAACAGGTCCGAATTAATCAGAGATGCCATTAGGGAAATGGTTAAAAGAGTCAAGATAGAGATGCTAGAGCAGGCTATAAGGGAAGATGTGGAATGGGGTCTGCATGGGAAAAATTGAGACAGCAATATCGAATTCTGGCCCATTAATTCATTTGTCGCAAATAGAGTCTTTTGGGCTTCTAGGTATAATAAAAAACATTTATATCACAAAAGAAGTTTTTGATGAAGTCTGCTCTTTCAGCTTGCCTGGAAGCAAGGAAGTGAAAAAATCCAGCAATATAAAAGTTAAAGACTTGAACTATAAGGCTAAGGATTTATCCAGGCTAATTTCTGACAAATATTCGTTAGACTTGGGCGAGGCCACATCAATATCACTCGCAAAGCAGGAGAAAATAAACCTCTTCCTTACGGATGACCTTTCTGCTAAAGTTGTCGCCAAAGAGTTTGGTTTGCAAGTTCATGGGTCAATCGGTATAATTTTGAGAGCCTTCAGAGTTGGCGTTCTAAAAAAACAGGACGTGATAAGGTCAGTCCAAAATTTGCACAAAAAATCCAGCATGTTTATAACGGCAGACCTAATCAGCTATGTGATTAAACAGATAGAAAAGGCCTAAAAATCTCTATGCAGGGGGAGCGCAGACTCGTTATAAGAGGGAGCACACTCAAGACGAAAGAGAAATAACTTTTGAAGTAGGAAAGAGTTTCTATAAATAATTCACATACTATACTATTTCAAATTCTTTCTCTAGAAACTTGATTTCATATTGATTTTCCCAAGGTCTAAAATCAGGTTCTTCTTCTGGACATTCTGTCCTATATTCAAATCTAAACTTGTATCTCCCCGAATCTACTAAATGGTTCATATAACATGTATAGGTATCACCATTTGAACAATCGACAGTATCATAGACAATTTCTCTTTGGTCCCAGTGGAAGAATTCCTGTGAATCTGAGATTTCACATATTGGAGTTGGAAATCCTGCTATGCAACCAATTGGACCATTTTCACAAATATCATTACATAAACCAACGCACCCTGGTTTTAAAAGTAATTTTTCCCAATTACCATTTTCATATCTGAAAACACTCCAAGAACCAGCACTATTTAGATAGATATTTTCATCTGTTCTTACAATAGCACTTATTTCTTCAAATTTGGCAAATTTGGTTTCCATTTCTATTTTCAATTCATTTTTTTCTTCTGTATCGCATATCGAATTATAATTATTATCGAGGCAACAAGAACTTCCAACTAATATATACGGTTTATTACACACTACTTTTCCTGATTTGAGCTCTCGAATTCTTAATTCTAACTGGCCATTTTCGTTTTGTAAATTTTTAATTTCAGATAACAATCCCTCGTTGCTCTTTTGATTTTGGTTGATTACATAAAATAATCCTATTATAGCCAATAAAGAGACCATTCCAAATATAATTAAGAGAGTATTATTAGATTTTTTCATATGTTGAAATATAGGATTACATATTTAAAATGGATTGAACTCTCTAAAAACGTACTTATATTTAAGTGTCTGTGCTCCCTGATAAAACGAGTATGCAGGGGGAGAGATTTGAACTCTCGAACCCACTAAGGGACAGGCTTCTAAGGCCTGCGCCGTTGGCCGCTTGGCTACCCCTGCTTCAAAAATAATTATAAGGCGTAGGATTTAAACTAATAAAAATGGGATGCGTAACATTTTACATGAAGGTGCAGTGCAGCAGATGCGCTAAGGGTGTCAGCAAGGCCGTTTACGAGCATTCAAAGGCCAAGTACGGCAAGCCGCTGTGTTTCGATTGCCAGACCATCCTGAATTCAGGCAAGACTTTCAAGGAGAGGTTCAGGATAGTGGACACTATTGTTGATTAGGATGCTCCCGACGGGATTTGAACCCGTGTCTATGGCTCGAAAGGCCACTATCCTATCGGTTTTAAACTATGTTAAATGACCGGGCTAGACTACGGGAGCTTTCATAAAACTTTCATATCTTTTTATATGTTTTATGTTTTTAAATCCCACTACTTTTTTGAATTTTTTTACCATCGCTCTATCGTAGATATATATTTGCGGAGTTTCGCTTCCAAAAGTCCACTTAGTGGTTCTGATACCTAAAACTTTCATACAACCTGAGAAGTCGACCATCAGTTTTGGCATTTTAGTCTTTAGAGAAATACAGGGATGGTCCCTTTTAGGTAAACAATAGACTGACCCATCAGTGTCAATAAGGCCTCTTAAAAACGCTTCCATGAAATCTGTGTTTTTGGAAACCCAATCAGGTATCCCTAGGTTATTATTAATTTTATTACCTCTTTTTAGACCGAAGTTTTCTAGTAAAAATACCAAACTCCTATTTTGGTTCAATAGCGCTATACCATTGAAATTTTTGTATCTTTTAATATGAAAACTGAAACCGAGGGTTTGTTCAAACAATGGTTTAACATAATTAACTAAATACTCATAATCATCACTCAAATGCCCAGAAACAGTAGTTTGATAGACTTTTCGTCTTTTATCCACATATATACAACCATCCCCTGTCATAATGCCAAAAATTTCTGCCAAATTTCGCGTTTTTTCTATCATTTCCATGTTTCATGATTAAAAAATAATCATAATTATCTTTGGCGACAGGGTAGGGTTTGGATAAAAAAAAAAATGGGCCGAGCAGGACTCGAACCTGCGATTTGCGGTTGCCAAAACAGGCAAATTCCGCCACGTCAAGGCGGCGTCTTAACCAACTGGACCATCGGCCCCCAATACAATTATACTTCGGCCATTAAATTTTAATCGTTTTTCCAGCTAACCTTTGAATCCAACCACTTTGAGCTGCGGGTAGGCGACCCTTTTATACACCAATCCCATGAGCTTTGAGATTACCCTCACCACAAAAAATGGGTTCTTCTCATCCAGAAAAAGGTATTCAGCACCTATCCTTTCCATCTTCAAACTCCTTAGGTGGTTTTCGAGATGCCAGGGCGTGTAAAGCGCGTAATGCCTGTCCTCTTCCCCGTAGCTGATTCTCTCATACCTGCCGAAATGGGCTCCGGAAAATGGTGTGTGCCACCCCCAGAAGCTCGCGTTGTCCGTTATTAAAATCAGCTTACCGCCTTTCTTGAGGACTCTGATCATCTCTTCCAGAGCCTTGTTCGGGTTTTTCAGGTGCTCAAAAAGGTTTTCAGAGTACACCTCGTCGAAAAACCTATCAGGAAAAGGCAATTTCCCCCTTTCCACATCGCACTTGATTACGCCCTTCCTCTGCGGATAGAGGTCGATGAAATGCGTCCCAAACGTCTGGTGGGCGCACCCCACGTTCAATATTTTTTCCATTGCTAATACCCCTGAAAGACAGCGTCGAGGCCGGGATTTGAACCCGGAAGGAGCAAGCTCCGCTAGCTTAGCAGGCTAGTGCCCTACCTGATTAGGCGACCTCGACCCATTAAACTAAATTGGCGTTAAAAATTAAATTGTTACCACGCCTCCCGACAAAAGAATTAATCCTTAAAACTTAATAAAGAAAATATCTAATATATTTAGGAGGTTAATGGCATGCCGATAACAGTGAAGGACATTTCTGAGATGTTTGGCAAGGACGTTTTCACCGACAAGGGCCTGTACTGCGGGAAGCTATCCGACGTCGAGTTCGACCTTTCTAGGTTCAAAGTGAAATCGCTCATAATAGAGGTCGCCAAGGGCACTTTTTTGGGTAAAATGGTTGGGAGCAAGAAGGGAATAATCGTCCCATACGCTATGATACAGTCGATTGGCGACGTGGTCTTGATAAAGCACATTTCTGCGCCTTTGCCTGAAGAAGGTAGTTAGAATTGGATTTACCCAAGAAGACGAAAGAGATGGCATGGTCTAAACTAGGAGAGACCTATATTTTGGTAGACCCTGCCACTAACAAGACCTTCAACATCGATACGACATCCTTCCTCATATGGGTTCAATGCGACGGCAAGACCTCAGTGGAGGACATGACCGACATATTCTCAGTCAACGGGAACAGGGACATCGTAAAAGCCGCGATAGTGGGCATAATAGACAAGCTCAAGGACTATGGGCTGGTTTCGCTTTCATCTTAGCTTCTCAAGGGTCCTTACGCCGAATACCTCATAGTAAGTTATCTCTTCGCCTGGGTTGACAGAGCCCTTCATGTCTTCCGGGATTTCTATCTCGAAGTTCGAGTAGTCGGTCAGGTCCATCACCTGAACCTTTTCCCCAACTATGGCTAACACCTGGCCCTGCTTCCTGAGCACCACAGGCGTGTCGATTTTGGCGTCGGCGGGCTTTATTACGTTCCTCCTCCTGTTGTCGAAGAGCCCCATGCCTTCCAGCCTGCACTTGGCAGCCCCGTGCTTCCCGCTCTTAGAGATGTTCACCGAGACTACCTTGCAGGGGACATCATCTATCAAAACAAAATTTCCCTTTTTAAGGTTTTTAAGCACAGCCGTGCCTTTCTCTACGTTCTCCATGGGTTCACCGATTACTTGACCGCCAGCTTTATGTCGGAAGCCTTCACAGTGACCCTGCCCGCGTGCTTTGAAGCGGCCACCGCGTCCATAGCGATGACGTCTGCGACATCCAATACCGCATCCTTGAGCGCTTCCACAGCGGAGATGGCCACTCTTTCTGCCCCAGCTTCCCTAGCTATCTTCTCTAAAGGGGCGAGTGGAAAAGATCTAACCATCTTTACACCTCCAAATTTATTAATAATTTAGCGGGAGAATATTTAAAAATTCCGTGAAAGAAGGCGTAAAAAAGGCAATAATCAAAAATAAAAATGTAAAAAATCAATACGTGGTTGCAAACGTCATATAGCAGGTTTTCAGACGAAAAAACGGGTTTTCTATCACAGTTAAGTTTAAATGCTTGAAGCGATATATTTAAATACTTTACTATCCTTACTTATGAGTGATTATTATGACGATGTTCGAGAAGCAAATGAAGAAGTGCCCGGAATGCGGCAGCACCATGTTTATAGAGGATAAAAACAGAGGAGAGATGGTTTGCGTAAAGTGTGGTCTGGTATTGGAGGACGAGTTCATCGACAGGGGCCAGGAATGGAGGTCCTTCGACTCGGAGCAGTCTTCAAGCAGGGCCAGGTCAGGCGCGCCATTGACCTACACCAAGCACGACAAGGGCCTGACGACTGAGATTGGGAAAGGCTTGGGAGAGCTTTACAAGGTCCCGGGGAAGAAGAGAGCACAGTACTACAGGCTCAAGAAGTGGCATAAGAGGCTCATAGAGTCCAAGGACAGGAACCTTTCGTTCGCGCTTTCCGAGCTACAGAGGATTATATCATTCTTGAACCTTCCGAAGCCGGTCCATGAGAAGGTTGGCAGATACTATGAAGAGGCTGTCGACAAGGGATTGGTGAGGGGAAGATCGATAGAATCCGTAATAGCAGCTTTAGTTTATGGAGTATCAAGGCAGTTCGGCACGCCCAGGACGTTGGACGAGATTGCTGAGGCTTCCGGCCTCGAGAAGAGGGACATAGGGAGGACCTACAGGTACATCGCCAGGGAATTGGACATCAGGATTCTGCCTGCTGACCCGAAAGGCTTCGTGCCGAGGTTCTGCTCGATGCTGAACTTGAGCGACAAGGTCCAGGCAAAGGCCATAGACATCCTTGAGAAGGCCAACTCTTTGGACATAACGAGCGGCAAGGGCCCGACAGGCGTCGCAGCTGCAGCGATATACATTTCCTGCGTGCTTGTGGGTGAAAAGAGGACACAGAGGGAAGTCGCCTCGATCGTCTCAGTGACCGAAGTCACGATAAGGAACAGGTACAAGGAGATTGTCGAGAAGCTCGGCCTGGAGAAGGAAGTCGAGGAGAAGACCAAGGAAGAGAAGTAAGATTCCTTTTAATTTTTTGTTTCTATAATTTAGTCTATGGAACAGGCTAAAGTTCAGGTTGCAACTAAGGCAATCATTCTTAAAAAAGGAAAGTTTTTGGCCATAAAACAGTCATTTGGAGGTAAGAAGTACCTCGACCTTCCAGGCGGCAGGATCGAATACGGCCTAACTCCTGAAGAAAACGTCGTGAAGGAAGTAAAAGAGGAAATGTCCTTGAATGTCAAAGTCCAGAAAATTTTAGGCATATACCACTTTTTTAGGGGTACTGATAGAGTCCAAGTAGTTTGCATAACATATTTGTGCAAACCGCTCTCGGATGTTATTGACTTGACGAAAAACCCCGATTCTCAGGAGAAATTGACGGATGCTGTATGGGTCACTCCGAAAGAATTCCTAGCATTAGAGAGCGATTATTATGATGGTCTTGACAGACTGAGAAGTTTAGTCGCAAATTTGAAAATTAATTAGATTAGCCATCCTTCAAACTCCTGCAGCCAATCGACAAAAACCTTCTGCCCTTTGAAGTTGCCTTTCACCACCTTCAATATTTCCCCTATTATATCCTCAACTTCCTTTCCGGTGACGTCAACCTCGTAGACATTTACATTGGCGTTGATGGCCTCGGATGTTATGACCCCCAATATCTCGCTCTGCACGTTCTCTTTGACCTTCCTAGGGTTCTCTGGGTATCTGTTCACCAGCCTCGTCTCAAGGGTGCGCGGGTTGCATCTCAGGACTATCACCAAATCGGCGGGCAACTCATGCGACAGATGGCCTTCGATTATCTTATCCCCATCAATCCTTTTCACGCTGCCTTTCAGCTTGTCTAAATCAACCAGCCCCGCATCCATGTCCTCGTCGAAGCCCACTATTGCCCCGGCCTTTTCCGCAATCTCCTTGAAGGACAGGAGCCCATAACCGAGCCTCTCGGAGAGCAGCCTTGAGACGGTGCTCTTCCCGGTGCATGGGACGCCTGTAATCGCAATTATCATAATTTATATCTGTCAATTCAAAATTATAAAGTGATTCAATGGACATCTGGACCGAGAAATACAGGCCCGGCAGCCTAGAGGATGTGGTAAACCAGAGGCATGTAGTGGATAGGTTGAAAGAATTCGTCAAGAACAAGTCCATCCCCCATATGCTTTTCGCCGGCCCTCCAGGTGTCGGGAAGACCGCTTCCGCTATAGCCTTGGTCAAGGACTTGTACGGCGAGAAGTGGCACCAGAACTTCCAGGAGCTGAATGCGAGCGACGATCGTGGCATCAATGTGGTCAGGACAAGGATAAAGGAGTTCGCCAGGATTAAGCCCATAGACGCGCCGTTCAAAATAATATTCCTCGATGAGAGCGACGCCCTGACGACTGACGCCCAGCAGGCGTTGAGGAGGACTATAGAGCAGTACTCGGGCTCATGCCGCTTCATCCTTTCATGCAACTACTCGTCAAAAATCATATCCCCCATTCAGTCGAGGTGCAGCGTCTTCAGGTTCAAGCCCTTGGAGAAGGCCGATGTCGTCGAATATCTGAAGAGGATTATAAAGGCCGAGAAGCTGAGCGTCGATTCAGCGGCGCTTGACGCGATATTCGAGCTGAGCGAGGGCGACATGAGGATGGCAGTCAACCTGTTGCAGTCGTCTGCGTCGTTCGGCGAAAAGATAACGTCCGACTCTGTCTACGAGGTGGCGAGCCAGGCCAAGCCAAAGGACGTTAAGGTCATGCTCGACTTCGCGGTGAAGGGTGACTTCAAGTCAGCAAGGAAGAAGCTGCACGAGCTGGTCCTGAAGCAGGGTCTGGCGGGCGAAGACATAATAAGCGCATGCCACAGGGAAGTCTACAACCTCGAGCTGTCCGAGGAGAAGAAGGTTGAGTTCATCAGCAAGATGGGCGAGTACGACTTCAGGATAAGCGAGGGCGGGGACCCGATAATCCAGCTGGAGGCCATGCTGGCGCAGTTCATGATATCTTCTAAGAAACAATAAATTGTTATCTGAGAAATTATTTTTATGACATCTTTTCAACAAAGAGTTCTAAATGGTGAACTAACTCTTGCTGATAGAGCTTATTTGTTACGGTTTGTTAGATTAAATCATTTAACTAGGGATTATATTCCTAATTCATCCTCTGAGGAATGGGCTGCTCAAGTTTTAAATGGTACACACCCTCTTTATGGAATTAATAAAAAAATAAATGACGCTGGAAATCAAACCAATTAATAATTAAACCCCAGAATATTATCAATGCAAGTCTGGACCTCTAAACACAAACCCAAGAAAACTTCTGAAATTGTTGGACAAAAGAAAGGCTTAGACTCATTCCTTATTTGGCACAGGGGATGGAAGCCGGGGAAGAAACCCGCGCTCATCCACGGCCCTCCGGGGTCCGGCAAGACATCGCTAGTGGAAGCTTTCGCCGAGGAGAAGGGTCTGGAGATAATAGAGCTCAACGCGAGCAACTACAGGACGGCTTCAGCCATAAAGGAGGTCATCGGAAACTCGCTTTCCCAGGCATCGCTCTTCAAGAAGGGCAAGATATTCCTGATAGACGAGGTGGATGGCGCCTCCGGCAGGGAGGACAAGGGTGGTATAAAGGAGATACTGGGCTTGATTGCATCGTCCAAGCACCCGATGGTCTTCACGTGCAACGACATATGGAACCCGAAGCTCTCCGGCCTGAGGAACGCCTGCGAGATGATACAGTTCGGCAAGGTGGACTACTGGTCCGCCATCAGGAGGCTAGACGAAATCTCGAAAAAGGAGAACATGACAGCCAGCAAGGACATACTCAGCAACATAGCCAAGAGGGCTGGCGGTGACTTGAGGTCCGCGATAAACGACCTCCAGACATTCTCGCAGAAAAAGGACTTGGTGATATCGGACTTGGATTCTATAGGGGAGAGGGAGACCGATGCGAACATCTTCGACGTGATGAAGATAATCTTCAAGACCAGCTCGGGGCTTGCGGCGAAGCTTTCCATAGAGAACGTAGAGAAGTCGCCGGATGAGATTCTTTGGTGGATTGAGGAGAACATTGTCAACGAGTATGAGAGGCCTGAAGAGCTGGCGAAGGCCTACGAGGCGCTAGCCAAGGCCGATTTGTTTTTCGCAAGGATCAGGAGCAGGCAAAACTGGAAGCTGATGAAGTATGCGATAGACTTGATGACCAGCGGCGTGGCCGTCTCAAAGAAAGAGATGTACAGGAAGTTCTCCAAGTACCAGTACCCAAGCAAGATAAAGTACCTCAGCATCACGAAGGGGAAGAGGTTTAAGGAGAACGCGGAGCTCGCAGAGCTCGGTAAAATCCTCCACTGCTCCTCAAAGAAGGTAAGGAGGGAGTATCAACCATTCCTCAAAAACATGGTCAAGGCTTAACAACAGTGAAACTCGAATCCAAGGAGTATTTCTCAGAGACGAGGGCCATCACGAAATCGACGTCGCTCGGACGCACCGTGTAGTTCATGGAGAATATGTAGTGTTTCTCCTGTGCCACCTCATCCGCTATGTCGCTGAAGCTCTCCAGGTTGGGGGCCAGCGTTGTGTCGTTGCTCAGCTTGACCACCCTCTCGGCCTGGTTCCTCAGGTTGTTGAAGAAGAATATCTCGTCATCGATCACAGCCTGCGAGCTGTCGATGAAGGAGTAGGGGTTTATGTACTTGCTCATCAGGAAGAAGAAGCCGACTATGACTACCGCCGTCAACAGATAGAACTGCCCCTTACCTAACGAGCTGCGCATGCGGAACTTCCCCAATCATGATAATGTTTTCTTTCGTAATAAGTTTTCTCTTCAGCGCGAAATCCACAATTTTCTTTCCCACGAGGTTGGCCATGGTACACTCCTTAAAAATGGCTTCCAGGGCCTTCTCCTCGGCCTCTTTGTGGAAGTAGAAGCTGCCGTTGACGACGAACTCTGGGTCTGCCCTTATCGTTTTACCCAGAATATCCTTATCGCAGACTCCCAGAATGACGTGACCTTGTATTTCGTGAAGCTTGTAGCAGAACATCCGGACCCTACTCGAACTTCCTTTCGAGGTCCCTTATCAACGAGTCGCAGTCCATCTTCACCTTCTGGAGGCTGACTATTATCCTCTCTTTCTCTTTCTTCAGCTCCTCCACATCCTCGTATTGGGCGATGGCCTGCCTGAACAGCGGCAGATCGATTGTCGGATATGGGCTCTCGTTCATCTTCTTGGAAACGTTGATGCAGAGCTTGGCCAGCCAGAGGTTCATCTCCTGCTTCACCTGCTTCCTTATCAGCTTGTGGTCGTCCATGTTCTCCTTCATCAGCCTGACTATCGGCGCTGACGGGAAAGGCAGATTCAAGTCCTCCTTATCATCCTCTTTCGCTTCCATCTCCTTGTTTTCCACCAAAAAAATCACCTCTCTATATATCGGGAGACAATCTTATCAAGTTAATCACTAGAGCTTGCTGGCCTGCCTGGAGCCGCAACCATCGCATACGACGAAAATCATCCTACCCACCTTCTCGAAGTGGGTGTCAGGCCTCTTGCACTCCCTGCACTCGACGAAGGCCTTCACGTAGCCCTCCACCTTCTTCTCGATGAGGCTTGGCATGACCTTCCCCTGGAGGATGAGCCTGTGATTGTCTATGCTCCCGGGGGTGGCAAGCTCCTTGAAGAGGTACTTGGCGACATGGGCCTTGTCCCTTGTCAGCTTGTTGCATATCTCCTCGAAGTTCGAGATGAATGTCTGGTTCCCCTGGATGGCGACTATGGGCTTAGGCACCTCGAACCTTTCGCTGCTCTCAGTGTTCTTCGGAAGCCTATCCACGGCCTCCTTAAGCATGTCCTCATAGCTTTTCATTATCACACCCTCTTGACGAACCCTGGCTTCGGCTCATAACAAAGGCCCTCGGTTATAAGCTCGTTCATGGCCTCCTCGAAGACGCTCTGCTTGAGTTTGGCCTCCTCCGCAAGCTTCTTTATCTGCGTGCCCTTGCCCTTATCTAACTTATCTATCAGCTCAAGCAGAAAAGGTTTGTGGTCCTTCTCCTTAATCTGCTCACCCTTCGTTAGGCTCTCTATGACCCCTTCGACCTCAGGCAAGTCCACCTTCTGCTTTTTGGTCAGGTACTTCTTCAGCTCCTCCACGTCGCTGAACTTGTTGAGCTCAGACTTCACCATATCGTAGCTCCCTTTTTGAGCAATCCTGCCTTTCAATGCTTCCAGCCTGTGCAGGTTCTCGAAGTTGATGCTTGTCCTCTTCACAACCTCGGGGGAGACGTATATTTCGCCGTTATACTCCTTCACCTTCCCGACGAGCATGGCTATGTCCCCTATCTCGACCTCCTCGAATATGTTCACGCTCTCCCCGAAGGCCTTGGCCCTTATGGCGCTGGTCTCGTCCTCTATGGTCATGTTGGAGTAGTTGCCGTCCTCGCTCATGAATTTGTTGGTCACCGTCCCTATGATTTTGGCTCTGGAAATCCTTTTTCCGTAGCCGGTCAGGATGTAGCTGGGCTCGAAGCCCTCCTTCTTCACGAACTCGCCGGTCTTCAAATCGGAAATCTCGCACTTGACCATGGTCTGCCTGAAGGTGTCCATAGAAATTAAATGGTTGCATAGAGATTTATTTTGTCATTCAACCTAAAACCGTTTATTTATTAATCTTTTTGACAGTCCCCCATCCCGAAAATGTCAAACCAGTTCTTCCCGCTCCCCATAACCGTATCTCTATCAAGGAAACCGTATTTAGGGTAGTTTGTAGATATATTGCATGTGCCTGTGTTGATATCTTTTATGACAGACTCTTTTGCAGCCTCTTCTGACAACCCCTGACCCATATACCATTTACATAATATCTCGTCGCAATCATCAGGCGTCAGGGTCGTTCCTTCACAAGTACAGTTTTTCATTAAGTTGAAGCAATAGTAGCCATCCTCACAGAAAGGAACCCCGTCTATTACTCCGCCATGTTGAATCCCCCTTACTGAATATTCGCCTTCTTTCGAGTTACCATCAATATCGAGTTCGACCCTTTCTTTACAGAAAGCTACAGCCTTTTCATTGTCACACGAACCGCTTATGTAGTCTTCACACATTTTATCGCACTTGTTCAAGCCCTGTTCTATATAGTACTGGTTACCCAACACGAACTCCCTGCATCTTTCAATCATATCTTCTATCGTCATGTTGAATTTTTCTTCCTGACGCTGTGTCAGTGAAAGCTCATCGCATAAAGTAGCATTCTGAGTTTGATGGCCGACAAGAATCAAACACCAGTTCCTTGGAGCTATATCATACCAATACAAACTTTGATACTCATCATCAAGCGACCTACATAGATTAACATCATTGTAGTGTCTGGCATAATTGTACAAACAAAATGTTTGGAAATCATCGACAGAAACTTCGAAGATTGTCTGATTATTTCTAGATATATCACCCATCGCCATCGGTCTATTCAAAATACCACAATATTTTAAATTTTTCACTGATTTGGAGCTTATTTTGTAGCAGATGTTTAGGTCAACCTTTTCTTTAGCCTTATTTGATAACCAAAGTGCAGAATTCTTGCAAAAGTATAAAGTCGCAAGAAAATAACCAGCAACAAGGATTATTATTACACACAATACGACTAAACCTATTTTGAAGACCTTCTTCATGAAATAATAATGGGTTTTTCTATAAAAATAATCTTTCGAATACGCTAAAATTCAAAAACCTAAACCTTCTGTATGAACCCTGGCTTTGGCTCGAAGACAAGCCCCTCGGACTTCATCTTCCTTATTATCTCCTCTATGTTCTCCACTCCCGCGTCCCTGCACCTCTTGACGACCTCCTCCATCGGGATGTTCTTCCCCATCACCTGGTGCAGCTCGTTGAGCGTGTCCAGGACTATCCTCATCTTGTTCCTCTGGGTGCTCGGCGTCCCCCCCTCTGCCCTGTCTATGTCTATCATCCCGGTCTCCTGGTCGAAGCCGAACTGCCTTATCGAGAACTTCATGATGTCTATCGCCCTGTCCGCATCCTCCATCGTGACTTTGTCGCTGAGCCTTATCTTTGCGCTAGCCTCCGCAAGCCTTATCAGGGCCTCGCATTGCCTGAGCGTGATCGGTATCGCAGAATCCTCACCGCCGGCTGTGGACCTAAGGCCGACATAGAAATCCTTCAGCGCATTCCCAGCTTCTCTGGTGAGCTCGGGCTTGCAGTTCTTTTTGGCGTATGCTATGTACTTCCTCAGGAACTCGGGCTCTATGGCAGACTTTATCTCATCCTTCTTGAAGTGCCTCGAGTCGAGCACGTGCGTAATTATCCTCTCGTCCATCTCCGCGTTCGGCACATCCCTGAGGGCAAACTTGACGTCGAACCTAGAGAGTATCGTTTCCGGAAGGTCCACCTGCTCCCTTATCGGAATGTAGGGGTCGAACCTCCCAAGCTTCGGGTTGGCGCCTCCCAGTATGGCCGTCCTCGAGGGTAAAGTCGCGACTATAGTGGCCTTCGCTATGGATATTTGCTGCAGGGACATGGCCTCGTGCATCGCGATCTGGTCGGTCTTCTCCATCTTCTCGAACTCGTCGATGGCACATATGCTCTGGTTCGCCATCACAAGGACCCCAGCCTCCAACACCCAGCCGCCCAAGAACTGCTCATCCTTGACTACAGTAGCTGTAAGTCCAGCCCCAGTCACGCCCTTTCCAGAGACATACTTTCCCCTCGGTATTATGGATGTCGCAAGCTTCAGCAGCTGCGACTTCCCCACTGAAGGGTCCCCTATCAGCAATATATGAATGTCCCCGCGGATTCTTGTGTTGTCCTGCAGCAGGTGAGGAACGCCGCCGAACAATTGAAAGATGATGGCCATCTTGACCTTCTCAAGCCCGAACATCGTAGGTGCCAGCGAGCCCACAAGCTTGTCGTATATCCCCTTGTCATTGGCTAAGTCCTTTATCCTCTTCGCGTCCTCCGGCGTTATCATCAGCTCCTCCCACTCAATCTCGACGGACTCCACGTTGTTGGCGGCAATGAGTATGTCCTTCTGCTTCGTTTGCTGGCCCTTTGCGGTCCTCCTCGGGATCTCCTTCAGGATGCCCACGACCCTTATCCTGTTCCCCGGCTCGGTCTTGTTCCTCAGCTTCGTGGAGACCAGGTCCTCGGTGAGGTAGACCATCATGTCCGAAGGCCTCTCGCCTGTTGTTATCTCGAAAGGCTCCTCTATTGTTATCCACCTCGCATCGTAAAGCTTCTCCTTCAGGACGCGGAAGTTCCTCCTGTTGCCGCAGTCGCACCTTGCCGGGTACTTCATGGTCTTCTCCTTCTCGGTCTGGATGACGGACATCCTGTTCCCGCACTCGGGGCACTCGAAGACGATCTCGGAGACCTCGGGCCTGACCTCTGACGCCCTCTTCACTATGCCGTCCACGGAGAGGAGCTTCCCTATGTTCTTGGCCCTTATGTTCCTAATCCTTATGTTGGTGCTCTCCGGGAGGTTGAAGAGCCTGACAGTGACGGTGGCCTTCTCCGAGAAGTCGAACTGCCTTATCGACTCGTTCAGGTAGTCGATGGTCGCCTCTGGGGTGTCAATTATCTCGTCACTCAGGTCAGGGTTGAACTTGTCAATCAGGGAGAAGTCTATGTAAATAGATTCCAATCCCTTGGAGACAGTCTTGGCTAGCTCTTTGTAGTAGTTTTGCCTAAGGAACTCCGAAAACTGATTTATGATTTGGTCCTTGTCCATAATCATTATTTGCCCATAGCGCCTATCTCCTTGAGCCTCTTGGAGACGCTCTTCACGGCATATTCGATGTCCTCGACCTTCCTAGCCCCCGTGCACACTATCTTCCCCGAGCTGAACAGCAGGAAAGCCACCTTCGGGCTCTTCATCCTGTACACGAGTCCTGGAAACTGCTCCGGCTCATACTCCGAGTCCTCCAGATCGAAGGCTATCTTGTCCAGGTTGAGCAACGACTCCAGCTTCGAGGAGGCGACTATGTTCTCGATTTGAATATCATACTTCTTCGGATTGCCTATGCCGGCTTCCTTTATGACCTTCACCACCTTCTTGACCACTTTCTTGACGTCCTCTACGCTCCTAGCCCCCGTGCACACTATCTTCCCCGAGGAGAATATCAGCGTGGCTGCCTTGGGATCCTTGACCCTGTACACGAGTCCTGGAAACTGCTCCGGCTCATATTCCGTTCCTTCAAGGTTCTCTGCCAGGTTCTCCAATGGTATCCTTATCCCTAGGGACACTGAAGCGACAATGTTCTCGATTTTGATCTCAAACTTAGGCATTCCACATCACAAGATTAAATGTTATTTTTAAAGTATTTAAAAAGACAATTTTAGAGGTAATCACCGCAATTAAGTAAAAATTCGTTGAGCTTCCATGCGGGCACGACTATGACATTGTTATATTCGGCTATGTCCTCCTCGAACCAGGTTATCAATAAGGGAATCACCTTTTTTTGGGCCATTTTCAGCGTCCTTTTGGCTATCTCGTTCCCTTTCAGGAACTTCCCCAGCTCTTCGCACCGCTCCTTCTGGACGTTCACAGCCTCCTTCAGGGCCGATTTCTTGTACCTCCCCCTGTTCCAGAACTTGCAGTCCACCCCGAAGTTGTAGAGCCTCCCCACAGCGAAAACATCAATTTCCCACCTTTTCTCGGTCTTGAAGCGGAAGTTGGTCCTTACCTTGTACTCGTGCTCTTCAAAGATTTTGGAAACAAGCTGCTCGAAGTCCTGCCATTCGATGCCGACTAGAACACTTTCTAGGGCTTCCCCAGCCTCTAACCTACCCCTAACCTCTTCCAGGGAAATCATATTATTAATAGAAAAAACACAATTATTACTCTTGAGGTGTTTCCTGTGGCCGAAAAGTTGGTTCTTGGCATTGACGAGGCGGGCCGCGGGTCTGTCCTCGGTCCTATGGTACTGTGCGGTTTGGCCGTCAGGGAGAGCCAGCAGAGCCAACTGAAAGAGCTTGGTGTTAAGGACTCGAAGATGCTTACCCCTAAGAGGAGGGAGTTCCTCGCCAAGGAGATAGAGAAGATAGCCGAGCACACGATAGTCTTCCATGTCCCTCCCTGCAAGATAGACAGCGACAGGGCGAAGGGGATAAACCTGAACCAGATAGAGGCCATCAGGATGGCTGACATCATAAACATGGTGCAGCCCGACAAGGCGATTATAGACACTCCGAGCTACAACAGCGACAAGTTCGAGAGCTTCCTTAGGTCGAAGCTGGATTCTAAGGACGTGGAACTGGTCTGCGAGAACTACGCGGACAAGAACTGGCCTGTCGTATCTGCGGCCTCCATAGTGGCGAAGGTGAGCAGGGACGACAAAATCAAGAAATTAGAAAAGAAAGTAGGGGAGCCTTTGGGTGTTGGGTACCCGCATGACGAGCTCACGATAAAGCACTTGGAGAAGCTGGCCAGGGACAACAATGGGAAAATGCCGGACTATGTCAGGAAGAGTTGGGATACTACAGAACAGATAATAAAAAAATATAAACAGAAAGGGTTGAAAGGGTTCTTTGGAAAGAAGAAAGAGCCTTGCTAATAAGTATTTTTTAATTCTTAAAATTTCTTCGTTGTAAAAAGATTCATCACTTATACCCCAAACCTTATACTATCAAATAATAAAAAATTAAAAGTCGGCCCCGAACCTTCTAGCAACCCTCACACCAGCCTCAACTACGTTCAAGGCGTCGCTGACTACACCAGCGCCAAAGGCTACATACCTCAAGCCCCTCCTGAGCCTGCTCCCGTCCCTTTGGTTGGTCTCCCTTATTACCCTCAGCCTTCCCGGGGCGGTCGTCAAGTCATAAGCCGATGTAACTCCATTGACGGTGTTTGCGAAGACGACGCCGTTCTGGTACAGCATCGGGTTGTCTGCTATCCCTTTGACGCCGCCGTTGCCTCTCAGACCCTGGTACAGCTGGGTAGCATTATTTGCTAGCTGATACCCTTCTGTAACCACGACAAAAGGCGGGTTTAGGCCGTTAGTGGCAACATATCCACCAAGGTTTAAGGCTTGGGCCGCTGTCCCAACTCCAGCATCCAACGCGTATAACCAATCTTGTGCCTTTCCCATATCAATCCCAATTACTAAAAAGGAGTGACAAAATTTATATATAATTGATATAAAATATATAATAAAGGTGATTTTATATAAAAAGGAAGGCGATAAAGCTCGGCTCAACCTACGTGGTTTCATTACCACTCTCTTGGTCCAGGCGGTTTGAGATTGACAAAAAAAGGGAGCTCTCATTACAGGAAACCGAGGACGGCATACTGTCGATAATACCTGGCGACATGAAGAATGTTAAGGACGAAACCTCGATATCAATAACAAAAACGACGACCTCGGACAAGATTTATTACCGGATTCTTAGGGCGTACCTGAGCGGCTACAGCAGAATCACCCTTTTCGGCGAGTTGAACGACGAGCAGATGGACTTCCTCGACATAATCCACAAGAGGATAGTAGGCTTAGAGGTCACAGAACAGCAGGAGGATAGGATTGTGCTCACAGACCTTCTGAAGCCCGAGGACGTGAGCCTGGACAAGATAGTCAACCAGATGTTCTCCTTCATCACAGTCATGGTGAAGGACATAATCTCGGACATAGAGCAAGGGATAAAGCCCGGTGACAAGATACTGGACAGGGACTCCATAACCGTGCGCAACCACAACCTCGCGTACAGGTGCTGCAACATGGCGCTGAAGGATTCTGTGTATTTGGGAAGGCTGAGGAAGAAGACCAACGAGATACTGGTGTTATCCAGGATAGTCAGGAGCCTGGACATGATTGGGACGATACTCATCGGGATAAGCTACCTGATAAATGACGAGATGACCGCCGGCATGAGGAAGCACCACTACAAGATCCTCGAGAAGGACGAGGAGACGACAAAGATACTTTTGGATTACCTGAAAAAATGGCTGCTTTATTTCCAGGACACCAAGATGGTGCTGAGGGAGAGGAACATAGAGAAGGCGACCAACCTCTACATAAAGAGGTTCGACTACAAGATAAAAGTGGCCAAAGGGACTAGGAAGCCAGAATACCTCTCCCACATAACGGACTTCTGCAACCAGCTGAACATGATGACCGCGCTGATACTCAGGGACTTCATCATGTACTGAACTTAACAGCCTTCAAGAACTTGTCGGAATCGGTAAAATCTTCTAGAATTAAATCAGGATTGCCTCTCATCAGTTCGCTTTTTCTGAAGATGCCTGTGCAGACCGAGATGGTTTTTAGCCCGTTTGCTTTCCCGACCTCTATGTCGCATGGCGTATCCCCGATAATGAATATGTCTTTCTTTTGGAATTTTACTCCGAATCTCTCTTCTGCTTGGCTGATGGCTACCGGAGCCAGTTCAGACCTTTTCTCCGAGTAGGATCCAAACCCTCCAGCCTTGAAATGATGCTCCACACCGAATTTTTTCAGTTTAATTCTGGCCACTTCCTCCAGGTTTCCTGTCAGTAAACCTATTTTTACATTGTTCCGGTCCAACTCTTCCAGAAGGCGTTTCACGTTTGGCAAGAGACGGAAGTCATCATCCCTATTGATGTTCATTCTCGCATAGTTCCTCATGTTCCTAAATATGTCGGGGAGCCTTTTTTCCGTAAGTTCCCTGGTCACCCCTTTCCTCTTCAGAGTCTCGAAAATTATCCCCCTGTCGGTCCAACCGGAAAATTCCCATCCAGGGGGGTTTGTGTCGATGCCGAAGACCAGTTTTATCGCATACGGGAAAGATTCCTCTCCAACCCTGAAACGGTTAACAAGCGTCCCATCAACGTCGAAAAGCACCAATTTCATGATAAAAGGTTGGAGTTAAAACTTAAATCCTCAACTTCAACATTATTTGGTATAAATCGGCCAGACCTTGTTGAACCATTCGGCAATCTCCTCGATGTCCCAATCCTCAATCAGCATCTTCCCCATATGTACGCATGAGCTCTCCCAGCTTATCAGGAGCTGCGCCGTTATGAAATGGAGTATCACCTTCTGGAAAGTTGAAAGGCTGTCGTAACTTTCAATGAAGGGTATAGTAAGCCTTCTCCAAATCAGCATCCCCTTCTTTTTCGAAGGATAAAAACTCAGCAAAAGATTGTCCTGGAACAGGTCTGGGAACTCATCTTCATGTTTTTCCATATGGTCTTCGAAACCTACCTTTTTGATCAAACTGAACTCCTCCTTGCTGAACAGGTGTTTGAAATCCTCGTCCCTTATTTCCAAGTCATCCTCGTTCCAGTCGGCAATCAGGCCATCCATGCTCGAATCGATTCTATCAAGAACAACCAGGGCCTTAATCATGAATTTCTTGTACTGCATCTCGGTCTGCGAGATGGCGAGAACGGCCAACAATTCCTTATCTTTCGAGTCGTACTTTTTCTTGCTCAGTAGATTCACAAGGCTCTCCCATTCTGGCGATACATTCAGCACAGGATTTTTGTTCCCTTTTACGATTTCCCCTACCCTTATCACAGTCATCACTTCTTGAACCAATTTTCCAGCTTTGTCTGTGCCCCTTCGACCTTGTTTTTCTTAAGCACGTTCAACCCATTATCTACCCTAGCCTCGGAGAAGTCATGGTCCATCAGGAAGCCCCTGACCTTGTCCAAATCCAAATCCTTCGCCTCTATCGAATAATCTTCAAAGGCGGGAGGGTTAATGAAAAAATCGAAAATCTCGTGCGGGTCGTTCTCGAAACCCCACTCAATCTTCTTCAGGACGCCATCGAGCGTCTTATTCTCCTTGGTCAGCTTCAACGCAGTCTTTGGCCCCACGCCTTTTATGCCTCCAGGGTTGTAGTCAGTCCCAATCAGCATGCCTACTATTATCAGCTGCTCTTGATTCAGCCCCAGCTCGGAAAGCACGTTCTTCAATTTTATGATTTCAGGAGTCACTTCAACCCACTTCTCTTTCCTGGGAAGCTTTTTTTTGCCAGATATCGAAAGGTTCCTTACAAGCACCTCCCCGCCGAATAGGAGCGAATCGAAGTCCTGACTCCCCACAGCATACACGTCCCCCTTTTTGGCTAGCAGCACGGCCTGCGCCTCCCCTTCGGATTTGGCCTGCACCCAGGGGATTCCCATATAATCGAGCAACTGCTTGCTCTCCTCTATCATGAAGTCGGTAAGCTTCGCCGAGGCCTGGGCGTAAACCATGACATCCTCCTTCCTGCCCTCCTCGACAGCCTTCTCCCACTTCTTCCTAGCCTCCTCCCTGACCTTCTTCCTCGCCTCCACGACCCCCCTCTTGAACTTTGGCGGCTCCCCGTCGAAGACGAAGATAGGTTTGACCCCGTTCTCCAGCAAGTTTATGTTCCTGTAGAACAGGCCGGACAGGTGGGAAGTGATTCTACCCTTTGAGTCCCTGAGCAGCTCTCCCGTGTCCCGATGGCGTATTATGCTGAGGAACTGGAAGATTGTGTTGAATGCATCGACGGCTATCTTCTTGCCTCTCAAGTCATCTAAGGATATACCCTCTTTCGGTATTATGCTGGTGAGTTGAACACCCATAAATAAAATTAGAAATAAAAAAAGAAATTACTTTTTCTTTTTGGCTGCTTTCTTGGCTGGTGCCTTCTTAGCCGCTCTCACAGGCCTGGCTTGCTTGACTTCCTTTTCCTTCTCCTCTTCTGCCTTCAGCTCCTTCTCTATCTTCCACTCGTCAAGCTCTAACCAAACTATGAAAAGCCCTATAAGCATTATGAACGGTGGCAGAGTACCTTGAATCACTGTCCCGAGAGATTTCCACATGTATACTCCTAAACCAATCTCTCCGCCCATTAGTTCATATGCGTATAGACCAAGAGGAACGACCAGCAACAAAACTCCAATCAAAAGCTTTAAAGCCCCCATTTGTTTTTTCACCGTCCCGATGGTTAATAGATTTTATATTAGCGTTTAGCTATTTAAGTTTTGAATTTTTCTACCTGATGCGAACATTTTATCTCGGGGATTTCGAGTCCTACCTCTTCCTGCAGAAAACGGTTATGGATTGCGCGAAGAAGTTGAGAGGGGTCTTGGCCAAAAACTCCTCCAGGTTGGAAAAGACAAACCAGTTCCTGTTCATGAACTCGCCTGCACTCTCGCTCAGCCTGTGGAGTTGGACGGGTAGCATGTTCTCCCTTATGACTAGAATCGGTTGTGCATACTTGGAGACCATATCGGTTATACCCTTGACGGTGTATTTCCTGTCATGGTGGCGGGTCTTTATTATTATATCTGCGAGGAACTCCGAAAACCCTAGCTTGTTCGGGAGATCGAATACAAAGTAATAGCCGCCCTTCTTCAGGACCCTGAAAGTCTCTTTGAGAAATTTCCCTTCGTCCCTGACGTGTTCGATTACGCCAAAGGAGACGACCACATCGAACTCCTCTCCCTTGAACTGCTTTAGATTCTCACCATCAGCTTTTATCAGTTCCACGGAAAAGTCCCTGACAACAGGCCAGGTATCCCTTTCTAATATGTCTATCCCCTTAACTTCGCAATCAGGCCTCAGCATCTTTATCAGCGCCGTTGGCTCCCCTCCACCGCAACCGACATCGAGCACTTTCCCATTTTTCGGGATGTGCTTCGCGACGAGCATGGCGAACCTTATGTACCTCACCCAGTTGACCAGGCTCTTTATGTTGTAGAACTTGTCGTCCTTATATTTTCCCAAGGCAGCTAACCTTAATTCTTCAAACCTTTCGATGTCGTTCAGCCTAATCATATCAGAACCTTATTAGAATAGAATTAAATAAGGATAAAAATTCCCGCCTCAGAACTTGAAGAGTTTGCCCTTGAAATCGACTATCTTCCCACCTTTTACTTCCACACCTTCCTTTTCAAGGAGCTTTATCTTTTCCCGAAGGCCGCCTGAAAAGCCACCCAAGCCTCCCGAGCTGCTCACAATCCTATGGCAAGGCACCTCCGGTGCATAAGGGTTCCTACCACACGCCCCACCGACAGCTCTGTAGGCCCTAGTCCCCATTCTGTCTCCGATAATCTTGTATGTCGTGACCCTACCCTTCGGGATTTTCCCCATAAGCTCGTAGACCTTCTCGTCGAAACTCATACCAACCTATTAAATTTTAACATTTGTAAATTTATTTCAGTGGTTCCTTGAAGATACTGATAGCACATGAGATTTTTTACCCCGAGGTATCTGGGGGTGGAGAAAAGATAGTTCTGGAGCTCGCAAAAGGTCTCCTTGAGAGGGGGCACGAGGTAAAGATTTTCACCTCCGGCGACCCGAAGATAAAACAATACGAGGGCATAGAGACAGTCAGACTGCCGGTAAACAGGTACCTCCTCAGCCTTTCCCTCCCTCTAATATCTAAACACACGAAGGACTGCGATTTGGTGCAAATAAGCACCGGGAACTTGACCTTCCCTGCGTTTTACGCCTCGAGAATCCACAAAAAACCTTCCGTGTGTACGGCCTACCACCTTTTTGGCCCCTTCTGGAAAGATGTCAAGGGCCCCCTGATTGGAACCGCTTTCCAGAAATTTGAGAAGTCTTACTTGACGAGGGACTATGACGCTTTCGTCTTCATGAACAGATACACCGAGAAGCTCGGTTTGGACGCAGGTGTCAATAAGGGGAAAGCACATTTAATTCACCCAGGCTTCGATTACGAGAAATATAAACCAAAAAAAATGAAAAAAGAGCCTTTTGTGTTATTGGTGGGGAATTTTGCGATGAACGAATCGATGCTCAGGGTTAAGGGAACCTACAATTTGATTGAGGCCGCAAAAATGCTCCCTGAAACCGACTTCGTGATAGTTGGCGGCGGTTCAGGCATCGAAAACCTAAAGAAAAAATCACCGAACAATGTAAAGTTCCTCGGCCCGATGAAGTTCGAGGATTTTGCAGAATATTACAATAGAGCCTTGATATTTTGCCACCCCAGTCTCAGCGAGAGTTTCAGCCTCGCGATTTTGGAGGCGATGGCATACGGATGCTCCGTAGTATCTGCGATAGATTTGGGTCAAAAGGGGATTAGAATTAGGGTGAAAGACACAGAAGATATTGCCAACGGGATTAAACACCTTTTAAACAACACGGGAAAAACAATCTCTATGGGCAGGGAGAACATGAAAATAGCCAAAAAGTTCACCTGGAAGAAATTCATCGCAGACTACGAAAAATTGTATCAAAGTTTAGTCTGACTTTAAAATTCCAAAAACACTCTAGGATTCGAAAAAACAGCCTTTGGCTACTATTTCTATTTACACCCCGTTTTCAAATATTTAAGCTAAAAAACAAATTAATAAGAGAAGGTTCTATGGTCAAATCCAAGAAAAAAAACTTGAAAGAAATCAAGATTAACCCGCAGTCCTTGGTAATTCCAGTCATCCTACTTCTGATAGCGGGCTTCGCTGTTTGGAGCAGGTCGGGCACATTGGAGTCCGATGTCGTACTTGATTATGATCCTTGGTATCACTACAGGCTAGCCAAGACCATACTTGAGAACAACTTGAAAACTCCCGCGTGGGACTTCCAAACTTTCGCTCCCCCTGGAAGGATATTCGAACCCCAGATAGGTTGGGAATACACGATGGTGCTCTTTTATAAAATCATGAAAATTATAAACCCCGCCGAGACTTTAATGAGGGCGGCAATAACGGCTCCTGTCATCATGGTCGGCTTGACGGTATTTTCTGCTTTCTTCTTGGGTAAGTATCTTTCTAATTCAATAGGTGGCCTTTTCACAGCCCTGTTTGCGATAGGCACACCGACTTTCATAGGAGTCTCTATGGCAGGCTATTCGGACACGGATGTGGTGGTCGTCTTTTACACATTCCTTTGTATATTTTCCATTCTACTGGCAGTCAACAAAAAGAAGTGGCCCTACTACATATTTGCAATCGTTTCGAACCTGCTTTTCATATACAACTGGTTCTTCGCATGGTACATCATAGGCTTCTTCACGGCCTTCATCTTCATCTTGCTCGGCTTCCGTACCTTCGAGCATTTCATAAGGGACAAAAAAATCGATTTTAAGAAAGTTTTTGAAGGCTCAAAAAATGTGATAGTGCCTTTGCTGATAATCATCATTTTAACAAATGTCATTGGCCTTGCAATAGGTCTCCAAACGATGTTCAGGTTCCTAGTTTTAGGTTTGGGTTTTGCCGGAGGCTCTGAGGGCGCTCTGGTGAACGTTTCTGTCGCCGAGCTGCAGCCCATAAGCATTTTCACTAGGGCAGGATTCCTGACTGTGGCCGATAGGGTTGGTATGGGACCTACACTATTGTTTTTGTTCGGTTTGCCGTTGCTCGTCTTCTACAAACTTTTCAAAAAAGTTGAGATAGCACACAGCGAAATCTTCATGTTCATGTGGGCGGCCATAACATTTTGGCTGATATTGCACGGAGTCAGGTTTTCACTCTTGTTCTCTTGCGCCGTGACCACGGCAGCGGGCTATGTCATCGGGAACTCCACCATGTTTCTGAAAAAGGGAATAATTCCAGTAACCTTTTACGGTCTCATAGGGGTCTTGACCTTACTCTTCATATCGAACGCAGTATCTTATGCGCTAAGCGCAAGCGGAATGGAGGTTGGGCAGAACTGGATAGACATGCTGGAATGGCTCAAGCAGAACGCTGACAGGAACAGTCTGGTCGCGACTTGGTGGGATCCGGGTCACATAATTGCAGGGTATACTGGTTTGAAGGTTCACGCCGACGGCGCGCATTGCATAGAACCATGCTACCCCTACAATCACAACGTGAGGATACAGGACATGGGAAGGATAATGTCTACCAGCAACGAGACCGAGGCTGTGAGGTTGCTCAAGAAGTACATGAGCATAGACGACCAGGCTTGCAGGGAGGTAGAGGAGAAAAACGAAATCTCATTACCAAAAGGCACTTGCGGCCCACTATCCGAGCTTTACTTCATATCCAGCAACGACCTCATAGGAAAGTACACATGGATGAACTACTTCGGGGGGTACAGGGCCCCGATAGTAGATCAGGACAGCTTCTTGAGGAATCCGGGTGTATGTTGCGCCTCGACGCCGCAGAGCGAGCCAGGGCAAGTTTCCTGTGGTGAGTTCGCAGATCAAGGGAAAGGCGTTTGGGTTTGGTGCCCATGGTTCTTCAGCCTTGAAAGGACGGCTACAGACCAGGAAAAGAACCCTGTATTCATCTATGACTACTCCGGCCTGAAGATGTCCATAATTCAGAGGACTAACAACTTGGTTCCCGTTTACATGAACCAGTTCGTCATAAACGATATAGTATACTTCCAGGACGGCCAGATGAAGATAATCGACAATTCAAACTTGAACACGACAATGGAAAAGATAGACGGGATGGTTTGGGTCGATTCTACACTCAGGACACTGCTTTATTTCCCACCAGAGGTAAAGGACAGCATATTCGTTAGGACTTTCTTCTTCAACGGGGAGGGTCTGCAACATTTCACAAAGGTTTATGAGAACTCAGAGATAAGGATTTACAACGTCACCTTCGATTAGCGTCGTCTCAACTTCTTCTTGACCTTCAAAAAAAACTTAAAAGACGACTTGCTGAAGTCGTAAACCTTGGCCGACACTTCTGAAAACATCTTAGGCATTATGACATTTCCCTTGCTGTCGGAACAGAAAAAAAGGTTTTCGAAGTAGAACTCGCCGTTCCTCAGAGCAGCAATTACGGTTTTCTCAGTCTTTTCTGATTCTATTTTCATGGACATTAGCAACTTCTCAGCCAAAAAGAACCTGTAGAAGTAGTGCAGGTCCAAACCGAAAAAACTCAACAGATTTTCGTCCTTTTTTTTCATTTCGCTGAAGATTTCAATCCCTCTTTTTCTTGGCCATAATCCATCATATGAGAAGTTCCACAATTCCACGCCACCAAGACCTTCAACCCCCTCTGTATTAAAATTCTCGTACTTTGTAGGGTGCGCCATAATCGGGAAACCTCCTAAATCTCTAATTTTCTTTATTACAGCATCGACTTTTGTTTCGCTGATAATTTCAGAGACTCCGAGACCAACTATATGCATGCCCCCCTCGCAGCTGTACTCTACGCTCGGGATTAAAACAACATCGCCGTCAGACAATTCCCTGCATTTCTTCCTGAACTCCTCCGCCTTTTTGTCATCCAGCGATTGGGAATGTTCGGCGAGGATTACGAAATCAAAACCATAATGTTTACACGCAGATTTTATCTTTTCCAGAGACAGCTTGCCGTCATAGGAATAATCCGAATGCACGTGGAACAGTCCGTTAAGCACAGGCATCCTAACCCCTCCTCACCTTATTTATTATTGTGCCCCCGGAATAGATTAGGTTCACCATGAACGGCATCAAATCAGCCTTATCTAGAATGTCGTAGTTCATCCCTTTAGATCTTGAACTGAAGAACCCCTTCAGCGCCTGAAGCCTATTAAAATTCTTCCCCACGTCTTTGTTGTACGCCCCCGCCATCACGCTCACCAAATTATATATGTCGCCCACGAGCCACCTGCACCTTACCCCGGTCTTGTACTTGGACACTTTCCCTATGTCTCCATCCTTCTCCATCCTGTACAAAAGGTACGGGAAATCTACCCCTGAGGCTATGGCCAGCTTCAGAGAACCCCAAAACCTCCCGTTTATCTCCATGAGCTTGAACTCCTTATCTTTCTCATCATATTTGAACTCCACCATCGCTACCCCGTGCCAACCCAGGTCTTTCAGAAATTTTTCGCCTAAAGACTTGACTTCCCTAACGTAGACGCTCTCCCTCAACGAGCTCCCGCCGCCTGTCGGAGGGAACTCCCTTATCCTCTTGTGCATGAAGAAAGCCCGGACATCCCCGTGGTTCATCAGGGCGAAATACCCATAACCGTCGCCTTGGACAAGCTTCTGTATAAGCGGAGGTTTGTTCATCTCATACAGCAGCCTGTACTTTTCGACAAGCTCCTTCGGCGAGTTCGCGTACGAGACCATCTTGCCAGCTATCTTATTTCCCACCCAAATCTTGCTGCTTTCCGGCTTTATGACGACAGGGTACTCGAGGTCCATCGAAAGCCTTTCAACCTCCTTAACAGTCTTCGGGAAATGGGTATCAGGTACCGGAATGTCATTCTCTATGGCCCTCTTGATTGTCTTCGTTTTGTTGTGGGTCTCCAGGATGGTTTCATCATCTGGTATGGGGAGTTTGGTGTACCTCATGAATTTTTCTCTGTACTTTGAGATTGGGATTAAGGTGGAATCGTTCACCGGGAAAATCATCTCAGGCCTTTTTTTCTTGGTGACCTCCAGCATTTTTTCCAAATAAGCGTTTATGCTGCTCTCAGGCCTTGGGTAGACGAAGAAATTCTGCGTGTATTTAGAATAGAAGGCACAGGACAACTTATTATCCCCTGAAACCGTGACATCAACGCCCCTCTTTCTCAGGGACTTGAAGACGTTGAGCCCAATCCTCTCCTCTCCGCCTGTGACTATTACGCTCAATTCATCACCCTCTCAGGTATCTCGGAAACCTTGCAGTATTCCACTTCGAAGCTTCGCTCGAAGTTCGACAATACATTTTTGATGAGTCCAAAGTTCTCTTCGCTGCAGTACCCGTAACCTTTTTTCTCCCAGCTCATGAACTCCCATGGGTGCGCAAGAAAAATCAGGTGAGGGATTACCCCATTCCTTTGCTGGAAAAATGCCACCCTGTTAAAAAAATCGAATATTTGATCTTTTGAAAGGTCGACGATTGTCTTGAGGTTGAAGCTCTCGTAATAGAAGCTTGGCAACAAGCTGCCCTTTGACAGCTTTGGTATCGGGTTTGATGTGACCGGAACCTCAAACACCCCGCCTATCTTCCTAGGCACCGGCTCGACACCCCTATAAGAGGGAAAAGAAGAGTCTACAGTAAAGCCGAACTTCTGGATTAGTTTTAGAGTCTCATCATTCACGACAAGGTATGGGCTCCTGAAGGACTTTGGCCTCTCCAACCCGTTTTCATCAAAAGCCCCCAAACCCCTTTTAATCAGCTCGACCTTTTCGCTGTAACTGGGAATCGGCCTATTCAACCACCAACCGTTAGTTCCCCACAGCTCGTGGCTGAACCCATGCAACCCGAACTCGTTTCCGCTTAGGTTTTTGAAATCTTTCGCAAATTCAGAGACCATATCTCCCTGAATGAAAAGAGTGAGGTTGGACTTGGTAATTTTCTCTAGAGCCTTCGCCTTTTTGATGAAGCCTCTCATAGCCTTCGTGTTTTCCAGGTCGAAATCTCGTTCCACATCGAAGGTCAGCGAGATGAATATCTTGTCAAATTCAGGCTTTTTGTATTGAAGCTTCATTTTGGTCGACTTAGCTATGTTGTATGGCAGGAAATGTGGCAACCTGTTGTCGGTTGCGATGTCGATAATTTTCCTCAGCACGTTCATCTAACCATCTTAAATTAAAATTAAACTATTAAAAGAAACCTATTTGGCCAAAAATGGCACTGTTAGGGCTTCAAAATACCACCCGAATACCCAAGAAAATGTCAAATTATTTATGCTTTCTCTAAAATATTTTTAGTTATATGAAATTTAATAGAAAATTATTCATAATATCATATTTTTTACTTGTAAATATTTCCTATGCATGGTGGGACGAGAGCTTTGACTATTGTAGGGAGCTCAAGTTGAAAGAGGCTGCAGGGGTAAGAAGGGAGTTCGAAGTCGCAGACATTGTGATAAACACCTCCAATTGGGGAAACCAACCCTTCGAAAATTCCACGAGACTAGTAACCGGGAGCTGCTCTGGCAATGGGACTGAAATCCCGTCCCAGATTTACAACAAGACTGTGGTTGCTGGCTACCTCCAAAACTTCAACCTCGTCTTCGAGGCCAACTCCTCCGAGTTCGAACAGAGGACATACTCAATCTATTATAGTAGCTCACCTAAGAACAGGACCACCTACAACTCTATATTGGCCGTGAGGCAGACGCAGTCCTGGTGGGTCGAGACCGACATCTACCACTTCTATTACAGCCTGCGCAGCGACGAAGGACTCACGGTTATGAAATTCGTTAAAGACGGCGACCGGTACACAAACTATGCCGGGAGCCTTGGTAACACTCCCCTCTCCATATTGGACGCTGGGCCGGTGGGACGTTTTAATAACCTAAGCACCGGCCCTCTATGCTTTATATATCAAAGAGGAAACCTAACAGAAAATGTAATTTGCAGACTCTGCAAGTCCAGCCCTGTCATCTCTTGCGAACACACGGGAAACTCCCCTTATAGCGTGAAAAATCACATCTTCACCTGGCTCTTCTACGGCCAGAACTCGAGCAGCCTCTATTACAGGACAAATCTCGACTCATCACCCAAGCCGTCCAACATAGCTGGCTATAACATGCTTCAGAACTTCAGATACGGAGTTGCCAACACGACAAAGGGGACCAACTTCATAACTGTAATAACTAACGGCACTCAAGACTATTCCGTAGACAGCCAGTGGACGATGATAAACAGCCTTGTGTACAATGACAGCTTCGGTCTTCTCTTGTCGACGAATCCATCCATCACATGGAGGAAAGCCTTAGTAGCTGTCACAAATGAAAGTTTGGACAGTTCCTTCCAAAGGACCCTCAATTACAGCATGGCTGTCGACCATCCATTGGACGAGAACTTCACCTTGTCAGGGGAGCACCAAATAAATCCAAAAACGGAAATAAGAATCAAAACAGAGCCTGAGATAATAGAGGGAGAGCCTTTCGACTTGCTTGTTGATGTGCAGTCCGATTCCTCCCCTTTGGCCAACTTGTCTTCGGAGGACTTCCATTTCAGTTTGGGCTCTTTTCCCATCCAAAAAATATCCTTCGACAATTTCCTAAACGGATCCTATCTTTTTTCAACGAGCCTTGATTTTATGGACTTTGGATATAAGAAAATCAACCTTAAGGTCAATATTTCTGGCGAGGACTTTTTTGGCGATGCAGAAGTCCTTTATTTGATGAGGCCCGGAAAGTCCTTGATACTGACAGGATACGACTATGAGAACTACACGTCAGCTGTTCTGACTGGACAGCCCGTCCTCATATACGAGTCAAACAGGGAATTCATTGATTATTATATTAGGGAATACCAACCGTCAGAGGTCTTTCAGCTGGGTACCAACCTGGCTTTAAACAATAGCCATACCGTTGACTCGCTTGAAACCCTCCACAAAATCTTCCCTAAAATAGAAGGGTCCCGACCTACTGAAACTGATTACATAATACTTTCGAACACGGCTGACAAGATGTCGATGTTCTCAGTCCCATATTCGATTATTAGAGGTGGCTTGGTAATAAATGCCACAGGGTCTGCGGAAGAGACAAAGCAGATTTTGATCTCTGAAATATCTAGATTGCACATACCCGACTCCTACATATTCGAGAAGAACATCTTTTTGCTTCTCGTAGGCACTCCTACCTTCACGGTGGATAACCCCTTACCTTTCGGGGAACCTTTGAATACCGATACACCATACGGGGATGTTGACGACGACGGCCACTTGGATTTATCCGTTGGTAGACTTTTAGGTTCTCCCGAGTCTATGTCTTTTCAAATAGAGTATTCTAAATTTTTACAGAACAGAAAGACCGCACTTCTGCTTTCCTCCTACAACATTCCGGCAAAGTACTTTGATGTGCTGACTGGCGGCGGGACCTTGGAGGAATCCTTGGGAACTGAGATGACTCTCCGAAAAAAAGGTTTCAGTGTAACAAAGATAGTCGAAAAAAGGAGTGACTACGATGAGCTAGACTTTTCTGTACTGCAGGAAGTTAAGGAATTCTTCTCATTGTTCGGCCTGCTTTCCGGAAAGAATTATGAGGATTTGTTCGGCGAGGCTTTCGGTTCCGTGAACTCCATGATTCTCCTGGCCAAGGCGGGAGATTTCTTGATGTACTCGATACATGAATTCGATTGGTCGAGCTGGTGGAACGATTTTCTAAATGGTCAGCCTTCATACCCAAGACATTTGCCTGTACTCAACGAGGACAACTTGTTGGACAATACGGGGAAAAATCAGATAATCATTTACTATTCAAAGGGCAACTCCACTAATTGGTTTCTTCCGATAAACACAACTAGATTTGAGACTGAGTATAAGATTTTTGACCCGTCAAATCTAGATTTCAACCCAGCCTTTTACTACATCAAGCACGACTATAGCAGCAATATCGTTGGGAAAATATTTGATAGAGGGGCGGTAGCGGCAGTGGCAATTGACGGACAGGTGAGCGAACTGCATTCCGGCAGATTCGCTACAGTTTTCTTCAAAAACTTCGACAAGCCCATTGGAGTCAGCTTGAAGGAGGCGAAGAACTGGAACTTGGAGACCAGTAATGCTAGCGAATTCGGGAGACATTTCTGCATGGAGGAGTACTACAAGCCTGGACTTATTGGCGATCCCGCGTTGTCCTTTGACCCTCAGCTCATCCTAGAAAAGACAATCCAGCCTACCTATGAAAGCGGGACTTTCAAAGTTAATTTCACTCTAAGGCCTAGTTACAGAGTTCTTGATTACGGGGGAAGGGAGTCGGTGCTTTTTGAGGACTTCGACGACGAATTGATTTTCGAGATGGAACCGCCAACACCTCTGTACAGCGAAGAGTTTATTCTACCATCGGATACGACGGTTTTTGATGTCTCGGTGCGCCCTTTGAAGGTAAAGAATTTCGACAACACCACCATAAACTCTTTTGACATGGAATTTTTCTATGGTCAATGGCCGGAAAAGAACTTCTGGAGCAGCGAGGCAAGCCTGTTGGATGGTAGAAAGGAGTTCAAGGTGTTCGTTTCACCGGTAATCTATTTCGAGAATGGTACTACTGTAGTCTTCGAGGAGGTTGAGATCTCTTTCCATTATACATCCCCAGTTGAGATTTTGGAGTTGGTTGCCGGAGACATCTATCAAAGCCACAATCAGCGGATAAACTTCACCGTCTTGAGCGGTTTAAACAGTTCAATCTCCATGAACGCGTCTCTGCTGATCGATAACGGAAACACAAAAACTCTAGAGAAGGCAACTTACCTAATTGAACCGGGCGTCAATAAACTCTCTTACCAATTAAATGGGAATAATTATTTAGGCCCATATTCAGTTGCCCTGGGATTGACCAATGAAGATTATAGTATCGGTCCAAAGTACACGCACTTCAATGTGAGTCAAGAACCCAACGCCACAACTATTAAAAATTCAACAGAACCTTCAGATGAAAGTCAACCCATTCCCAGTTCCCATTCCAATTTCTCTCTTCCGGTGAAACTTAACAAAGTCCTAACTGAACAAAGCTTTATTGAAAGTTTACAGAACTTCTTTGAGAGGTTTTATCTGGAAAAGACGGTTGGAAAAGAGTATTTTCACTATAAGATTCCCGGCAAGGAGATTTGGGTAGATAGCAACGATGGCGCTACGAAATCATATTTTTATTTTGACGGCAAAGAACTCACTATATACGAATACCCCGGATCGGTGATTTATACTTTACAGACATCTGACGGCGAAATGATTTTGGAAAAGAATAGAGGGTCTATCGGAAAGTACGGGGAGGGCAACCTTGCCGTTCTCGAGAGGGATATGGAACAGGCTATGAGAAAATACGGGATTGAAGCCAACCGTATCACCGGTAAATAGAAAAATAAAATAAAAAAAGGCTATGTTGGCGTGGTAGTAACTTCTATGGTTGTTGTTTCGGTATTTTCGGTTGTCGTCTCTTGCAATGTGGTCGTTTCCTGAGGGGTTGTAGTTTCAGTCAGCGTTGTAGTCTCGGTTGTAGTCGTGCTCTCCGTCGTGGCAGGCTCTGTTGTTGTACTTTCCCCTTCCGCTTCAAGTATCTTTATTGTGGGTTTCAACTTGTACCTGCCGCTGCCCGTCGACACTACTGATTTGTCGGCATCGAAGTCGATAGTCACTATTGTGACTTTACCCTCCTCTATGTCGAACTCGTTGACAAGCTTCAAGGACTTGCTTGTAATCTCCAAATCGCTCGCCCCTCCTGTAGTCACTATAGTTGCATTGGAAATGTAGAGTCTCACTTGGGTGTACTTCCCGACGCTAAGGTCCTTGGATGCCAGGAACTCCTTGACGTCCTTTATCTTGAGGAGGTCAAATTCCTTCGGCTCCTCGGTGACTGTTACCCACCCGCTTTCATTTACCGAGTCGTTTTCACTTGCTTTGTGTACTTCCACCTTGCTTATTGTCACTAGAACGCTTGTTATATTACCTGATACCGGTTTGTCCGTGATTTGCATCAAAAGCGTGCCTTTTCCTGTCACCACTTTCCTTTGCGTCGTGCCTACTTGTCCTTTTTTCAATGTCGTGGTCGTGATTTTGAGTGTCGTTCCTACTTTAGGCTCTTCTTCAATTTCCCTGACTCTTTCTTTAACCTCTTCAGTTTTGTCTATAGCGCTCTGTATGGAATCCTTTGCGGTCTCTGGGACCTTCGCCAAGACCAATTGCAGTACAGCTTTGTGTTTCTCTGTGGAGTTCTCTATCTCCTTGACAATCTGCGAAACATTCTGCCCTATCCCCTTGGATATGTTGATTTCTTTCTCGGCACTCGAAAGTTCCTTTTCGTACTCCTCGACAAGCCCCTTGACCCTTTCAGTATTGTTTAAGTATATGGCTTTGGCTTCCCCCAGCCTCTCTTTGGCCAGTCCCAAGTGCATCTTCGCCTTTTCGATATGCCTCCAAGTGAAGATCATCTGCGTCTTTTCCCACCCTCTCTTGAGGGCGTAGGCCCAGTGGCCTGGAACCACCTTTGGGGTCGGCAAGTCGTCCTGCGCAATCGCTAGTATCGGAACCACCAATAGAGCAATCCCGAATAAGACAAGAATTCTTTTGTCAATCATACTGAATTATTAGGTTTGGGTAATTAAGTATTTGGCTTAAGCCAGAAAAACAATAGTTCCACCTTATTTAGTTGATGTCCGCCTTCCAGCCAGGGCATGAAATTTTGTTGTTTCTGTTGTTGAAGAAAATGTGACAATATGTGGATATTTATGAACACACATAAAAGAATACAAAAAGTTTATTTTAGGTTTGAAATTTCTTCAGCTTTTTTCCATGTCAAATAAAAATAATCACTTAAAGCCGTCGCGAAGTCTTTGTTTTTGATATGAATAATTATCCTATCATCTCTATCTTTGGGGTTAACTATGGTCAAAACCCCCTCTTTCTTATCGATTATTGTTATTCTAAAATGTTCTATTGGATAATATTTGACTTCTTCTCCCATTTTCATCTTTTCTATGATAAATTGTTTATTTTCCAAAGAAGTCGCTAGAATCTTTATTTTCACGCCTCTTTTCATTGCGTTGACTTCTTCACGATGAATACTGAATGGCGCTTTTCTATCAAAAGTGTATATTCCTAACATTTCCTTTTCGGATCTATAAATCACATCTCGAATTGTATTCCACATTTCACTATATCCGGAAGTTATGGAAATGCTTTCTTCTATCTTGTTTAAAGGTTGAACCCTTTTTTTAATTGTTTTCACTCTATTCATCAATTCTTCTTCCTGTTTTACTAATTCATCTTTTTTGCTTTCTATATAATTTTTAAGTGCTGTTTCAGGTTTTATTATTTTGAAGGTTTTTGGTTTTACTGGAATTATGGATATAAGACCCTTTTTTTCCAACTTTTCTAGTATATTGTAGGTTCTCCCATTAGGGACTCTACTTTTTTCGGAAATGTCCTTACCTTTCAACGTTTCATATTGCAAAAGCGTAATATACACCTTTATTTCATAATCCGAAAAACCCAACTCTCTCAATATCCCATCCATTTACAACTCCTCATAGTTGTTAATAACAAATATAAGTTGTTACTACTATTTAAAGATTACTTTGGTGTTAATATGAAAAACGTTATTTTAGAATTAATTAATGGAGAACAAATTGGTACATTTACTTATGGGACTTTTCATTTCTTAGGAAAATATTCACCTTCAAAAGATTATGGAGATTTTTTTCTTTTTACTTCAGGACCAGAAATAGCGGAAAGTGTGCCTTATGAAGATTTTTTAAGAAATTATTCTAAATTTGAACCTCAAATTGGAATGTATCCAGTTAAAATAAGATCTCTTGGAAGTTTATGTAGAAAATTAGGAAAAAATCCGATAGCCAGGGTTTATAAAGTTCCAATAGGTTCTATAACGATTGAAAAAAATATTTGATTTCTAATACCCTCATAATGAGAGCTATTTATACTTCTAGCATTGACTGGTCATTAGAAAATGAGGTCAAAACATTCCAGCAGAAACAATAAAAAAAAGGTTCAAGGGGCGCGACATTTCACCTTATTCCAAAAATTCGACATCGTCCACAATACCGTCCCCGTCAACATCAACCCCCCTGACAACGCTGCCTATAATTTTTTTGTTGAGGGAATTGCCTTCCATGATTTTTTTCGTGTACTTCATCAGCGCAATCACGCCTGCCAAAGACCCAGTGAACCCCTTACCAGCAACAACAAGTATCTCCTTCCCTTCTTTGAAAGGGCTTGCTATCCTCGTCACAAACCCTATATACTTGTCCCTGTAGGTGCTCCTTGAGATGCTCGACACTATGTTCCAGTCCTTCAGCTCCTCCGAGTAGTCGAAGTATATCGGGAGATTCTGGTTCACCTTTTCTGTGACCATGTTGGCCTTTGGCCCGCCAATCAGTATCAGGTTGTTCTTCAAGTCAGCCTCTTTGGTCTGTGTGTCGAGTTTGTAGATCGGTAGCTCTATGTCTTTCAGGAACTTGCCGAAGAACATCGATAGGTTTATCACACAATAGCCGTCGGACGAAGGGCATTTGTACTTCCCGTGCAGATCCGGGCTCCCGATTATTATCAGGGAATTTAGTTTCTGGTTCTCGATGAAGGGTTTCAGGAATTTGAGCTCGGGGACTTTAGTCTTGAAGTCGTTGATCGCCTCACCGTCATGTATCTTGAACGAGACTGTCGGTGAGACCAGGGAATATATTTTGGCGGTTGCCCCAACCCTCTCCTCAACCCTGTCTACCCTAATTATCCCTACGGCCTCCAATTTCCTTATGTGGTAATATATCTTCTGCTCATGCTCCTTCAGCCTCCTCGCTATGTCCATAGCGCACATAGGGTACTTGGCTAGTTCCTTCAAGATTTTGTGGCTAAGGTCGCTTGACATGACTGAAAGCGCCTTTGGGGTTTTCATCAGCAGGGTCTCGTACGCCTGCTGGCCGTTTTCCGAATCGTCGACGTAGAATTTCATACGTTATAAAATGAATTTTAACATTAAAATACTTTTTTTATATGTTATGCCTTAATTTAGCTTTATTTGAACTCTTCGTTTTCACGGTTTAAAAGTGGTTTTTAGGCTTGTTTTTTATATCTGGATGCCAAATAAGATTACAGGGAAGAGAAGGAGGCAAACCCCCAAGAGGTCATCTTAAGTGTAAATTTGCGCCTCCGACCCCGGCCCACTTTTTCTTTTTTTCTGAAAGATTCACATGATTTCCGGAGTCTCTATTCCCAAGAGGTCAAGACAATTCTTCAGCGTCACTTTGAAGGCCTCTGTCAGCGTGAGCCTGAAGTCCCTAAGTTCCCCTTCCGATTTTATGACAGGGCACGCATGGTAGAATGTACTGAAAGTCTCGGCCAGGTCATATGCATAATCCGCAATCAGATTGGGCTTGTACTCGACGGTCGATTTTCCCACAACCTCCGGGAAACCCACCAGCTTCTTCACAAGCATGCCTTCCTCCGGAGCAAGGTTATCCACCTTAAAAATCTTCTTGAAGCTACCTGCCTTTTCGAGAATTTTACCCGCTCTAACATGCGCATACTGGAGATAAGGACTGGAATCCCCTTCAAAGGATAGTGACTCCTCAACATCGAACGAAATTTCTTTCGTTGTGCTTATTTTCAACATAGAGTATTTTACTGCCCCTATGGCCACCATCTCAGAAATCTTATCCATCTCCTTTTCAGAGTAGCCCCTGTCTTTCAAAACTCCTTTAAGTTTGCTCTTCGCCTCGTTCATTATGTCCTCGGCCACGACAACATTCCCCAGTCTCGATGACATCTTCCCTTCCTTCAGCCTTACCCATCCATACACCAGATGGAACTGCCTGTCCTTGAATTTTTGCGGATCCAACAACTCCTCAACCTTGAAGGTAACCTTGAAGAAGCTCGACTGCTCTGGCCCGACCACATGCAAACACTTCTCTATCTTGCCGAACTCCGAGAATTCCATCTGCGCTAGCTTCAGCTCTTTGGCCTCGTATGTAGGTAGCCCCATGTTGTTCACAAAAACCCTCTTATCTAACCCGTACGGCTCCCCGTCAAATATTATGGCCCCCTCGCTTTTTTTGAGAACGCCCTTTCTCTCAGCCTCGTTCGCAAGGTCAACACCGGCCAGGCACTCGCTTTCGAAGTAATAACGGTCGAAGTGGCTGTAGACCCTTCTGTACACCTTCTCAAAATGCTCAAGGCTCCATAATCTAGTCCTTTTCCAAATCATGTAAACCTTGTCGATGTCCACACCCTTCCCCTGGACGAACTTCAAATAATCGGTCGAACCGGGCTCAAGGCCCCTCTCCTCCTTGTTGAACCTCTGGGCCGAGGCATAGACGAGGGAGTTCATATCATTTATCGCGGACTTCGCCTTGTCGTTCTCCTCGTAAGCCTTGCTGCCCGCCGCATAACACTTGCCCAGAAAGGCCATTTTTTCCTCTATTGTTTTGAGGCCGTTCAGGACTTCCTCATAATTTTCCGTGTTCAGTATTCCGTACAGGCATTTCGCTATATGGAGGCCCACATCCCCCTGGTAGTTCACCCTTATCACCTCATGGCCGGTGAACTCAAAAATCCTGACCATGGCCTCGCCTATCGATATGTTCCTTAGATGCCCTATATGGAAGAGCTTGTGGGTGTTGGGGTGCGCGAATTCCACCATGTATTTCTTCCCCTTTCCCATATCGGACGAGCCGTAATGGTTTTTCTTATTCAGGATTTCCTTCAGGGTCATTTGGGACAGCTTCCCAAGGGACAGATAGAAGTTTATGTACCCGCCTTTGACAGCCACCCTTTCAATGACCGAGCCCTTCGGGACTTTAATCCCGTTGGCAATCTCCTGGGCTATGTGGTTCGGGGACTTCTTCAACTCCTTCGAGAGCGAGAATGAGATGTTGCATGCTATGTCGCCCATCTCAGGGTTCGGTGGCACCTCGAGCGTGCTGGCGATGTCGCGCGACTCGATAAGATCGATGCCTTCCAGAACCCCAACTATTTCGGACTTTATCATTTCGTTTATGGTCATACGCTCTAACTATCTTTTAATTCTTGACCTTAAAATAACTAAAACCTCGACAAACACGAGGGATAGGAACGCCATTGTAAACAAGACCCCCTCACCGTAAAAGTTTATCAGGCCGTAGAAACCGAACAGGTAAAACGGCACACGAACCAGCCAGTCTATATTTTCGCTCGTCTTCGGCTTCCCACCCTTCCTTATGAACAATAGCGATAACAATGCCAACAGAACTACAAGGAGCATTTCGTAAGACTTGGTAAGGTAGCTTGAAACTGGCTCTATAAGGGCGAAGGCTAGAAAAACCAGGAGGTAGGCTCCGAATGTCGAAAACACAAGGAGAGGGTACCTTAGCCTTTCATTCATCTTGGCGCTGGTAAGCTTCCTGTACATGAGGGAGAAGAAGAAAGTCACCAGGAACCATCCCATATAGTTGTTGGCGGGGACGCCGAACCACCCTTCATGGAAGCTATAACCCCTCCAATACCAGAAGCCAAACCTTATGGCGAAGACGTCGATGGCCAGATCGACCAGCAGCACCAGGAGGGCGTCTACAAAAGGTTTTGAACTTTCCTTTACACCCAGGCTGTTCGTGAGAAAATACGCCGAATAAATCAGGGAAGCCCATGAAAAAGCGACGAAAATCGGCAAATCGCCGATAAACAAATGGAAGCCTTGGCTGTAATAGTACCCCGCAGGCTTATTCGCCGAGAGCATCATGTTCAAATTCTCGAATAGTATCGAATAGAGAAACACGATGAACAGCAGGAAAACGTATTTCTTCCCTTTTTTAAAGGCGTGGATGAGGCAGGCCATGAATATCAGAAAGGTCCCAAATTCCACCGCGAGCATCAGACTTGCCATACAGAAAGAGATTTAAATTGCAACTTTTAATTATCTTTTCAATGTTCAGAAGAGAGACGCCTTAAACCTAATTCTGCTAACGTCTAGTCTTCAGAGGTGATTATCTTGTCTATCGTAAAAGATTTCAAGTGGCATAAGGGGACCAAAGTCTCAGGCTTAATGGAAAGCCTAGGCAGCTCTGGCTTCCAGGGCATCGAATTGAAGAGGGCGACGGACTGCATCGTCAAGATGAGGAGGGAGGGAGCTAAGATCTATCTGACCTTCACCTCCAATATGGTGACTTCAGGGCTTAGAGGGTTCTTTGCCCAGGTCGTCAGCCTCGGCATGGCCAATGTCGTGATAACCACTGTGGGCAGCATAGAGGAGGACATAATGAAGGCGATGGGTGAGAGCTTCTTCATAGGGAAGTACCACAGCGACGACGTTTCACTCCACGAAAAGGGGACCAACAGGGTCGGAAATCTTTTGATAAAGAACGAAAGCTACGAGAGGTTCGAGGCATGGACCAGGAACATGCTTGAGAAGCTTTACGCAAAGAAAAAAAGGTACTCTGTCGTTGAGCTACTAAGGGAGATAGGATTGCTCTTGGTGGACGAAGATTCCATACTCTATCAATGCTCGAAAAACAATATCCCGATATTCTGCCCTGCAATCACTGACGGAGCCTTCGGCTTCCACCTGTTCATGTTCCAACAGGACCATCCTGATTTCATAGTGGATGTGATTCAGGATTTCAAGGGTTTGGTCTTCAGCTCGAGCTACGATGACAAGAAGGGGATAATAGCTTTGGGTGGCGGCGTATCTAAACACCATGCTATACTCGGGACTCTCCTAAGCGGCGGGGCTGATTTCGCAGTCTACATGACCACTGCGCACGAACATTCCGGTAGCTTGAGCGGGGCGACGACCAGGGAGGCGAAGAGCTGGGGCAAGATAAAGGACGATGCCGATGCGGTTACAGTGATAGGCGATGTCAGCGTGTTCTTCCCATTGGCGATGTTCGCTGCGCTCGATATACTGTCAGAGGAAGGTTTGGTGAAATGAGCGAAGCAAAGTTCATCGTGAGCAAGCCGAAAGTCCTGGAGCAGTACAAAATGTTGAGAGACTTGGCGCTAGAAGTATCCTACAGCGTCAAGAACTTCACGGAGATTTGCTGGGTATTGGAGGACAATACAGATTCATTCTTCAGCGCGCACATGTTCCAGTCCCTGCAGTTCGTGAAAGATATGACAAAGGTTTGGTTTTTGGCCCAGGCATGGAACCATGATTTCATCGAAAAGTTGGTTGGCATAGGAGTCAGGAATTTTGTCGTCGATAATGAGGCCGATTTGGAACCTCTGGTAAAATATTTGGATGGTAAAAACGTTAAAATAAATCTCCTCTTGAGGATGAGGCTGAAGGAGCATACTATACACACCGGCAAGTATTTCGTCTTCGGGATGTACTCCCACCAGATAAACGGCCTTATTCCTCAACTCAGAGACAACAAGAACATAGACAAACTTGGCATCCATTTTCACAGGAAGACGCAGAACACGAGCGAGTGGTTCATAAAGGATGAGATATCCCAGGTTATCGCGAAAGAGACGCTTGAGAAAATAGACTTATTCAACATAGGCGGGGGAATCCCAATAGAGTACAAGAACACATCAGGCAGCAACCTGAAGCAGATTTTTCAGAGAATAGCTGAGTTCAAGGAGTGGTTGGGGAAGGAGTACAATGTTAAAACAATAATAGAGCCCGGCAGGTTCATAGCAGGCCCACCCACGAAGTTGGAGACCGAAGTGCTGTCTGTCCATGGGAATAACGTGATTGTCAACGCGTCAGTCTACAATTCCTCTTTGGATACTATTGTCTTTGGGCTGAAGCTTTTGGTAGAAGGGGAACTTGAAGAAGGCGAAGATTTTTTGATAAAAGGGTGCACCCCATGTTCGATGGATATCTTCAGGTACAATGTGAAATTGAAACAGCCAAAGGTTGGCGATAAGGTTGTCTTCCTGAACGCGGGGGCATACAACTTCGCCTCGGATTTCTGCAACTTACCGAAATTGGGAGTAGAGTTTACAGACTAAGATAAGCTAGTTATGGTTGGTTTCAACATCCTCTATAAATAATCTATTAAAAAACTACTTGGGACATAAAAAATTGCTTATCCACGGTTTCGATTCAGTCTGTCCTGTATAACCCTTAACAAATACATGAATAAAGTCAGCTATGTTGCATCTAAAGGCTACAACAAAGAGAACAAACAAAATTACTATAATCAACAAAATCTTTTTACGGTCTAATTTTATTCCCATAAGATTAACTTGCGTTTCTTTACTTAAAAAAATATTTATTCCGTCATTTTTGATAGATGATTCAATCTAACTCTTTATCTCGACAACATCCCTATCCATCAAGACATGCTCCAGCCCAACCTGAGCCCCGCTGAACTTCACCGACTTTCCCCAAACCTTCGCATACCGGAAATGCTTCAGGAACGCCTTGTGCACTTCCTTGACAACGTCCTTGACAATAGACCCATTTTTTAGGATGATCGGTTTCGCTTCAGCCTTCTTCCCGGGCGTCTTGGTGTAAACCCTTAACAGACCTAGGTTACCCCAAATATCTTTCTTCAGCTTCTCAGTGTCAACCTTTATCTTCGTGGTGACATAGAGGATTTTCTTGTGCAGTTCCCTCCTGCTCAACATGTTCTGCAGCTCTTTTTTCTGCGTTTCCAAGTTCCTGTTGCTGTCCAGAAGCATTAACAAAAGGTCGCAGGTGTAAATGAGGCTCATGACCTCAGGCTCGAAGGTCGAGGGTATCTCTATTATCTGGACCCACACGTCCTCGTGCTTCATCATCCCGAACTGCGGCACGGTCGTCGTGTAGGGGTAATCAGCAACCTCAGCGTTTATACCTGTCAGCTCGTTGAGCAGGGTGGTTTTCCCTGAGTTCGGCAACCCTATGATGCATACCTGCGCAGCGCCCTCCTTCTTTATCGAGAACTTCGGTTTGGACCCTCTTTTAGGTGGCTTCTCATTCTTAAGTTTTGCAAGCTTCTTTTTTAAATTTGCTAAAGAATTTTCACTTGACTTATGTTTAGGTAAAAGTCTAATCATTTCTTCTAGGCAAGCTATTTTATCCTCCCTAGTCTTGGCCTCTAGAAATTTTTCCTCAGCCTTGTAGTATTCAATCGAGGCGTTTACCGGCATCTTCTCCCTCTAAAAATTGCTTCGCGGCCTTTATGTGGCTGCAGTCCGTGAATTTCAGCGAGAAGAACTGGCAGTCGCAGGACCACTTGTTTTTGGCCTTTTCGTAGATGACTGACTTCTCCTCCCCCCCCGTCTCAACCGTGAAGAATATCCTCCTCTCATTCTCTATGTCCTTCTTGACCTTCCCCTGCTTGGCAAGCCAGTAGGCCTTCATCCTAGTCTTCCACGAAACCATGAAGAATTATTGTCGGTTAAGAATAATAGTTTTGGGATTTCGATTATTAGGTAACATATTTTCACACCTTTAAGTCAAAACAAAGGCTATTTAAGATTATTTTCCCTCAAAACTCACATGGCAAGTGTAGTAAAGGCTGCATGGGAACTGACGATTGAAGATGCTAGACATTCCTGTTCACACCCCCCTGCTGAATTAAACCGTTCTCCGAAAGATATTAGAAAAAAAAGTAAAGCTTTAGAGACTGCTATCAAATATGTCGAAAATTCAGGTCTTCCAGAAGATTTAGGCCAACTCTATGATGATTTGAAAAGATACGAGGCCGAGTCGTTTAAAGGAATTTTGCCGAAGATAGATTTGGGACTTGCTGTAGACGCATTTTATTTCCTGCGGGCGTCTTTGGGAGTTGTTCCCCAAATGGAGTGCTATAGGATGTACAGGAGAAACCCGACACCAGAGGAATTTCAGAGATTTACGGAAGGCGATGGGATACTAAATTACAAGATGATACGGGCCAGAGAGAACCGACTCTAACAATTGCAGTCCCGAAAGGTACAGTTCAAACTATTAAATATTCGACGCCAAATTCTTCGTTATGCAGGATGTTATAAAACAGCTCGAAAAGATGAAAGTCAAAAAAATATTAATACAGGTTCCTGAAGGTCTGAAGGCGAAAGCCGTGGAGTTTTCCAGTCGTTTGGAGAAGGCCGGCTTCGAGACTGTCATAAGCTGCGAGGAGAACTTCGGCGCCTGCGACATCAGGGACGACGAGGCTGTAAGGATGGGCTGTGGCGCTGTCCTTCACATAGGCCATAACGACTTTGGCATCAAGGCGGCCGTACCTGTCGTTTATCACGATTACTATTTTGATATTGACCCCACCAACATACTTAAAAAAGAGATGAAGAAGCTTGGCAACTACAAAAGAATAGGCCTCTTCAGCAGCCTTCAGTTCTTGAAAGCCATGGATAGGGCAAAAAAATACCTGGAAAAAAATGGCAAAAAAATAGTCGTCGGCAAGGAAGGCATGGAGTGCGAGGGCCAAGTGTTGGGTTGCAGGCTCCAGAACGTGAAATCTATAGAGGACAAGGTCGACTGCTTCCTATATGTGGGTGCCGGGCTGTTCCACCCCTTGGGAGCTGCCCTGGAGACCGAAAAACCGGTCTACACGCTTGATGTCGAAAAGCGGACTATAAAGAATCTAAAAGAAGAGAAGATGAAGTACCTGAAGAAGAGGGCATGGTTCGAGAGTGAGCTCGAGGAGGCGAAGACTGTAGGGATACTCGTCTCCTGGAAAAAGGGGCAGAACAGGGTTTCCGAGGCCTTCAAGCTGAAGAAAAAGCTTGAAAAAAACGGCAAAAAAGTCACTATACTCGCCTTCGACAAGATTGACAAGGTCAAGATCGAGGGGATGAAGTTCGACGTCCTCGTCACAATGGCCTGCCCGAGGATGGGGGACGAGTACATATTCCATTAGGCGTTTTGATGATGAAGAAACAGCTTGCGATTGTCCTTTCAAGGCTGAAGCCCATAGAGGACCCAGACCCGGATTCTGAACAGTACACGATACCCGGCGATTTGGCGGCTGAGATACTAAATCTCGCGCATTTAGCGGGCGATATCGAGGGGAAGACCGTGATAGACTTGGGCTGCGGCTCGGGGAGGCTTGTGATAGGGGCCCTGATATTAGGAGCCGGCAAGGCAATAGCTGTCGACAAGTATAATGCCGTTATAAAGACAGCCAAGGAAAATGTCAAGATGGCCGAAGAAATGACCTCCATGAGGTTTTCAGACAAAATAGAGTTCATAACGTCGGATGTCTCCGAGGCAAAGCTGAAGGGCGACACCGTGATTCAGAACCCCCCGTTCGGGATACAGAAGGAACACTCAGACAGGGCATTCCTCGAAAAGGCCCTGGAATCCGCGGGCAAGGTCTACTCTTTGCACCGCTCCTACCACAAGTCCAGGGACTTCATCCAAGGCTTTGTTGAGCAGAGGAAAGGGGAGGTGGGAAAGATTATTAAATTTAAGTTCCGAATACCATACATGTTTAGGTTCCACAGGAAGAGGGCAGTGGAGTTCGATGTGGACCTTTTCGTGATCAAGAAGGTGAAATGATGGAAATCGCTGTTTTGAAGGATGACAAGGACGGCTTCCTGCTTGAGCTCAAGGGCGAGACCAAGTCCTTCGCCAACCTCATAAGGGAGGAGCTCTGGAACGACTCGAACGTTCTGGAGGCGGCAGCCATAAAGGAGCACCCCTACAACACCCACCCCAAGATATTCGTCAAGATGAAGGGGAAGAGCGACCCCAAGAAGGCATTGAAGGAGGCGGCCAAGAGGGTGCAGGGGAAGCTGAAGGAGCTCGACGCCGAGTTTAAAAGGCACCTCAAGTGACTAATTTATTTATTATTGGTTTTCTAAATTGATTTCAGATATCATGTATGAGCCATACGGTGAAAAGAAGAAGCTAGATTTCTCCCAGATAAAACAGAAGATACAGGAAAAGTTTAAGGACCTAAACTTAGGCAACCTGAACAAACACAGCTACATCGTGATAATACTTCTCCTTTTAGCGACGGTCGGCGGCATAACCGGCTGGGTCACCTACTCCGGGAAGGTCACAGAGATGGAGAAGAAGTATGTGATTATGGAGAAGCAGATCCAGACACTGCAGACCGACTTGGGCGTCTCCCAGCAGGACGTCAACCAATGCACGGTAGACCTCCAGACTACACAAGGCAACCTCAATGCAAAGGAGGAGGAACTCAAGAGCACCCTTGTCACACTCTCGGAGAGGAACAACGACCTGGAGAGTTGTAATGCGGAGGGCTCTAACCTGAAGGGTGAGATAACATCCTTGCAGAACGATGTGGACGACCTTAACATAAAGGTTGAAGACCTGAATGATGAGATAGACAACTTGAACGATGATTACGATGAGCTCGAGGCCGACCTGAACAACATGGCCTGCAGGATAGCCAAACTATCCTCGTGCGACTACTATATCGTCCAGGATGGCAGCAAGGTCATCTGCTGCTTCAAGTTCGAGGGGAAGTACATCTGCTCAGGGAGCGTAGTGACCGACGGGATAAATCAAGTCAACTGCTAGGCTTTTTTCATTTTTATTGAACTTTTTATGAACTCCAGGAAGAGCGGGTGCGGCTCTATCGGCGTGGACTTGTACTCAGGATGCCCCTGTGTGCCTATGAAGAAGGGATGCACGGATTGCGGCAGCTCTATCATCTCGACGAAGAAGTTGTCAGGCGAAGTCCCGGATATGACCAGCCCATTCTTCTCGAACTCGTCCCTGTACTTGTTGTTGAACTCGAACCTGTGCCTGTGCCTCTCCGATACGAGTCCTTTTTTCTTGTCCTTGAAAGCATTATGATTCTCGTAAATCTTGTAAACATACGTGCCTTTTTTGAGCACGCAGTCATAGGCCCCAAGTCTCATGGAAGTCCCATCACCCTTTATGACCTGGTACTTCTTGTTGAACGGGATTTCGTGCAATATCGGGTAGGGTGTCTTCGGGTCAACCTCGCTCGACTGCGCCCCCTTCCAGCCAATCACATCCCTCGCGAACTCGACGCAGGCTAGCTGCATCCCGTAGCAAAGGCCGAGGAAAGGTATCTTCTTCTCTCTCGCAAACTTTATGGCCTTTATCTTCCCCTCGACCCCCCTTGCCCCCCAACCTATGGGGACGATTATGCCTTGAGAGCCTTTCAGGAGTTCCTCGACGTCCTTTTCCCTCTTCTCGGAGTTTATGAAGTTGAACACCGGGTTCACGTTCAGCTCCCAGCAGGCGTGCCTTATCGCCTCCAAAAGCGCGAAATATGAGTCCGCCAGGGAATAGTTCCCGGTGCCGAAGTATTTCCCGACTATAGAAATCTTGACCTCCCCCTTCTTCTCCTTCACCTTTTTGGCCAGCCTCTCCCAGTCCGACATGTCGATACCCTTGGCCTTCATTCCGAACAGCTCAAGGATTACATTGTCGATTCCCTGCTTGTGGAGCAGCAGCGGAACGGAATAGACGCAACCCACGTTAGGGTTCGAGAACACGTTCTTCGGCTGGATGTTACATGTGAGGGCGAGCTTGTACCTTCTCTGGTCGTCCACATCCCCCTCGCTCCTCAGGATGACTATATCAGGCTGTATTCCCATCGCCATCAGCTGCCTTATCGAGAGCTGGGTTGGTTTGGTCTTCGGCTCCCCAATATGTGGCGGTATCGGGACGTAGCTGACATGGATGTGGATTACGGACCCCTTCTCGAGGGCCATGACCCTGCTCGCCTCGTAGTAAAGCACGTTCTGGTATTCCCCCACCGTCCCCCCCAGTTCAATAACCACGAAGTCCGCCTTCCCCTTCTCGCCGGCATCCTTTATTCTCCTTATAATCTCATCGCAGACGTGCGGGATAGCCTCGACATCCTCCCCTTTGTAGCCCATCGACCTTTCTCTGTCTATCACGGTCTTGAAAATCTGGCCCATGGTCACGAAGTTGTCCTTCCCCATTTTCTGGTTCAGGAACCTCTCGTAGTTCCCCAGATCCATGTCCGCCTCAAGCCCGTCCTCGCAGAGGAACGGGTCGCCGTGCTCTATGGGGTTTATCGTGCCGGAATCGACGTTGAAGTAGTTCTCGCACTTGACCGGCACTACCTTGAAGCCGTGCCTTTTCAGCAGGAGCGAGATGGAGGAGGCTACTATACCTTTGCCGACGCTTGACATTACCCCCCCTGAAACAAAGATGTACCTTCTCATTATTACCAGAGTTTTTCGGTTTAGGAAGTTAAATATTTCCAGTACCTGTGCAGAGCAGACAGCGCCTTCACCGCCCTCTCAGGGCTTGGGAGGACTGCCACACCGTTCGCCATCAGCCTTTTGTTCATCCTCTCCGAGAACTCCCCGCCCGTCGAGCACACGACTATAGGCCTGTTATGCTTCTTCATGGCCGTTATACAATCCACAACATCCTCGCCCAGTGTGGGGACCTGGAACAGCGTGATGATGAGGAATGCGTCGAACTCCTTGCTTTTTACCGTCTCCTCCAGCGTCAGCCTGTACCTCTCGGCGTCCGCATCGCCAGTGAGGTCTATAGGGTTGTTCTTAACCGTGTAGTCCGGCAGAATATCCTTCAACCTCTTTTTGAGCTCTTTCGAAGGCTCCGGGAGCTCTAAACCTGCCCTTTCAGCCTCGTCTGTCGCAAGCACACCAAATCCACCGCCATCCGTGACTATCAACAACCTCTTCCCCCTCGGCAAGGGCTGGCTGGAGAATGTCCTCGCGAAGTCGAAAAGCTCCTCCCAGGTCTCGGCCTCTATCAAACCCGCCTGTTTGAAGGCGCCCGAATAAATATTTCCCGATCCTGCCAGAGACCCAGTATGCGATGAGACGGCCTTTTTCCCCTTCTCTGACTTCCCCGCCTTGAGCACGATGATAGGCTTCTTCCTGGATACCCTCCTGCACACCTCTATGAACCTTTTCCCGCTGTCTTTTATCCCCTCTAGGTAGACCGCTATAACCCTAGTGTCCCTGTCCTCCCCCAGGTACTCTATCAGGTCCGTCTCCGTTATGTCCATGGCATTTCCGTAGGAGATGAACTTCCCTATCCCCGTCCCCTGCTCCGCAAGCCAGTCCAGCATCGTAGAGCCTACAGCTCCTGACTGCGAGACGAAGGATATGTCGCCCTTCCCGGGCCTCCCGCACCTTTCCTTTGGTAGGAATATCGTATCCACGGATGAACTGGAATCGTAAATCCCCAGGCAGTTGGGCCCTATCACCCGCGTCTTAGTGCCTGAAATTATCTTCCTGCACTCCTCCTCCAGATGCTTGTTCCCTATCTCCGAGAAGCCGCCGCTTATGATTATGACTACCTCCACCCCCTTCTCGACGCAGTCTGCCAGCGCCTCAGGGACGCCTTTCGCAGGTATCGAGATGACAGCTAAATCCACCTTGTCCGGGATGTCAAGGACGTTCGGGTAAACCCTTTTCCCGAGTATCGGCTCGGTGTTCGGGTTGATGGGGTAGATATCCCCTTTGAAGCCGTCCATGAAGCTCTTCAGGATTATGTAGCCTATCTTGCCTTCGCTGTGGGAGGCACCAATTATAGCCACATTTTTGGGCCTGAAGAACTTATCAAATGGCATGAATATTATTGGACTTTTTAATTGATAAAAGTGGAATAAGAAAAACAGTTTTTTCTATTTAGTAGAAAAACTCATTTTAAATCCGCATTTTTATAAACAATTGTTATGGCAACAGATTCGTCAAACCTATACATGGTTACCGTCCAAAATCCTGAAAAAATTTTCGCAGTAGCAAAAGGAGTTGAGGCATATTATGGCACTCAGGTTTACATGTTAGACAGACTTCTTCCAAACCATTTTTTACTTTTAATTCAACCCTCGTCACATCCAATGGATGATACATTAAATTCTATTATGGAATATCTTGAAAATACGGGCCCTTCTATACTCGAAGAGTTAAACCCTGGACCACGTATTATGAATACAATAAAGACTTAAGAGCTTTACACGTCAATTATTATTTGCAAGGGACCTCTGGTTGGGAGACTAGCCCTCTCCTGTTAACTCTAACGGGCTACAAGGGTGACCACAGTCCAAAGGCGGAACAACCCCATGGTCAAGTCCGGGTTGCCGACTGCGAAGCCTCGTCTCCAGGGACAGCAGGCAGTTCGAACTAGGTGAGGCGGGGAACCGAGCAGCCTTAAGGGATGCTTGCGGTGCTCTCGAGCTCTCGGGGTGGAGAAGGCAATTTGGGCTAACTTGACTGGAAGGATTGCCTCAACTTTGGGCGTGCCCCTTGCTTTTCATGATGATAAAGTCCGCCTTGCTCTTTGCCGGGATTCTCCTAGTCTTAGCCCTGCTTTACAACGGCATACCTGTCCTAAAGACCGAGGGGAAGGAGACCACCATCTTCCTCAGGCCTGACTTCAGTCCACTCACCGACAACTACGTTGAGTTTAGGGTACCGGCCGTCACCGAGGACGACAAAGGGATACTAGCAAAGGTCACTATTGAGGTGGTCCCGGGCAGCGGGAGGACGCTGATGAACATAGACAACATACTCTTCTTCGAGGACACGCAGAACTCGATAAGGCTGGCAAGGGCGATTGCGGAGAACGTGACAGGGGTCGAGCTGGTCGAGAACGACATAATCTACTCGGTGAGGACAGACGCAAGCGCGATAGAGGGTTCTTCGGCTGGGGCGGCCATGACTATCGGTACGATAGCCCTTCTGGAAGGCAGGGAGCTCAACCAGTCGGTCGCGATGACAGGGTTCGTCAGGCCGGACGGAAGGGTGGGGAAGGTCTCAAACGTCCTCGAGAAGGCCAAGGTCTCCAAGGACAACGGCTATACCCTTTTCTTGGTTCCCCCAGGACAGGAGGTCCAGGAGGAAATAACCAAGGAGGAAGTCTGCAGGAGGATACTCTTCAAGGACGTCTGCAACACCGTCGTGAAGGAGAGTATGATAGACATCCAGAAGGCCGCAAACATAACAGTCATAGAGGTTTCCGATATTCGGGAAGCCGTGGGGTACATAATCATATAGTCCTTATCCTTGCGCCGCCCTCTTCGTCCTCTACCGCATAGCCCATCTCGTTTATTTTTTTCCTTATCTCGTCGGCCCTCTTCCAATCTTTTCTTTCTCTCGCTAATTGCCTTTCCTTTACCAACTCTTCTATTTCTTTTGGTATTTCTTTTTTTTCAATAGCTGAAAGAATGTTGAAAGCTGCATCGAGTTCCCTAAGAAGATTGTGGGCTTTTTTTCCTCCACCGGTTTTGTTTACTTCTCTTATAAAATTAAAAATTACTGCAAAAGCTCTAGGCGTGTCAAGGTCATCGTTCATCGCCGCTAAAAAATCGTTTCTAGTTGTTTCTATAAGTTTATCATCGAAATTGTCAATTCCACTCTCTGTTTTTTCCATAAATTCATTTAACCTATCTAAAGTGTTTTGCGCTTTTACCAAGTTTTCTTCAGAAAAATCGATTGGGCTTCGGTAATGAGTAGAAATGAAAAAATATCTCAATGTTTTTGCATTCCACTTTTTCAATGCATCCCTAATTGTAATAAAATTGCCTAAAGATTTTGACATTTTTTGCCCGTTTATTGTTAAGAAGCCAGTATGAAGCCAATATTTTACAAAAGGTTTTTTTCCAGAAGCCGCTTCCATTTGAGCTATTTCTGCTTCGTGATGCGGAAATATCAAATCTCTTGCACCACCGTGTACGTCGTACTGTGGACCAAAAACCGTTTCTGTGATAGCTGTGTCTTCAATATGCCAGCCAGGCCTACCTTCACCAAACGGTGATGGCCACTTTGGTTCACCTGGTTTCGACAATTTCCATAAACAAAAATCGCCTTTGTTCCTCTTTTTTACGCTTTCATCGATTCTTGTAACTGCGTCTTCTGCTTCTAATGCGGTCCTGCCAGAAAGTTTTCCATATTCAGGAAACTTGGACAGATCAAAATAAACACCGTCTTCGTTTTCATAAGTATAGCCCCTTTCCATTAAAATTTTGACTTGATTGATCATTTCTTTTATAAAATCGGTAGCCCGAGCAAATTTAGTAATACTGTTAACGCCTAACGTTTTCAGGTCTTTGTAATATTCTGCTTCAAACTCCTCAGCTAATTGTTTCGGGTCTATTTTTCGCTCTTTTGCACGCTGAATTATTTTGTCGTCTAAATCTGTAATATTCTGCAAATAGAAAACATCATAACCAATAGCTCGCATATATTTGGCAATCATATCGAATTGTATGTATGTCTTTGCGTGTCCTATATGTGAATAATCGTAAACGGTTGGACCGCAGACAAAAAATTTTACATTTCTACCATTTCTTGGCTTAAACAATTCTTTTTTTCCACTTTGCGTATTTAACAGTTTCAATTCAGTTCGGTCTTCTTTTGCTTCTCTTTTCACTGAGCTTGTTTTTCCTTTGACTTCGGCATTTTGTTTCACCATTATCACTTTATCCATCTAATGTTGAATTAAATATCAATGTATACTGTTTTAAATTGTATGGTACCATATGTTTGTTTTATTTTTTAAGGGTTAGAAGCCTCAGCATAAGTTATGGTGTCATTCACATTAGTCTTTGCCCTCCTTGATGAGATTACAAGGAAAGAGACTAACCCTATACATATCACCAAAACTGTAACTAACGATATTATGATCGCCTTATGACGGGACTCTTTTATGCAGGCATTAAGCACGCAGGAGTATCCTGATGGGCAGCCTATGTCCTTGCAACAATTTTCTGAACTTTCGCTCAACTCAATTATATCATTTCCACATTTCGGTTCTTCCCTTCCTGGCATTGTAACATTTTCCCCCTCTTTTGGCACATAGTTGCAGCCTTGCGTTTCAATCACTGGGCCTTCACAGTTATTTTTGTCCCGGCATTCCCTTACCTTCACACCTGTTGGTGGACACTCTGGTGGTCCCCACACATAACATTCCCAATCAGAGACGCACCTAGTAGTTGTAGTTCCCATGCTACCCCCACCGCCTCCACCACCTCCAGGAGTCCCTCCTGAAACACTACAGGACTGCGTTTCAGAAGGTTTGTTTTCTGTTGTCCCGCATGCGTTTGAATCTGTGCATGTTCTGGTCTCCAAATTGTTAACACAGTTTGACCAAGCGGTGCACTGCCAGTTTTCTACGCAGAGAGAACCTTCAATTTCGAAGGTGACATTGCTTGTATCAAAGCCGTCGAATATCAAATTCCCCCCTGAAATCCTCAATTTATAAAGTGCGGTCACGTCACTTCTTGTAGTGTCATTGACAAGCCACAATCTCCAGATGGGGTATGATATGTTGACACTTTCGTTCGCTTCGACATCATAGAAATGGTTCGGCGTCCTTACTTCTATTACCTTTGAGTATGTTGTTGAGTTTTGGGATAAGCTAAGCTGCATTTTAGTTGGTGGCGGCGACTCAAAATAAAAGTAGTTTTGTTCGGATAAATTGATTTCAACCCTCTGACTTAATGTAGTGACTGTGTAATTAACATGTGGCGTCACTAACTTGAAATTGTAGGCTCCTGTCCAATTGATATCTTCAAACGTAACATTGCCGAGTTCGCTCCTATAAGGGACGATTTCTTTTCTAATTACTAACGGAGGGCCGTCCACTATAACATTAGTTAGTTGCAAATGCTCGTGATTTAAACTTGCATGCCTATCGATTGTAGCAAAGATCATGCTCGGCGAATAGCTAATGAGGCTGTTGGCCTGTGAGGATATCCTGAATTCGTAGACCACACCCAATGGTAGTCCTGTTACGTTAATTTCATGCATTGTCGTCAAGTTCGAGACATCTATTCTGGTGGTATAGTTGGGTGATGCCCCAGTTTTTATACCGTATTGTATTGACGAGGTGGAAGGAACATCCGTGAGCCACCTCACCGTTATTATATTCTGAAGGGGGAGATAATTCGAGGAGAAATTTAGTATTCTGGGGGCCAATGGGCATTGCAAATCATTACCGTTGCAGTCGTCATCAATTCCATTCCCACAGACTTCGACCAAAGGCGCTGGGCATCCTGACCATGAACCTACTATACATACTTCTGAACCTATACTGCAGATTCCCCAGTGATTAAGGCTGCACTGTCTGACAAGATTCTCATCAATTAAATTGTTGCAGTTCTCATCAATATTATTGCATGTTTCGGCAGTCCCTGGGTTAATATTCGCATTGTTGTCATTGCAATCCGCTAGGCCGCACAAACCGCCTTCTACCGAGTAAGTGTCCCCATCCAAGTCTGTGCACAACAGGAGCTCTCTTACTCTAAATATTATGGCATAGTCATCCGTATTGGCATTATTTCCGCTATCCATACATTTCACATAAAAGCTGTAGTTTTGTCCCTCCTGCAATCCGGTTATTAATTTAGAATGTTCTGTTCCCCCTGATGTCGTAAATACATTTGTAATTGAAGCATAGGAGATATTTGCAAAAGCTGAGTACTTGCAAGTTGCAGCCTCATCAGTTGTTAAACTTAGTAAGGCTTGTGTTGTGCCCGCAATTAGCACCCCAGACGGTTGTCCGTTACTTCTTACTGGAGGATTAACATCAATCTCGGTAGAATAATCGCCAATTTTTACCGCCGTGTCATTTGCCAGGTTCACAACTTGTAATACTAAGTTACCGTTTGAGTCTGAAGCTATATATTGAATAGAGGTTACGGCACCAGCATATGTATCCCACCACTCAACCTTTACAGGGGTGTTTGGTGAAAATCCCCTTATTGTCAGGTTTGTGGTTGCAGGCCGAATAG
>MFRS01000003.1:204829-216652 GCA_001784635.1 Candidatus Micrarchaeota archaeon RBG_16_49_10
GGCCGCTATTTAACGGTATGTCCTTGATGAACCGGTAGAACGTCCCGAACATTGGCCGATGGTCATGCGACGGCCCTGTTTTTGGCTGGTAGTAAATCTGCCTGGTAAGGTCACCCCCAGCAAAGAACTGTTCCATTAAGCCACCGTGGTTAATGCCCGCCCAGATGAAATCATGGAGCCATTGCCCCCTGTCAAGGTTATTCGCAAACACATCCACGCCATTAAAATACCAGGCGGTCTCCCCACGGATAAACGGTTTCCTCTTGCCTTCCGAAAAAATGTTAGGCAGCGTGCTCAACCAATACGAAAAGAGAGCTGAGTCATTGAACAGGGTTGAATTTGTCACCCCCTCTGTGGCATAGAGGTGCTGGTCCACGTAATCCATATCCGCCGAGGCTTTATCCGCATTGTTCCAGAAACGCCATGGGTAAGCGCTGCCCCAGAAGGAGGTTGAAACTAGGTGGGAATTGGGATGATTATAACGGCATACATTACCTACCAACGCATCCGATACAGGCTCCTGCCCGAAGACCCCGCATTTCATATACTTTCCAAACTCATCGGCTTGGGCCCAATGCCTGGAGCTGCCGGGGTCGCCTTCGTTCAAAAGCTCCCATGAATGGATGTTTGGGGAGTATCCCCACCTCGCCTGCATGTAGCGCCACCATGCCTGCTGTAGCCATCTGCCTTTGGTCACGTTCCGAAAGTTGCCGTAAAAATAATCATCATCAGGCGCGGAGAGAGGTTGCCCATTATAGCCTATTGACTGGAGAATCCTGTCGTTTTTTTCAAGCATCACGCTTTTCAGATAAATGTCATTTTGCTTTGCATTGTCCAGTAGTTTATCCAGCGCATACGCATCCCTTTGGTTTATATAGAGATGCATCGACATCCATGGCTTGTAAACCAGATTAGGGCCATATTGCCCGGAGCCTAAGGATTCTTCCAGCCAAACATAGTCAACAAATACGTGCCCTGCACTCCTGTCGGAATCCGTAGAGTTGACATTGTCGAAAGTCAGATAAAGGCGGCCGGAAAAATCAGTTGCCCCGCTATTAAAGGTCCCTTCAATTATTGACCACCCAGAATTTTGCGGGTCTGGATAATCTGTCCATGACTGGCCTGCTGAAGGGGCATAGGTAGCAGCAATGACAGTCCCCGTGCCGGGGTAATAGCACTTTGACTGGTCTGTTGTTCCCCATAGCTGGCCGCTAGATTTTTTCACTGCGAATCCATACGGCAGTCCCGCCACCCGCGGACCTTCCAAATCCTGGCTGCTATATCTTACTCTAACCCTGTAGGGAGTATTTTGCTTAAGTGCTATTTGAGGTGACAAATCCCCTAGCACTCTGCATGGGGTAAAAAACTGCTGGTCGCCATTCATGTCAGATGCCTCATCAAAATTTAGCCACATGTAATATTCCGAGCCCAACGGGAGTGAGGGCGGAACCAGCGAGGGGTAGTTGGTGAACTGACTGCTTATATTGTTGACTATTCCCATCCTTGGCTCTTGGGTCGCATGAACCCTGTTGTGTGAACCCCATTTACCATACGATTCGCCATAGATGGAAGATTGGGTGATCCAGACCCTTGTGAGCTGAGTCCCGTTCGCCCCCATGATATCAAAATCATTTAAGACTGGGCCCAAAGGACTCAAATCGCCGCCATTCAGGTTAAATCCGAGAGCAGGGAAGTAGGTGCCATCATCATATTCAAAGTAGCGTGGGTCTTGGCTCAACTTAACAAAGCCGTGGCTTGATGAGTCCACCACATCGATGGAAGCGGGTGCCGTTTGGACAGTCCCCCCAGCATCTCTGGCAATGATGTAGTAACGCCATCCCCCAACCTGGTTAGGGCTGAGGCGGACTTTCCAATAACCGCTTGTAGGATAGAGCCAGTCCTCCCCATTCTTGACTTCGTAAGTGTAATCTTGGTAGTAGAATGCAGGCACCGTATAATTAGTTACCCAGTTGTCCGGTGTGAATACCGCGCTGACCGAAACTCCAATCCCCGGGGCAATTCCCGGTGGGGGGTTGGCATCGTAGGGGAAGAACGAGTTTTGCGCTACTGTGTCCAAATCAAAGGAAACCTCGAACTTCTCGTATTTCGGGACTTGGTTGTTTGGAAAGTCCGCCAAATTGTCTCTAATGTTTGATATAACTGGTCCGGAGCCACTTGTAATCGTGAAAACTGCGCTCGCAACGGGGCTTGGGCTATACCCAGCTCTAATGGCAATCGACTTGATTGTCGCAGAGTTTGTTATGGTGAACGGCATGGCATATAAAAGGGAATTGTTTGTTGGGGTACTACCATCAGTTGTATAATAGATAGAAGCCCCTGTTGTCGCAGTCGTCAATATAATCTCTTGGGAAGTTGCAAATGTCCCGCCGTTTGGCGTTATCACTGGCGTCTGTGCTCTGTTGGATGGCGTTACTATTAGCTGATTATTGCTCTGGATATTAATGCTGGAATTAGACGCTAAAGCTGCAATAAAATAATACTCCGGGTCGCCTAATGTGCAAATGCCGAATATGTCGCCGTCGCACTGCCATTCTGCTAGCCATGTTGTCGTTGCGGTATTGCCGTTAAATGTTACTTGGGCCGGATTCGCCCGCGAAGGGTCATCAGGATCAAGCGTATCATCTTCCATCACTGTGAAGCCAACAAGCTGGCCGTTACAGTTGCTCCCTGTGGCAGTCAACACGGCTTGTGTTCCCTCCGAGGCCGTGGCTTGTGACCAGGCTGCAGAGTTTAATGTGCATGTTGATGAGGCCGGATTTACCCTAATCGTCAAATCATCAAAAGACGAAAGTGCCCCATCCGAGGAAGTCAGTCTGAGCACATACGTCCCGTTAGTCGAAAACGTGGCAGTAGTGTCAACGTTATTGGAATTCCCAAACGTTGGGCTGCTTGGGCCGGAAACAGTGCTCCATGCATATGTCAATGTGCCGGTGGGCAGGCCGTCATCCGACACAGTGCCATCCAAATTGGCAAGAGACGGGAGCGTTATTGTCTGATCACTGCCGGCATTTACAACGGGGGCCGTGTTCGTCACATTGCCACTGCTGTTTGCCTCAAGGATTGCAACAAGATTGTCTATATAATAAAGGTCACCTACCGGAATTACTGGAGTGTCTAAATATTTTGCAAGCTCATTGCGTGAGGCGTGTTTTACTAAGGACAGGCCTTGGAAAAGAGAGTGGGTCTGTTGGTAAGGCATAATAGCAAATTCCCCCTGAGTTTCCCCATTGTGGGCAACCATCCAGTATGGAGCAATGTCTTGATATTTTTGTAGGATACTTTGAATATCTTTATCTGGATTAGAAGACCTGGCATTGGCATATAGATAATCACCCAGTTCTGGGGTCATATACGCAAAATTATAGTAGGTGATTAGGGATTCAAAGTAGCATTCATTATCACATGTCCCAAAATTCTGTTGTGTATCAGGAAATGTCTTCAGATTTGTTATTCTTAGTGTTTTTAATCGATTAAGCTCCATTTCATAAGCGGCATATTGTGCCTGATTTTGGCCAGCCATTTTTGCAAGTTCAATATAGCCAATATATCCTGAGATGTAAGCATTGTGAATATGCGGAAAGGCTGCCAGATAATCATTTGTTTTAGTGATGTTCGGTTTTATAGTATTTTGAGCTTGAGTGAGTAGTGAGGGCAGGCTACACGGCGAAGTGCACAAACCGGCTTGGGCATATTTCCACATAGCGTAGACATTCTGCGGTGGTATACCCCATCCGGAAAAACTCGCCCCTTGTTTAGGAGTAAAATGGGGGATATCAAAAACTCGATAAATATATGGTGGATATGGATATGGGTCTCGAGGTATGCCGTTGGGTGGATAATTGAGGGACCCATTTATATCGTTAGTAAAACCAGTGTGTGAATAGGATAGAGGCGGAAAAAGATTATACTCACTCCGCAGATACGCTTTCACTTCGGCCTGTAAGTTTCTCGGGCTAGTCGGAAGAAAAGGAAGAGCTCGTAGAAGAACTAAATGTAAGTCTCCCGGATTATGCCAATAGTGTCCTAACTCGTCTTCGAAACCTCGAGAATGATGACCAAAAGCGAAACCATTACTCGGCATAAGATGTCCAGCAGCTATCATCTCCGAAACTTCTTGCTCCAATCTAGTTCTAAGCAGCCCGTCTGTTAGTGACGAAGTGTTGCTTGGAGGTGTCATGTTTGGCGCAGAAGGAAGGACAGGAGCATTCGAACCTGCACCTCCTTGACCAAAGGCTACTAGTGAATTACCTAAAATAACATAGAGTTTTCCCTGATAGGCAGCTGGTCCAACCTTATCATTCTCATTCCAAAAAACAGCGGCACAGCAAGGAAGAGTGGGTTCATTAGGAAGAACCTTAGGATCCCAGAAAAATTTGGATGCCTCTGTGAAGTAATACGCATTAGGATTAAGTGGTAAGCCTGCAGTATCAGTAGTCCAGTTGTAAAATGGCAAGCCGCCACTGTTAAAGTAACCTCTTTCTCGACTGAAGTCAGTCATCGGGAAATTGGTGTTGGGCTTGGATATGTTTATTTCACCCACACCCCGGTCACAGCAGTGGTTGTAGTACACTTTATCCCCAGAAGCTGAAAGTCCTGTCGGTTCATCAGAGGAACGTAGTCCAGAAAAGGGAAGGCTTAAAATGGGTGTTCCCACCTTCCAACCTGATATCGTGGCGCTCGAAAAGCTAGACCCTCTCGCTCTGTTTACGGTATGAAAATAAAGGACGGAGGCATTATTATAGTGTGAGACAACAGGAGGGTCGTGTGTACCTGTGTCACCGACCCACGAGATTGGGGCAGCATCCATTCTTCCATCATTGTCTAAATCAAATTGTCTTTCAAGGCCCGTGACCCGATTAACAAAGAATGCATTGCGGCGATACGGGAACTGCTCAAAATAATCAGGGAAGCTACTTCCGTTGGGATTGGGATTGCTACTCACGTCAAGTATCTTTTCACCCACCGCCCAGTACCCAGATTGGGTATCATTACCAAGGACTCCAGGCACCTTACTCGGATTAGGATTTGGCCCAAACAACCATGCTGCCTCTTGCCCATTCGTTGCATAAAATCCACTCCGTGTGAATATAACGTCGTCGCCATATATCACAGGCCACCATGAGTAAAATCCGTTGCTAGGGAATTTATCCTTTGATGGGGTAGAGGCATTGGAGTCAGATTGCCAAACTAAATCACCATTTTGGGTATTAAGTGCATACGCATAGCCGTCGTTTGAGGCAAAGTACAAAGTACCTCGAGATGTGGAAGAGATACCATCGTCCTCTGGCTGATAAGCCGCGGATTGCAGAATTTGATTTCCTGTTTGGTATTTCCAAACCAGCACACCAGAATTGGCATCGACTGCATAGAAGGCACCGTCTCTATTTCCCGCATAGACCATGCCATTTACAACTACAGGGCTTGTGTAAAAACCCCCATCTGCGGTAAATGTCCATAACCCTTCCCCACTGCTTGCACTCACGGCATGCAACTTCCTATCTATGCCGCCAACGAACAAAACACCGCTGTCGTAAGTGGGTGAGTGGCCAAGAGGGAGCTCAGTTGCATAAACCCAAACTAATGCTCCTGTGTTGGCGTCAAAGGCATAAAGCCCCCCGGCAGTCGAGACAAAAACCTTCCCGTCAGCTCCGACCACCTGGACATGCTGGGACACATATGGATAAATCGGCTTAACCCATAGAGCAGCAACATTATTTGGAACATTTTCAGGAGTCCAGCTGTGGCGTTGAGAATTTGCCCCTGCCATCGGCCAGTTGATTTCTGCTGAACCGCTGCTCATAGAAACTACCAAAGTGTTTTCAGAGAAAACCTCTGGATTCACACTGGCCTTGAAAATATATTCAGGATCATCATTTAAGATTGGAAGCGGACTGTCATCCTCCCATTCAGCTTTCCACATCAGGGTTGCCCTGCCTTGGGAGAATATCGTCTCCATTTTTTTTACGGACTTACTAGAAACGAAGTCGATTTCAATTATTTCAAATGTCGTATTAAGCCCGTCGCAATTTTCGCCTTCAACATTCATGGAGACAAACTCTTGGTTTTTTGCGTTTGTTGTTGACCAGTAGGCCCTTGTAAGGTTACAGGGAGCGCAGTTCTGTATATCGACAGGCTTATTATCATAGGTTTGGCACAAATTTCTATCCATGCAGCTTCTAGTCCTATTCCCGGATATGCAGGCACTCCATTCTCCGCATTCCCAATTTTCAAGACATTTTACTTGTAAACCCTGTTTTTCCTGCAAAAGGCATGATCTCGTTGAAAAGGGCATGTTAAGTTGCGTATTGCACCTGTTTTTATCCTCGCAAACTCTAATTTGCGTATTGTTTGTACATTCACCCCATTCACTGCATTTCCACTCTTCCTTGCAGGAGCCATCAGAGCATGGTGTTTCTAAATTAGGTTTGCTTGTTTCTGTGCCGCAGTTATTTAAATCGGTGCAACTTCTGGTTTGAAGATTATCCATGCAACTACTCCATTGCGTGCATTTCCACCGTTCAGCGCATGCCATACCGCAAGAAGTTGTCTCACTGGTCTCATTGGCTGTTTTATTACAGTCGTTAGAAATAACACAAATCCTTGTTTGTTCCCCATTGGCGCATTCGCTCCATGGGTCGCAAATTTTTTTAACCGAACAGTTCGATGTTGAGTTTTGGATTATCTTCGTGTCGTTTTTGAGCGGGGCGTCTTCACTGACATTCCCTTTATTTGCAGGTGAATCAAACTTTGCAGTTGGGTAACCGCTCGAGGCTTTACCTGTCAAACCTACCGGCTTCTGAAGCATTAGAACCAGAGACACGCCTATTAGCACAATAAATGCTAAAGACAAAAGAGGTTCAGCCCTAAAGTCAATTCCATTCCTACTCTCCTTTCCCATCCCATCGCTCTTAATAAATTCAAACTTGAGGTTATAAAAATGTGTGCTCGGTGTAAGCATACACATTCTTTGGGACCTACCTCATTTGGTATGCCGGCTACAAATATTCCAAGCTGGGAACCGATAAATCTACCAAAAAGATAGCCGAGAAAGGGAGAGGCAGTTTAGGGTAAAGCCGTATGGATGTGACTGAAAGTTGCATTTTTATTTCACCTGCTTCATTATTATCGCCGTCTTGGTCTTATCGACACCCTTTATTGACCTGAGTTTCTTTACCACAAAATCATTCAGCTCATCGGTATCAGAGACATAAAACTTTACCAGGATGTCCGTTTCCCCCGTCATTATGCACACTTCCTCGACACCAGGCAATAACGATACTCTTTTCGCCACATCTTCTTGGAAATCGGGCTCGTTCGGCGGATAGTTGACCGTTATATGAATGTACGCCCCTATACCTTTGTTTATCTTCTTCTTGTCGATAATGGCCTTATACCCAGTAAATATCCCTTCTTTCTTCAACTTTTTGATTCTGTTATGCACTGTGGTCTGCGGTATCCTAAGCCTTCTGGCCAAGTCCTTCGTCGTCAGTCTCCCTTCGTTTTCGAGCATATTTACTATTTCCAAATCCTTGTCGTCCAACATATGGAATATTTTTCCATTTTTAGTATTTAAAACTATCTATTTTAGTATAAAATTCCATTTTTGTGGAATTAAATTTATATAAAGTAGATGCTTCTATTAGGCAGTATTAAAAATTAATACAGTGATAGAAATGAAGTTGTATAAAGTTAAAGGCGAACCAATTTGTGGTGGGGGAGAATGTGAATCTACAATTTCGGACAGAATTAGAAGGGTTGTCTTTGAAGTATTGGGAAAACCCGAGGATTATACTACTAGAGGAATTTATTTAGATGGAATATTAGACCTTAGTTCAGCTCATAAAAGTGGTAGTGTGAGATTTATTGATTCAATTATGCATTTTTTAATTGATGTTTATGGATATAAAGTGGAAGATCTTGGTGACGGAAGATTTAGGCCTTTTAAATAACAATTTCCCATTTTGTGATTATCTATTATTAATAAAAACGTTTTATTTCTCAAATATCAATTGATGAGTATGTCCGATTGTGTTTTTTGTAAATTAGTTAAAGGAGAATTAGATTCAGCCAAAATTTGGGAAGACGAAGAATTCCTAGCTGTCTTAGACATATTCCCAAATACAAAAGGAATGACAGTTGTAATTACAAAGGACCATTATGATTCATATGTTTTTGACATGCCTGATGACGTTTATCAAAGATTAATGTTAGCTACCAAAAAAGTTTCAAAAATATTAGAGAAAGGGCTCCCTGTGAAGAGAGTCGCCATGGTAATGGAGGGAATGTTTTCAAATCACGCTCATATTAAGCTATACCCACTTCATGGTTGGACTGAGAAACACATAGGAACGATACACCCAGGAAGAATATTCTTTGATAAGTACGAGGGCTATGTAACTACATTCTTAGGCCCGCCCGCCGATTTATCTGAACTTAAGAAACTATCAGAGGAAATTAGGAAAACGTTCTGAAATCTATTTCATCTAATGTTTGGAATATTTTTCCATTTTTAGTATTTAAAACTATCTATTTTAGTAGAAAATTCCATTTTTTTGGAATTAAATTTATATAATAATTATCACTATCTAACAGTGTTAAAACTATGAGGGTATTCGATGCCACAATATCGATATGAGATAGAATATATAATAAAGCGCGGACAACGTTATCCAAAAGACCTCCGTAGAAGCCACGTTATGAGAGTAGAATACGGATTTTTTATTAGGACTCAAGATGGTTCGGTGTTACGCTAGGGCGATGATAGCGATGTCTATCAATTGGAACATGACGTAGGAAGGATACACGGTTTAGCACAAAAACTAGAAAAACTGCTTGTAGGTGAACAAATAAAAATCCAGGGAATTTAGGTGATTAAATATGAAAAGAGCCGATATTCGGAATCAAAGAAAGATATGCGACTGAGAAAGAGGCAAAAATAAAGATTTTAGGCAAAGTGTTCATGTACACCGTCCGCTTCTTCCATGACAGCGGATTCACCCAGCTCATGCCGGTGATGCTGGGAAAGTCCGTCGACCCGCTGGGGCCGGATCCGGGTAGCTCAGTCGTGAAGATTCCGGAAATAGAGTACCAGGGGGAGAAGCTGAGGCTGACGACGTCGATGATACTGCACAAGCAGGTCGCCGTGAAGGGCATAGGGAGAATATTCATCATGAGCCCCAACATACGGCTTGAAAGGGCAGAGAGGAAGGAATCAGGTCGTCACCTATTCGAATTCACCCAGGCAGACTTCGAAATGTCAGGGGCAAAAAAGGACGATGTCTTTGGGTTGCTCGAGGATTACTACAGAGGGTTGTCAGAGTTTTTAGCGAGAGAAGCATCAGAAGAGTTCGAAGCTTTAGGGATTGGCATATTCGAGTTCAAGCCGCCCTTCAAAAGGTACACGACGCACGAGCTGTTTGATAAGTACGGGGAAGACTGGGAGAGGCAGGCGTCGCTAGCACATGACCAGCCATTTTGGGCGATATGCTACAAAAGAGAATTCTACGACAAGGAAGACCCCAAGGAGGAAGGGCACTTCCTAAACTACGACCTGATTTACCCTGAAGGGTTTGGTGAAGGTATATCCGGTGCTGAAAGGGAGCATGAGTTCGAAGTGATACACAGAAAAATAAAGAGGGACAAGCTGGATTTATCCCCTTATGCAACATACCTGAAGTTTGCCAAGGCTGGGCTAATCCCGTCGGCAGGGGCAGGCATAGGTATGGAGAGACTGGCAAGGTTCCTGTCAAAATCCAAGCACATATCCGAAGTTACTTTGTTCAGGAGAGTGCCGGGGATGCCGGTGGACATATAATTGGATAAAAAAAAGGCAGAGTTAGCCGAGAAGGGGACGTGGTGAAATCGGTTAAATTTGTTAGGATTTAAGTAAGTTTATGCAACAGTTCTGTATAAAATCTTTTAGTGTTTTCTAAACTCGCTCTTTCTCCAGCAGGGATATTCTTTAGATACTGAATATAGAAAGGATTGTTACGATCACCTAGCGGAAGAAATGGATTATAGCCATCAGTCAGCAGATCTATAAGACCCAACTACTTTCCTAAATCTTCAACGAACTGTTCTTTTGGCAGTCTTGTTGCTAATGCTCGCAATTGTCCTAAATTGATAATAGCATAACTTGGGAAACAAATGCTTAACATATTAGATTCTTGTGGAAAGAACATACCCAATGGTTGTTCATCGTGTTCTACCTGAATTCCATAAAGGTTTATGGTTTGCATATTTACTCTTCGGATGTTAGCATTAAAAATATTTCTTTCACTATAAAATAGAAATCAATTTCCTATCTAGATGAAAGCCGAGAAGGGGATTTGAACCCCTATACACCGGTCTATGCACGTCATCTGGAATCAGCAGACCAGTTCTGCAGCCGGTTACATGGCCATTCTGTCATCTCGGCTCGATAATAGAATGAAAACTTTCAGATTCTTATTTCTATCAGGGCAAGGGTTTTTAATTGGAAATCCAAAATATTATCATGGCCAGTCGAACGACCAAGTACTTCACCGTGGGCTTCATAATGCTCATCCTCTACCTCTCGGCCCTCATGTTCCAGCCCTTCTACACATCCATCCTCGGGGCAATGGTGCTCTCCTACCTCTCATACCCGCTCTTCAAGAGGATAAACAAGTATGTCAAAAACCAGAACCTTGCGATATTCCTGATGGTCGCCCTCGTCCTAGCAATAATAATCCTGCCCTTGGTTGTGATAATGGACTCCCTACTCTCCCAGCTGGTAGCCTTCTACTCGAGCTTCGCCGCGAGCGACTTCACGATGAGCATAGACATCCCGGAGAGGTTCGCCTTCATGGAGAAGTACGCCTACAAGGCCGTGGAGGACCTGTCCCTGGGGCTGATAAGGTGGGCCACAGAGTTCGTCACCACCCTTCCCGAGAAGGTGATATCGACGATAGTGATGATATTCTGCATGTTCCTCTTCCTGAAGGATGGCCCCGTGATCCTAGAGAGGGTGAAGAAGATAATCCCGATGGAGGACCTCCAGAAGGACCAGCTGCTCTCCGAGTTCAGGAACGTCACCAACAGCGTGATATTCGGGATGCTGATAACCATGGCGATTCAAGGATTCTTGGGGACAATCGGGTTCTGGGTATTCGGGATACCACACCCGCTCCTTTGGGGTATGGTCATATCACTGTTCTCCTTCATACCGGTAATAGGGACAGCTCCTATATTCTTTGGGGCAGGGGTGTACCTGTTCTTCCAGGGAAACTACATAAGGCTCGCCCTCTTTGCCCTCTACACGGCCTTGGCGGTCAACGTGGACCAGCTGGTGATATCCAGGGTCATAGGGAAGAGGGCCAAGATAAACCCCATCCTATCATTGATAGGGATACTCAGCGGGATAAGGCTCTTCGGGATGATAGGCCTGATACTGGGACCTTTGATACTGTCGCTCCTGCTGGCGACCATAAGGTTCTACACTGCGGACTTCAAGAAGAGGTTCGAGATATAGAGGTGAAGGCTGGTGGCGAAACGCTTTTCGACCAAGGAACTCATAAGCATGGCCTCATCGGTATTACTGATAGCCATGGTCCTGACGTTCCCCGTCTTCGGGGTGGCTTACACTACCGAGGAGCTGTTCAGAACTTTCATCACAGTGCTTCTGGCGGCTTCCATATACTTCTTGGTGAAGCAACCCGCCCACAAGATAGCGGCCGACAAGTTCCAGTGCACGTCGACCTTCAAGCTCTGGCCCATGGGCATATTCGCGACCGCATTCACAATACTGTTGAAGATAACCGCACTCAACTTCCCCATACTGCT
>MFRS01000003.1:216667-221317 GCA_001784635.1 Candidatus Micrarchaeota archaeon RBG_16_49_10
ATACTCCCATACAAGTTCGGCAGGAAGGGGATAAAGCTGATTTCCCTCACCCCCAGGGACTCCGGGACAATCTCCCTAGCGGGGATTGGGGCAGCCCTCCTGGTCGCAATGGCATTCACGCTTTTCCCATCAGACACCAACAAGGTCATCGCAAACACCCTGGCAATACTCGTGATTTACGACCTCCTGCCCTTCACCACCTCGGACGGCGGCAGGATATTCACATGGCACATATTCATCTGGCTTGTCCTGATATTGGCGGCCGGGATAGTCTTCATAGTCTAGTCAACGATTTATTTCACTAAACAGACATCTTTAGTATGATCAAGGAAATCCTCGTTTCGCTCATAACCAGGAGCAACGCCTTCGTCTACCAGTGGGGCTACCTGGGGATCTTCTTCATGGCCTTCATCGAGTCGGCCTTCATAGTCTTCCCCATCACGACCCTCCCGCTGATCTTCACCTTCGGCGGGATACTAAACCCTTTCCTGGTGGCACTCGTCGCTGCGCTCGGCGGGACCATAGGCTCCAGCACAAGCTACATCCTGGGGGCCGGAGGCAAGGAGCTTGCGGAGAAGAAGTACTGGAGGCAGTTGCAGAACCTCAGGGAGAGGTTCGAGAAGAGGGGGTTCATCTTCATAGTCTTCGTGACATTCCTGCCTGTGCTTCCGGACAACCTCATGGCCCTCTTCCTCGGCATGATAAGGTACGACATCAGGAAGTTCTTCCTGTTCTTCTTCATCGGAAAGTTCGCGGCGCAGGCGATAGTCGCATACTCAGGATACTATTCCATAACCTGGATGCTCAGACTCCTCGAGATCGAGCTACTTTGACGTCTATGCAGTACTTGTAGGTTCTCGGAGAGTAGGGGAGCACCTTCCTTATCTTGTGACTTTTTGCCCCAATTTTTTTCGCTATTTCTCCGGCTTTTTCTTCTACCTTGTCCTCGTGTTCGATTATGTACAGGTGGATGATGCCACCTTTCGGCTTCAGGCACTTTACAGCCAGGTCGAGGTAGTTAATTGCCTCGTGGGGTAGCGGCATAGCGACCCTGTCGAATTGGCCGAAGAGGTCTTTGCACTTTTTATTGACGTCAGCCAGTATTGGAAATACCTTATCTTGAAGTTTGTTCAGCCTTACATTTTCCACGGCGTACCCGTGGGCTTTGGGATTAATCTCTATCGAAACCACTTTATTGACCGACTTCTGGTGTTTTGCTATCACAATAGCATATGGGGCTACCCCGCCGAACATCACCAGGACGTTTTCGTCAGGCTTCGTCATCTCAGCTATTTTCAGCCTTTCGGTGACTTCCCTGTTTGAAAAGTAGGCCTTGGTTATGTCCAGCTTCAACTTGCAGTTGGACTCCTTGTGTACAACTTCCGTATTGGAATCTCCCAGAATCAGTTGGTATTCCCTCGTTCTCATGACTCCCTGCCGTTCCGAGACTTTTTTAAGGACAGAGACGACGTTTTTGTGTCTCTTCAATATTTGTTCAGCTACCTCTTTCTCACCCGAATTTTCGTCTCTTAACTCTACGACTGCTACCGACTTTTCTTTTGAACCGATTATGTCGAAGGAATAAGTCACAATTATTGATTTAGAATTTTCTTTTTAATTGCTTTGTCCTTTTCAAAAGCCCAGCGATTGTCATCCATGGAAGGGCGTTTGCTATTGGGACAAATCTAATTATACATAACAAACCATAAGTTCCCCAAAAAAAGAGTCCTAGAACTATACTTAAAGTGATAAATGCTGTTGCTGTGGCAAAAAGACCCCAAATCACAATTCCAAACAATAGTTGTACAGTAATTAATCCATCCAAAAGAATACTTGCTACCAGTTTAAAATCAACTATAAAACCACCTTATTATCTTTTCAAATGCGCATTATTTATATTTGACATATATTCTTATTACTATGTCTTTTTCACTATTTGGGATTGGGCTATCTGGAGACAACTCGATAACTTTTGAAGAGATGGAAAATCTTAAAAAATCAGACAAAGTGTATTTTGAGGTTTATACATCAAAATGGGAAGGTAACATCTCAAAAATAGAGGAGTTAATTAACAAAAAAATTCTCTTTGTTAAAAGATTAGATTTAGAAGAAAACTCAAAAAAAATATTGGAAGAGGCCAAGAGTAAGAACATAGCGATTCTAGTTCTCGGTGACCCTTTAGTCGCAACAACCCACATTACTTTATTATTAGAAGCCAAAAAAATGGGCATCAAAACAAAAGTCATCCACAACGCCTCCATATACTCAGCCGTAGGTGAAACAGGCCTGCATCTCTACAAGTTCGGGGCAACAGTAACCATACCATTCCCAGAAAAAACAAACAACCAATCACCGCTTTCGACATTCGAAACGATAAAACAGAACAGAAAGTTGGGCTGGCACACCCTTTGTCTACTGGATTTGATAGCGGAAAAGGACAAGTACATGTCCCCCAACGAGGGGATAGAGATACTACTCAAATCAAAGGAAATTAACAAGGAAGATGATATCGTGGTCTTCGGCAGGGCAGGCAGCGAACAGCCTTTGATAGCCTTCGGTAAAATAAAGGATCTCATAAAGAAGGACTTTGGTGACCCGCCATTTGTGCTGATAGTCCCGGGCAAACTCCACTTCACGGAGAAGGAGTATCTGGAATTTTACAGGGTGGGCGGATGAAGGACAGGATACCTAGAGAGGAGATAGAGAAGTGGCTTGTTAAGTTGAAAGCGGAGTTGAAAAAAACCAAACCCCTCAGCAAGAAGGGCGAGGAACTTTACAGGAACATAGAGGCATACATCCATGACACGGAGCACTTCATGAAGGAAGGGGATTTCGTAAAAGCATGGGAGCTGGTCTCATTCGCATGGGGCTTGCTCGAGGCGGGCATGGAATTGGAGGCCCTTAAGAAGTAGCTTACTTTTGGGGAGCTAGAGTGAATGTAGCCGGCGCTTTAGACTTCCCGCCGTCTTCGCTGTCGTCCTTCGCTACGAATATTATTATCCCGGCGGTGATTAGGACAAGCACTATCAGTATTATGTCGTCCTTGCTGAGGCCGAATATGGGCAGGTCCTTGGTGAAGAGGCCCAATCCTCCGCTGAGGAGCCACGTTAAACCAACCAAAACAATTGTAATTCCGGCTATAAGCCCTATCTTTTTCATGAACTGCCCCTTCATCTCCTCCGGGTCCAGGAAGAGGAAGAGCCCGAACATCATCATGAACACCATTATGGTGACCATCCATATCGAGGATATGGCGAAGAACGTCGCGAAGAAAGTGCTGATGCGGATTCCCACAGGCGTGTATATGGTGACGTACAGGGCTGCGACGACGGCTATGACAACCGATATCCTATTGGCTGTTTTATCAGTATCGCTCCCGAATATCTTCATCTTCCTTATCGCGGCGTAGAATATCGTGAACGTCAGGAGGAACGGTAGGTATATCTCGAAGACGCTCTGGCTTTTCAGGAATCTTATCAGCTCGTTCAGGTAAGCCATCTAGACCCCTTCCTCTTTTTTCTTCTCTGCGGGTTTTTCAGACCCTCCACCCCCGAATATGAAGAGCAAGGGCAGGAACAGTAACAATATCCCCCCTATAGTATACAAGACATTTGGGCTCAAGTTGACTATGAGGGGCCCGAATATCAGCTTCAAAAATCCGCTGGTGATGAAGAGCACCACTGCGACTATCACACCAACGATTAGAATAGCCCCAGCCGTGGAGCCCTTAAGTAAACTTTGTATCTGCTTCGGCAAGTCCGCAGGCAAGATCATGCTGGTCAGAAGTAGGCCGACAAGTAGGGTTATGGTTACGAACATGGCATGCGTGAAGAACCTTGACAGTTCGGATTGGATGTCGAAGCCCGCGATTATCGGGTATCCCCAGACCATCAGCGCCGCGACTAGCGCGACGACGGCGTTCACGGCGATGTTCTTCTGCTCCTCCCCGAAGACCCTGGATTTCCTCAGCAGCCCGTAGAATATGGCCGAAGTGAGCAGGAAAGGCAGGAAGAAGTTGAAGAACCCGAGCTCCTCCAGTGCGAATATCACCTGCGCGAATATGTCGACCATGCCTACCACTCAAGTCTCCTTTATCGTACCGACTATTATCATGAATATTATGAACAAGCCAATCATTAAAGTTAACCCAAGCGTCGTCTTCCCGACGCCCCCGAACCCGGTGAATATGACCTTGAACATCCCGCTTATCAGGGCGAGTATGACCACGGCCACGATGAAAATGGTGACCATGCTCCCGCTCTTCATGAGTTCCCCTATGACATCGAAGACCTTCGGGTAGAACAGCGCCGATCCAAGCACGACGAACAGCATGCCGATTATCAGCAGGGAAATCTGGGTGATGAATGTGGTTAGGGGTACGGATATGTCAGCCCCGGTGACCCCGACGAGGAACCCCCAGACGAGCGTGGATGAGGAAAGCGAGACGACGGCATTGACGCCTGGCGACTCGAAGAGGTTGGACTTCTTGAGCAGTCCCCATATGACGGCGAGCGTCAGCAGCCAAGGCAGGAAGAAATTGTAGAAGCCGAACTCCCCCAATTTCTCGGCCACGACTTGGAAAATGCTCATGATACCGTAAAATAATTGTCCTGCTTAGAATAAATATTTTAAGCGCCTTCCTCTTTATCC
>MFRS01000003.1:221331-231994 GCA_001784635.1 Candidatus Micrarchaeota archaeon RBG_16_49_10
GGTCAGGGACCTCACGCTCTCTATCAATGCTGGCAATGCATCCTTGAAGGCCCTATCGAGGCTCGACATCTTGACGTTTATGTCGTTTATCTCCTCCTTGAAGGAATCGAGCTTGTTCAGTATCCTCTCCTCGCTCTCGCTCCTGCTCTTGGTGACGACCGTGAGCTGGTTGTGCAGGTCGCTTATCCTTCTCTCTATCTCCGAGTATCTGGCCTTGAAGTCTATCAGCTTCTCGTCCATCTGTCCCATCTTCTCGTGGACTATCGACTCGACCATCTCCTCGGTGGAGTATTCGGCAGGGTAGTACTCTTGATAAGGTTGCGCCTGCTGGACATCTTGTGCGGGGAAAGGCTCATCGAACAACTGCTGCGGTGGCGCCTCAGCGCCCTGCCTCTGCAGGTCCTGGAGCGTCGGGAATGCCCCCGCCTGGTTGATGGAATTCTCCCCTGTAACCCCCAGCTTCAGCGACTGGGTCAGCGCGCTGTCAATCTCCCTCGCGTTGAAACCCTCCTTCCTCAAAGAATCTATTATCTCGGGTTCAGTGAAGCCCTTGCTGCTCATGTCCTTGGCCTTGTCAACAGGAATGAAACCTTTTCCAGGGCTCATATTTGCCTTTTCAGGATTTTTTTTGCCCCCTCCAAGAAGCTTTATCACAATTTCACCTTCACCACTAATTTCCCATTTCTTTAATTTAAATTTATCCCGCCAGCAGTTAAGGCTTTTTGCGCATGTCGTCGAAAAGCCTGGCGGCCTCGTCCCTAGTCACGAAGTGCGACTTTATCGGGTTGTATATGTCCAATAGACTTTCAAGTTCCTTCACCTCGGACTTCCTAGCCTTCTTCTCAAGCTCCTTGTTCATCCTGAGTATCTCGGCGTGTATCTCCTTCAGGGACTTGGAGACCTGATTGACATCTTCGGAAAGCTGGTCAAGCCACTTCTTGACGTTCCCCATCTCCTCTATCATCTTTTCCTCGACAGCGTTGACCCTGGACCTCACCGTCTCGACGTTGTGCTCGAGCAACCTTATCCTGCCCTTGCTCTCCTGGGCAGTCCTCAGAACTTCGGGGTTTACGGCTTGGGATTGGGGCCTCTTCTCGAACACCATATGATAATCTTTGTTTTCTTGGAAATATAACTTTTCCATCTCCCAACTAATTTTAACTCCAAAGAACAATAATCTTTAAGGCGATAGGTTGACTCTCGAGCACGAGCTGATCGGCGACATACTCAGGATAAACTGCAAGGGGAGTGTTTACGGCTCCAATCTAGAGGATTCCGACGCCCTGATGGCAGTTGTCATCGACAAGATCATAGAGGTCAAGAAGGTCGAGAGGATAGTCCTGATAGATTTGATGGAGAACGAGTATGACTTCGACCAGACAAAGCTGCTCACCGAGATAGCCTCAGTCTATGACAGGCTGGTGTACGAGGACAAGGTCCTTGACCCGCTTAGATTCGGCGGCTCCGCATGCGAGGCCACCCTTTCAAAGGAATACTCCGAAGTGAAATTCATAGCCACGGAGATGATAAAGAGGGACCCCATAGGCGCCTACGTAAGGATAAGGAGATTGATTCGGTACTGCTCCTCCAGGACGCGGGACAGGGTGAAGGAGAAGTGCTACAGGCTCTTTTCGAAAAATGTCCTCGACCCGATAAAGAAGGCCTTGGAGGAGACGAAGCTGATAAAGAGGGTGAAGGATGACATCGACGGGTACAGGATTGGGGAGAGGTCCTACTACAGGAAAATATTCATGCCCATGATAAGGCCGGCCTTCATGCTTACAAGGTACATCTCCGCCCCGCCCAAGGGGTCGCAGCTCATCGAGAGGTACACGGTGCCAGGGAACATAAAGGTGGACATCTTCAAGGTGCCCAACAAGATAAGGTACTTCTACCAGATAACCCCGCCGGAATTCAACCTGTCCAACGAGAAGTACGAAATCCTGGATTTGGCGAGGAGCTACCTGTCCGAGCACAAGCCAGGGGAGACCGAGTCCATAGACCCGGAGAAGGCCAGGGAGATATTCATGAACCTGAGCAGGGACATAATAAGGCAGATATACAGGGACAGGGGGTTATACTTCGATTCCAAGGAGCTCGAGGAGCTCGCGAACATACTCGCAAGGTACACCGCCGGTTTTGGGATTCTAGAGGTCCTGCTCTCCGACGAGAACCTCCAGGACGTTTACATCAACTCACCGATAGGGATAGCGCCGATATACGTCGGGCATGGAGACTTCGAGGAGTGCGAGACCAACCTCATACCGACGAGGGAGGATGCGGAGAGCTGGTCGACGAGGTTCAGGATGCTTTCCGGAAGGCCCTTGGACGAGGCTAATCCTGTCCTGGACACGGAGCTGTTTGTCCCAGGAGGAAGGGCGAGGGTTGCTGCAATAACAAGGACATTGAGCCCAGAGGGGATAGGCTATGCCCTAAGGAGGCACAGGGACAAGCCTTGGACATACCCTCTGTTTCTGGACATCGGGTACATGAACTCGCTTTTCGCCGGGCTGATGAACTTCTTCGTGCAGGGCTCCAGGTCATTGCTGATAGCGGGAGGCAGGTCTTCAGGTAAATCCAGCCTTCTGGGCGCCACCATGCTAGAGATACTGAGGAAGCACAGGATAGTCTCAGTAGAGGATACTTTGGAACTCCCGGTGACCCAGCTTAGGAACTTGGGTTACAACATCGAGAGGATGAAGTCCAGGTCAGTCATAACAAGGATAGAGTCCGAGCTGCCTGCCGAGGAGGCCTTGAGGACAGCCTTGCGTCTGGGAGACTCATCACTTATAATCGGCGAGGTCAGGTCCACCGAGGCCAAGGCCCTCTGGGAGGCGATGAGGATTGGCGCGCTTGCCCACGTCGTCGCCGGAACCATCCACGGAGAGTCGGCATACGGCGTCTTCGACAGGGTAGTGAACGATTTGGAAGTCCCCAAGACAAGCTTCAAAGCGACCGACATAATAGTGGTCACCGGCATGATAAAGTCGGCCGACGGCCTCCACAGGATGAGGAGGGTCTTGGAGGTCACCGAGATAAGGAAGCACTGGAAGGACGACCCGATGGACGAGAAAGGCTTTGTGAACTTGATGGAGTACTCGGCGAAGGAGGATTCTCTAAAGCCGACAGACACATTACTTAATGGGGAATCATATATCGTTAATGAGATAGCGAAGAGGGTCAGGGAGTGGCACGGGGACTGGGAGGGCGTGTGGAGGAACATAGAGCTCAGGGGGAAGATAAAGCAGGCCATGGTGGACTATGCCAGGAAGATAAAGAACAAGGAGGTTCTGGAGGCTGATTGGACGGTGGCGAGCAACGACGCCTTCCACATAATATCCGACCAGGTCAGGAAGGAGAGCGGCAGCCTGGACCCGGACGAGATCTTCAAGAGATGGGACGCATGGTTCAGGGATAAGATGCGGACGGACGTGGTTTGACATGGAAGTTTCAAGGGAATATTCCAACTTCTTGGACTCGGAGAAGAGGATGAGGAAGCTGTCGGCATACGAGAGGATATGCAGGTTTTCGGAATCCCTGCTGCCGATTTCCCCGGGCAAGGACACGCAAAGGAAGTTCCAGGAGGCCATAGATTTCGCCCACCTTAAAATCACCCCTAAAGGCTCCTTTTCGTTTTCTGTGATTACCACGCTCCTGCTTTTTGTATGCTTGCTAATAACCAAGGTTCTTGGGACGCTTTCCTTCTCTCTCATGTTCCTTGGCTTGATTCTGCTTATACCAGTCTTCTACTTCCTCTACAATTACCCCATGCGCCTCCTGCTATCCTACAAGATAAAGGCCAGCACCGAGATGGTCCTCTGCACGATCTACATGTCCGTCTCTATGAAGGTTAGGCCGAATTTGGAGAACGCCGTCAAGTTCACCGCCGCCAACCTCTCGGGACCCCTCGCAATAGACTTGAACGAGCTCATATGGGCCACATACTCCGGGAAGTACAGCTCGATAGACAGGGCCTTGGACGACTTCATCGAGAAGTGGAAGACCGAGAACAGCGAGTTCACAGAGTCGATGAACCTGATTAAGTCCGCGTTCTTCAAGGCCTTCGGTGAGAGGGAGAAGGTCCTTGACGAGGCCGTTTCAGTCGTCCTGGAGGGGACAAAGGACAGGATGAAGAGGTACAGCCAGGATCTTCAACCAGTGCTGAACATGCTGAATGCACTGGGCATCCTGTTACCGCTGATAGGTATGATACTCTTCCCGATGATGAGCTTCTTCATGCCCGAGGCGGTCAAGCCCTTGGCCTTAATTTTAGGCTACAACATCTTCCTCCCCATATTCATAGTGTTCCTGATGAGCTCCTTCCTCAAGAAACGGCCAGCGAGCTTCCACCAGCCTGAGATAATTGAACCCAAGAAACTCCTGAGTTTTGAGCATTTGGCAGCCCTTCTTTTCACAGTCCTGCTAGGTTCTTTCGGGCTTTACAAAGTCCTGACAGGCACGGAGAAATTCAGTTTCCCGCTTTTGATGTACTCAACCCTAGTAACTGTAGCTATTTCAGGGGGGATTATAATTTACTGCTTCCTTTCAACCTTGAAATCCCTGAAGCTTAGGAATGAGATTGTCCAAATGGAGAGCGAGCTTGGGGTGGTTTTGTTCCAGCTTGGTTATCATGTCAGGGGAGGGTCATCGATAGAGAGCTCTCTAGAAAAGATTACCCCGAGGATAAAGGAGCTGAAGGTCCACAGCCTGTTCGTCTCGACGCTGAACAACATAAATTCCTTCGGCCTTACTTTTGGTGACGCGCTTTTCAACAGGCAGAACGGCGTGATTTACAGGTACCCCTCAAGGCTGATAAGGGCGGTCATGAACGCGGTCGTGGAAATATCGAAGTCCGGCTCCGTGTTCCTTTCCAGCTCTCTGGTCTCAATCTCCAACTTCCTGAAGAACATGAACACAGTCGAGGAATACCTCAGGGAGATTCTGGCCGAAGTAACTTCCGCGATGAAGGTCCAGGCATTGATGTTGGCGCCTTTGGCCACAGGCATTGTCGTCGCCCTTTCCGCATTGATGATGAGCCTTCTCGTGAACCTGTCGGAGTGGATCGCGAGCTTCAAGGACACCCTCGGCGGCTATGGGCCAATAGGGGCTGCTGGATCCGGAGTTTTCGAGAGCCTGATACAGATAAACCAGATAACGCCAGTCCACTACTTCCAGATAATAGTCGGCGTCTACATGATTGAAGTCGTCTCGATACTCTCGTACTTCCTGAGCGTCATAGAGACCGGGGACGACAAGATAATGAGGAGATACACCTTGGGCAAGATGCTGTTGATTGCTACTTTCATCTACGTCGCAACGATGATACTGCTCTACTCCATGATGTCTTCCCTTATCCCGAAGTTCGGTGGTTTCTGATGAGGTCAAAGGGCGAGGTCGACAGGTATGTCTTGTGGCTGATGGTATGCCTAATCCTGCTGATAGTGCTGATAGCTTTATTTTACTCCGCTGGGATAAGATTAATCAGGGACATAATACTCAAGCCTTTCGGTGGGGGTTGAATGGGAAAAGGGATGACCGGCAACGTTGTGACTATCATAATAAGCATAGTCATCGCGATAATAGTGTTAATCCTTTTGTGGATAATATTCGACGACCTCATAAGAGTTCTGTCCAGCGGGGTAGCCGACATCATGCAGAGCATAAAGTGCTCGTTCTGCGACAAGATAGGGCTGTTCCAGAAGCTTTCAGCCATGTGTAAGGTGTGTTCATGAGCAAGGGGGAGAAGGCAACAGACACGACTTTCAACATAATACTGGGGATAATCATACTGGTGGTGGTTTCAGTCCTCGCCTTCACCAGCCTATCCAAGGGGAACATAAGGAATATTCTTTGCCCAATACTGCCTTTCACCTGTGAAACGAAACCCAATGCGCATGCATCCGGTTTAACAAATGCGATAAAATGTGCGAATTACAGATGCTTTGATGATTTTGGGTGTAATGTGCCTGATTCTATATTAGAAGATTTAAGTTGGCAATTGGACGGAAAAACCGTTACTTGTAAGGACTTTTGTAGTTCTGCATGGATGAGTGATATAATAGAAAACCCAGGGGCTATATGTAATCACGATGCTTCACAGTACCCTGTAGAGATAACCATAGGTTCTGAGGGAGCTACAGTCACACAATCTGATTTTGCGGATTATTTTGATTGTTTTGTGGATGAACAGACTGTTTTCGAGAAGTCAGTTTCTACTGAATCCTTAATTTTATTGAATATGTCTTATGTTTCCACAGTTTCTGAAAGGGCTAAAGAGTGTAAAGAATTTGATAAAATCAAAAATTCACCTACCGTTTTCAATATAGAGTCCAACAAAAAACTTTATATTAGGGCAGAGATTGTCGATAAGGGAGGGCTTGGAATTACCTTAAGAATTTACAATTATACTGTTTTGGACAAAGAGCCTTTATACGCCAAATTGACTCCCGGCGTACCCTTAGAAATTCCATTTAAATATATTGAAAAAGAAGATGAACCAAACCCAAAACAAAGAATTGTCGTAATAAAGGACGGCCAAAAAATAAGTGATATATGGGTGAGAATTTCAAAAAATCCAGAGCCTTCTGGAGGAAATTATTTGCCATTTCTAACATTCGACTGCAACAGGAATTATAATGACCGTGAAGATAAAGCCGTTTGTGTAAGTGGCAATATTTTTTGCGACAGTTATCTGGCTAGGCTCTCAAAAATAGAGGATGAGGGTGGCGGAAACTATAAAATTTCAGTTACTCTAACCTTTATAGACCCTGAATGCAACTCAAGAGGCACAAACATATGTTCACCTGCGTGTAATCCCTGCAACAAAGAATTCTATGGGGGAACGTCATTCACAAGAATGTGTTGCTATTTGGAAAATCAGGCTTGCTCTCCAGCCACTGGCCTTTGTGAGGGTTTGAAAGAGGAAGATATAAAACCAGAGTGTGAAACATCAAATAAGGAATACTGTCCAAACAACTGTGAAGTTTGTAAAAGAGGGACAGAAGCTATTATGTGTTGCAATAAAGGGCAGTGTGACGCTAGCACCGGTCTCTGCACTAGTGTGAAAACCATAAACGAAGATTTAACATTCAGTACGAATTTAGATACTCCGCATACAATTTACATCACAAAAAATGGAGGAAAAATAATAGAAAGGGTTTGCATGCATCAAATTAAACTCGACCCCTCATCTCAAGAAATACTTGAATTCAATATTTTCCATAATTGTGTTGAAACCTGGACTGCATACTCAACCCTAGGTGATGAGTACGAGGTGAATAAAAACCTAAAATTAATATATAATGGCTACGAGGAGCTCCAAGGTTCATATTTAAAAAACGTTCATCTAACAGCATCTTATTGGTCTGCCAAATGTGATGAGGGATGCCAAATAACAATTGAAGAAACACCAGGCATCTGCTGAGCCTAGGAAAAACTTAATAAGAGCAAAAACAAACAAATAGTAGTGAAACGATGAAGGGAATCACCGCGACTGAACTGATTACGGCTCTGGCCGTCGGCCTGATAATCATCGGCATTCTGGCTTACCTTGTCATAACATGGGTCGGCAAGGGGAGCGGGCAGGTCAATGAGCAGGCATGCAGGGCGAGGGCGCTTGGCCTTTGCACCAGCTGGAAATTGTCTGGTTACAATACTACTTTAGAACCTGACACAACTGAGTTCGAGAATGACGGTTGTCCAAAATACATAACTTTTAATGTAAATTATTGTCAAAGCTTAACTCTACTATAAAACAAAATCATCTAAGTGGTTAATAGTGCCTTCAAAAGGTATCGCAATCCACGCAACCTATGTAGTCGCCTTCGTCGTGATTACCATAATCCTCTCATTTCTCGTGATATACAAGTCCTTGGACATAATAGGCAAAGAGGCCACCAGGACGTCCTGCATGCGCAAGCTCACCAAGTACTGCCAGGACTGGGGGGTCAACAACTACAATGCAGAACCCTACTCGTGGGACGACACTGAGCCGAAGGAATGTGAAACCTTGGAGATTTACAAGCCGACGAAGGAAGAATGTGAGGAATTTTAACTAGGCAGGCCAATTATTATATATGAAGGGCACGATAATCACAGACGCCATCTCCACGATAGCCGTCATCATCATCTTCATCGTTCTCCTTTTCACGGTGCCAAAGATTCTGGCCGAGATAAAGGACATAATAGTATCCAATTCCCCTAAGGTGATGTCAAGGGACTTGGCCGGCCTAGCGACAATTTCCGCGGCCTCCCCTTACACCATCGAGATAAACTACACCAATAAAGAATTCAGCTACGACGTCGAGTTCAGCGGCAGGGCGGTCAACGTGAAATATTCAGACCCTGTTTCGACATCCTCAGAGGAGAGCACAAGTCCTATGGCAGTCGAAATAAGCCAACAATTTCAGGGGGTAAACCACATTACAATCAAAAGAGCTTCGGGCAACATAGAGGTGGCGGGCTACGAAAAATAAGGGAATAGCAACAACGATGGGCGAAATCCTCACCAGCCTTTTCGTCTTAGGTCTGGTCGCGCTCTTGATGATAATACTGTATCAGAACTTCACCGAGTTCCACACAATCGTCAACGAATACGGAGTACAAAGGCACACGATTGCGCTTGCGAACGTCCTGTTGACCTCCAGCGACATCGTTTACACCGAAGATGGAATGCAAAAAAGGGCGATGTTCGACTACAACAAAATGGGTTTGCTTTCAAAGGGGGAATTCTTCGATAAATACAGCTACCCTGACGCCTTCTATATAATAATTGTGAGGGACTTGGAGACCGAGGAGAACTGGTATACTGTTAAAAATGGGCCCATGAGCTTCGAGCACCAGAACGTGGTCCAGTATTTTAAGTGTCTGGGGTCTCAGCTGACTGAGGCTGTCGAAATACCTAGCATACAGGACTTGAATGAATGCATAAAGGAGGATTTTTCCAGCTCCGGTGGTGCAAGGCTAAGTTTCCCGGTTGGCATAAGGAACGGGGATGATATTCACATGGGCACAATGGAGATAATTTCGGGGGAGTTTTAGCATATGAAGGGAATGGCCTACATTTTAACCATATTGATGACGGCGGTAATCTTCACAGTGGCGATAGTCGGCATGCTCCTGCTACCCTTGATTCTGTTCAGGATTCATATAACCCAGAATGTCGAAATTCAGACAGGCTACAGCAATGCTGAGCTGCTTCTTTTGACTTCGCTGTCCTCGAGGGCTGGGGATTCTAGTGTGCAGGAGATGGTCGCAAACCACTTTGCCTTCAACAACCCGCCTGACTTGGGTTTCTTTGAGGAAAAACTGAAGCTGTTCTTGGGTGATGGCGGCTGCTATCAGCTGAGCGATGAGAGTGGCGTATTGTTCGGCGACCTTTGCACGTCAAAGAAATACGAGGCCACAACCAAAATACCCTTGCCATACAGCACGGGTAAATTGTCAAAGGAGATAAAGCTGGTGATCAATTGAGGAAAGGAGTGATAGGGATACTCATTTTCACGATATTCGTGGTAGTCGTCATAGAGGCAGCTACAATCCAATATTTACTTTCAACCTCCTATTCGAGCAAGGCCACCGCAAGGGAGACCAACATAATCCAGGGCATAAACAAGTTCGAACTGAACCACAGGTACCTGGAACAAGCGCTCAAGTACTCCTTCTACCAAGCGTTCCGCGACATCTCACAGGACAGCAGCTACCTCAAGTATTCCGTGGCGGATTCTTTATACTGCATTCCTTACTTCAAGATTTACGACGAAACCACAATAACCGATTTCAATTCTAAAATCGAGGAATCGACTGAACAATATTTCAAAAAATATACAGATGAGATAAAAGACGACGAAACCATCATCCCAGATTACGACGTTGCAATAAGTTTGTCAGGTTCCGACATCGTGGTTGAGGCCAGACCTGACGGGAAACTACAGCTGTACAGGGAAGGCAAGCTGGAAATTTCCGATGACAAGCCGATAAAGGTCCTTATCGACCCACTAACGGACTCTTGCCCCTAGCTTCCCTTGCTGAACTCCTGCGAGACGAGGACCATATACCTGTAATCAATCTCTAGGATTGATTGGACTGTTTTCTCATCCACAAAGTCATTGTCATTATAATCTGGGACCCTATAATCAACATCACAGTTGAATTGCATTTTTTCTGTCAGGGGTTTGTTTAGTGTTATTTCCCCCGTTGAGCTAGGATTCCCATCGAAATCACAACTTACGCCAGAGTAGTATTTGCTATCTGGAGAAAACTTGACATTGCCTATTTCGGCCTTTGCCGAAACGCCGTCATGGTCTTCATTATAATCAACCCAATTTTTATCAAGGTCAATGACGTAATTGACTTGCTTGCTCTGAGGGGAACTTTCCTCAACCGCATACGAGTCGGCCTTACTCTGATAGACACATCCACAGGGCCCTGTGGTTTTGTGTAGGTAGTGTCTTTAGCGCTCCCTTTCAGGAAGAAGAAATTGATGAAGGCAGAAGAAGTATAGTCATATTCCAACTTGACAATTACTCTGTAATCGTCGTCAGTTATTGCGTTGTCAGAGTTTATGATCACCGTTTTCTCACCTTGCCCAACCTGAAAAGTCGTCTCACTGGACTTTAGTTGTTGGCCATTATCCAGCTCGGCAGTGATCCTCAACGAACTGCCG
>MFRS01000004.1:0-306 GCA_001784635.1 Candidatus Micrarchaeota archaeon RBG_16_49_10
CCGCCCTGGAAGCATTGATGCCCGACGGGAAAGCCCTTCAGGCCGGGACATCGCACAACCTCGGCCAGAATTTCGCGAAGGCCTTCGACATAAAGTATCTGGACAAGGAGGGTAAGCAGAGGTATGTCTGGCAGACGAGCTGGGCTGTGACTACAAGGTTGATAGGGGCGCTGGTGATGGTCCATGGCGACGACAAGGGTTTAGTGCTGCCTCCGAAGATAGCACCGGTGCAGATAGTCATAGTGCCAATCAACTTCCACGTCAACGAGAAGGTCCTTGATGAGGCGAGGAAGGTGAAGGACAGGC
>MFRS01000004.1:322-4379 GCA_001784635.1 Candidatus Micrarchaeota archaeon RBG_16_49_10
TGTGGAGCTGGAGGACAGGGAGGAGTACAGCCCGGGATGGAAGTTCAACGAGTGGGAGCTGAAGGGCGTGCCGCTGAGGATAGAGGTCGGCCCGAGGGACATAGAGAGCGGGGAGATAGTCCTCGTGAGGAGGGACACGGCGGAGAAGAAGTTCGCGAAGATGGAGAGCCTGGAAACTGAGATAGGCGAGATGCTCGACAGGATTCAGGAGCACCTGTTCAACAGGGCGAAGGCTTTCCTGGACAGCAACATCAGGGAGGCGAAGAGCAAGGACGAGTTTGCGAAAATCCTGGAGGACAAGAAAGGGCTGATAAAGATCAACTGGTGCGGAACGAAGGAGTGCGAGGCGCAGATAAAGGAGGAGACGGGTGCCACATCCAGAGTGATGCCGTTGGAAGACCAGGAGATAGACGGCAAGTGCGCTTACTGCGGGAAGAAGGCGACGACAATCTGCTACTTCGGGAAGGCGTATTAATTCTTTAGATTATCGACAACTAACCCATAGCTGAATCAGCTGTTTGATAGAAAAGAGATTTCTATTAAGAAATAATATAATTAAGGATAAAATGATGTATTGTATATTATAACATATGTCCCTTCCAGCGATTTACAATTTACCTGGGTTTCTTTATGGGAGTGTAAAGGAATTGCCAATAGGTATTTGGGTAGTCCAATATTCTGATAATTATAATAAATCGCTAGCTAATGCTAGAATTAAAATTGGGGATACTAAAGGGAAATTTGCAGGGTATCAATTACAAGACATCGAGAGTGGATTAAAAGGTGGATACTTACAAAGACATGATAGTTTCCCGAGAAAAGGTGATTTTGTTGCTCATTTAATTGAAGTTATAGGGTCTTTAATCGGTTTTGCTTCAACATTTGAAGAAGACGATGTTTTATTTGATACTTTGCTTCAACTTATGAGACAAGAAACTGAATTGGATTTTCATAAACTGGAATATAGAGAAGACTTAAAAATTTAAAATGAACAAAAATCCTAAAATCTGTAAATCTCAATCAAATCCCTACGAATTTAACCACTCTCAGCATGAATCTGAGATATGTACCTCCTGTACAGCTCCTCCACCGTCTTCCTATCTATCCTCTTGTCGAAGTATGCGTGAGGCACAAGCCCGCCGCTGAAGGTCTTCGGCACATGCAGCAGCTCGTGTATCAGGGTCTTGTCCTGCTCCACCTCGTCCAGCCTGTCGAAGAGGTGGGATATGACCTCGATTATGTAGTAGGGCTTGAAGTTCAAAGCCACCTGGAATATCTTCGGGAAGGCCCATATCCTCGCGAGTGCCCTGGCCGTCGAGCCGTAGCTGCGGATGCAGATTACCCTTGCTGGATTCACATAATCCATCCTCAGGACCCTAGCTATCTTCAGGACGCGCTGTTGTATGTCCGGCGCATGCTCGTACCTCATCTTCATCTCCATTATTCGGGAAAGGAAAAATAATAGTTTTGTGCAAGAGATGCAGGGCATCGCATACAATTTTAATCTTGGACTGCGAAAGTATAATCAATGAAGAAAAAATACAAGGTTCTTCTGCTCGCCGCGCCATCGGGGCACATGCCGCACGCCAAGGCGGTGAAGAGTTACCTCGAGGACATACCGAACACCGAGTTCAAGTTCATCGACCTTGTAGGGGATCAGTTCGAGTGGGACATATTCCGCCTCTTCTACAGGTTCCTCCCGTCGCCACAGAAGTTCTGGTTCGAGATGAGCAAGAACCCAAGCATACAGAAAAGGATAAGGGGGTACTTCGACATGAGGGTGAGGAAGAAGCTCATCACCGTCCTAAAAAGGGAGAAGCCTGATCTGGTAATAAACGTCTACTTCGGCTACCTCCCGGTGCTCGATGAGATAAAGCCCTTTTCAAAGTTCAGGCTAATCAACATAGTGACCGACCCGATGACGATACACCCGATTCTCTTTTCATCTGAGGCCGACTTCAACATCGGCTTCGGGAAGAACTGCGATAGGTTGCGCAGGGAACTAAAGATACCGAAGGAAAGGGTTGTGTGCAAGGGGTGGATAACCAGCAAATCCTTCTTCAAGGACCATGATGCGAAAAAGATAAGGAAGGCGCTGAGGCTGGAGGACAAGCTGACTTTTCTCTATTGCGGGGGCAGCGAGGGGAGCGGGGCCATCGTGTCGCTTCTTCCGACGCTGTTCTTCGAGAAGTTCTCCAAGGACATCCAAATCATCTTCATAACAGGGAAAAACAAGGCTCTGAAAAAAATCATCCACAGGGCCTACAAGATGTCTTCTATCATGAACCCTCACCTACCTAAGATAGTCCTCAAGGGGTTCACCGACAGGATGGATGAGTTCATGGCCGCCTCTGATGTGGTCATGGGGAAGGCAGGTCCGAACATGATCTTTGAGAGCGTGGCATCTAGAAAGCCTTTCATAGCAATAACCCACAACGCAAACGAGGAGGGGAACCTCGATCTGATAAGGAACTTCGGTATAGGCTGGGTGGCCGAGAGGCGCAAGACGGCCAGCGGCTTGATTAAAAAGATTGCGAAAACTCCTGAAGTTTTGAAGGCGAAGGGTGACAGCCTTTCAAAGCTCGCGAAACTGAACTATGAGACCGGGCTTTACCTGAGGAGCGTGGTCCTGAAGTGGATTGGCAAAAGCAAAACCCAATAACGTTTTTATTGTGGGAAAATAATATTTAACATATGGGAAAAAGGCCGAAAAAAAGCGATAGCCCGAGCGCGAAAGCCATCTCCTATCTGTATGTGCTCCTCATAACCCTCCTGATAACGGCCTTCCTTGTGTTCATGATTCTGCTCCTACCCTTGATGACCCATCCGTCCGTCCCGAGGAACGTGGGGACCACGATGTTCCTGCTCGTGATAGCGCTGACGCTCCTCACTGGAGTGACGGGGATGCTGGTCTTCGCCATATTGGAGAAGAAAAAAGTGGTTTGATGGATTCGGAAATGGACAAGTATCTTGAAGACGGACTCTACGAGGAGGAGGAAGGGAAAGTCGGGGGTTTCAACCCGCTGTTCCTGGCCTCCATCCTAGTGGTAGTCACCATCCTGATAGCAGCCGGCCTCTCTTTCTGGGCGACCGACATCTCCGACAAGAAGAGCAGCCTTGAGAGCGGGAAGTGCTCGGGTAGCATATCCCTGTACTCTGGATCGTTCGATGGCAGCAAGGGGGAGGTCACGATGGTCATCGACAACAAGGGCGCCTCGCTCGGGGAACTCAAGCTTTACCTCGAATACGAGAACGGCGAGGTGGGGGAGCTGAGAACACCTACTGTATTGGTGGCGAACTCTTTCCAGACCGTAAATTTCGGTAATGTTGCGCAGAGCTTCAAGAAAGGCGTGCTGAAGACCGAATGCTCGAGCATAGAGCTCAAGTTCATCCAAGAAAGCGGCATCCTTAAAAGCGGTTAGGGTTGTTGGACCTGAAGCCTTTCTTCCTTTCCGACTTCCCGATCTGGACCACACCGTAGAACCTTGCGCACTTGGGGCAGACCCTTGTCTTCTGCGTCATCAGGTGCAGCATCCTCTTGTCTACCTGCTGGAGGATTGCCGGGTCGTTTATCCTCATCCCCCTGTAGGTGACGAAGGTCTTCCACTTGGGGACCCGCCTGCCGCATGCTCCGCAGTCTATCTTAAGCTCGTTACCCCTCTGGCTCGTGTGCTTGTAAACTCTCTTGTATGGCGCCTTGGATATAGGCAATGAATCACCACTATATCTTCATAGTAAAAAACCTTTAAAAAGCTATGTTTTATATCCTTTGGGGGCGCATAATCTTTATGAAGTACGTCTTTCTCGACCAGGGGGCCACCGCGGACGTGGAATTCGAGGCCTACGGGGACAGCCTGGAGGAGCTCTTCGAGAACGCAGCGCTAGCCACATTCAAGGTCATGTCTGACCCGGAGAGGGTCGGCTCGAAGCTGAGCGAGGAAATTAAAGAGGAGTCGGAGGACCTCGAAGCATTGCTTTACGACTTCCTGGAGAGATTCCTCATCCTGCATGACTCGAAGAACATGGTCTTCTCTGGGGTCAAGGTGCGTGGAATCAA
>MFRS01000004.1:4447-4783 GCA_001784635.1 Candidatus Micrarchaeota archaeon RBG_16_49_10
GGCTATCACCTACCACGGGATGAAGATCGGGATGAAGGACGGCAAACACTTCTGCTATCTGATACTGGACATTTAATTTCTTTGAATCACAAAATAGTTCAAGGTGTGATTGTTATGAACATAAAAAAGATAAGCGATGTCATTTGGGAATTGCCTAAGGATACCATCAAAGGCATGAACGTCCCAGGGAGGATCTTCGCCAGCGAGAAGCTCATGCAGAAGATGAAGAGCGACAGGACCCTGATGCAGCTGGCTGGGGTCGCCTGCCTGCCGGGCATTTACAAATATTCTATTGTCCTGCCGGACGGTCACTCGGGATACGGCTTCCCCATAGGC
>MFRS01000004.1:4868-8093 GCA_001784635.1 Candidatus Micrarchaeota archaeon RBG_16_49_10
CGGCAGCACCAGAATACTGCTGGAGAACGGCGTGTTCAGAAAGCTCGAGGACTTCAGAAACGGGATAACGGAGAAAGTCACAGACAACGGTAGTATTTTGGTCTCGAAAATCTCTCCAGATAGAGTTATGTCTTTTAGCAAGGAAAGAAATTCCATCGAGCCTGACAGTCTAGTTTATTTCATGGAAAAAGAAAACGCCCAACTCTTCAAGCTGACTACATCCTCGGGGCTTGAGATAGAGGCGACTGAGGACCATCCCTTCATGACCAAGGGCGGAATGGTTCCGCTAAAAGAACTGCAGAAAAATTCTGAGATAGCTGTATCGATGTTCGAGGGCGTGGAATGGGAAAGCCCTTCTGAAGAAATCATTATTTTCGGTGACGAGTTCGACGAGGGCGTAAAAAACGAGCTGAAGAAAAGAGATTTGATTCCCTTGAGAATGAGCAACAAGAAGTTGCCGATACTAGCGAGGGTTTTCGGGTATCTCCTCGGCGACGGCAACATCTATTTCCCCGGGGAAAAAGGACGTGTGGTAGCCTACGGGAAAAAGGAGGACCTTGAAAGGATGAAGGCCGATTTAGCTTTGGTCGGGTACACGGCTTCCGTCTATTCCAGAGAAAGGCATCACAAGATAACGGACCAGTATGGAGTCAAAGAGTTCGAATCATTATCCCACGAGCTCCACGTTTCATCGAAGTCCCTCGCGACACTCCTAATCCATTTGGGGATGCCGCTAGGGAAGAAGGCTTCCACGAGATACCACATCCCAGAATGGATAAAATGCTCATCAAGAGGAACAAAAAGGCAATTTCTGGCTGGCCTCTTCGGGGCTGAGCTGTCTTCTCCCAGGGTCATATCAAAGACCTGCTTCCAGGAGCCTGTGCTGTCGCAGAACAAGAACAAGGAATATGTCGAGGGCGGGAGGTGGATGATGGTAGAGCTGAGCCTGCTGCTTAAGGAGTTCGGGATAAGGACGGCGAAGATAAGCACAAGGAAGGAGTACAGGAACAAGCAGGGGGAGACATTCAGGGTAAGGCTCAGCATAGCCTCCGAGGAAGAAAATCTGCTGAAGCTCTACAGGGACGTGGGATTCGAGTACAACAGGGGGAGGCATATGCTGGCTGACATAGCCTCCATGTACATCCTGAGAAAGGATATGGTCACGGCAAAGAGGGGCGAGATGTCTAGAATAATAAAGGACTACAGGGAGATGGGCCTGACGATGAAGGAAGTGAAGAGACTTTTGCAGGGTTCTGACGTCAACGAGAGGTTTATGGAAAGGCATTATTACGAGGATGCCAAGCAGAGGATAAACTTGGACTTCGTATCCTTCGAGGAGTTTTGCTCCCAAAAGATGGGGGAGTTCGAGAGGTATGGTATGCTGTTCGACATGGTGGATAAAATAGAGAAGGCGGGGAAGGCGAGCGTCTATGACTTCAACGTGGAGAAGAACCACAACTTTGTGGCCAACGGATTCATCGTCTCAAACTGCGGCGTGAGGCTTCTCAGGACGAACCTCGTCCAGAAGGATTTGGACGGCAAGATGAAGGACTTGCTTGAGGCCATGTTCCGAAATGTCCCGTCAGGCTTGGGGTCATCCGGGAAAGTGAAGATAAAAAGCATGGCCGACTTCGATGACGTCCTGAACCACGGGGCCAAGTGGGCTGTCGAGAGGGGATATGGCTGGGAGAGGGACCTGAAGCACCTCGAGGATGAGGGTAACCTGAAGGCTGGCGATGCCTCGAAGATATCCAGCGATGCCAAGAGGCGCGGGATGCCGCAGCTTGGAAGCTTAGGGGCTGGCAACCATTTCCTGGAGATACAGAGGGTAGAGAAGGTCTTCAACCCTGAGGCGGCGAAAGCCTTCGGGCTGGAGGAAGGTAAATTGACTGTCATGATTCACACCGGCTCGAGGGGACTGGGGCACCAAGCCTGCTCGGACTACCTGAGGGACATGGAGAGGTTATACAAACATCTGATTCAAAGTCTGCCCGATAGGGAGTTAGTCTATGCTCCTGCGCAATCCAAACTGGCTAATGATTACTTTGCCGCCATGTCAGCGGCCGCGAACTTCGCATGGTGCAACAGGCAGATGATAGTGCACTGGACCAGGGAGAGCTTCCAGGAGGTACTGAAGCAGAGTCCTGAGGACTTGGGCATGGACATCGTTTATGATGTCGCGCACAACATCGCGAAGGTCGAGGAGCATGTGATAGACGGGAAGAAGAGGAAGGTCTACACGCACAGGAAGGGGGCGACAAGGGCTTTCGGGCCTGGAAGGAGCGAGATACCCATGGACTACAGGTTGGTGGGTCAGCCCGTCATAATACCGGGGTCGATGGGGACCGCAAGTTATGTTTTGGTGGGGTCTGACACGGCGATGGAGCAGACCTTCGGATCCACCGCGCATGGAGCGGGAAGGGCTATGTCGAGGACTGAGGCCGTGAGGACCTTCCGGGGGCAGGATGTGGCGGACAAGCTGAAGCAGAAGGGGATACTGATAAGGTCTGCCAGCTGGCAGGTAGTCGCGGAGGAGGCGCCGAGCGCATACAAGGATATAGACGAGGTCGCGAGGGTGAGCGACGAGATAGGGATTGGGAAATTGGTTGCCAGGCTGGTGCCGATAGGGGTCGTGAAGGGTTGATTGCTGTAAAATTTTACTTTGTCTCTTTTGAGATGTCAAACGAATAATGTTCGCTAAATGGTTGTTAAATACAATTGACTACGGGACATCCTTAGTGTTTTACAGCAAATTTAATCGTAGATTCAGCTAGAACTTCAGCGGTGTCAAAAACTTCAACGTCTACATCTTCCTGTTTTAGCAAAAGTGAAATGTCTGTGCAACCAACAACTATTGCTTGTGCCCCATTATCTTTTAAATTCTCAATAATTTGTTTAAATATTAATTTGTCCTTCTCTAATTTTTTTCCGGTCAAAATATGGTCTATGATGCTTGTCACTTTGTCTTGTTGTTCCGGAACAACTAATTCTATTCCCAACTTATGAAGGTCTTTATTAAAAATCTTTTTGCGAATCGTTGTTCCTGTAGCAAGAAGTCCAACCTTATCATACCCCTTTGATTTTATTTTTTTAGCCGTCTCTTCAGTAATGCTTAGAAAAGGGATTGAAATTTCTTTTTTGATGTCCTCATAAAAATAGTGGGCTGTATTACAGGGCATAACAATAAAATCTACTCCAATCGATTCCAATTTTTTTACTCCCTTG
>MFRS01000004.1:8100-14139 GCA_001784635.1 Candidatus Micrarchaeota archaeon RBG_16_49_10
TCTTCAACGTTTCTTCAGATTATTCTATTTGTTCAAAAATATTTGGTATGGGAAGGCTGTAGATGAAAATTTCCGGGAAATCTTTATCATACTCGGCCCCGTATTGTTTTCGACATTGCCTAATTAGCTCTTGATAAAAATTCACTGTGGATCCCGGGCTCATGCCCCCTAATACACCAATGATTTTCTTTTCCATATACCAATTAAATTTGTATATTCTATATAAATATTCTTAAATGGGAGTCCCTCCGCCAACTCTGGACACTTTATGTCGAGCCACGTTGCCCTTTCACCTTCAACTCAGGTCACTTAACAGCGACTATACGGAAAGCTCGTTGCACTTCACTTTACCAAAGTGGCTTCGGAGACTTTAGTTAAGCATATATGTTATGTTCAATTTCCTGCGTGGCGCCTTTTATATTCTCGTTTGATGACCTTAAGTGTATACGGCAGATATAACTTTTGTGTTTTTTCAGGTAGAGAGAAGAAATCGCTTATAACATACCCCTTGCAGTTCTTGCTCCCACACCTACATTCCCATCTGTTTTTTAATATCCCTTTTGACCTATAATCGACGGTGATTTCCTCTCCTTTTCTGACGGGTTTTAGCGAAAAATACGACCTACCTTTCATTATTGCATTCGGGTCGCACGAGTGGTTCACGAAGCATGCAGGCTCAGGCTGGACTTCGAATTTATCTCCATCAAGCTCGTCTAAATGGTTAGATTCCCACTTTGTGAGTTTTCTGATTCCTTCCCTTGTAACAACTTTGCCTGTTTTGTATCTGAAGATGAATTCTCCTTTTCTGAAGCTTCTTTTGGCGAATACACCCTTTCCCTTACCTTTCGCGTCTTTGACTTCTATGTCTTCTATCATCTTATTAAATGATGTTACTGAAAAGACTTATTATTGACATAATCAAGTCAAAACTAGTGTAAGTATGTTGTTGAAGACGAGGAAGTAGACTGCGTTGAGGGCGAAGCCGAAGAAGACGGAAAATAGGACCAGCGAGTCCGAGAGCAGTAGCGAAATCATGAGGCCCAGAAAGCTCTGGAGAACGAGCAGCCCAATACCATACAGAAGCACATTCGCTATCAACCCGAGCGAGGCGAGGTATGCCACAAGCACTGCTATGCCGATGAAGAACACTGTGCCACCAGTGAAGCCTCCGGTGATTAGGTTTGGTATGACCCCTCCAAGGAAAAGGAATGCAAGGCCATAGCCGAACCCGAGCCTCATCGAGAATATTATCGTCAGCACGAGCGTCGGGGAAACGTCGAAGCCCAGCTGGTACTTGTTCTGGTAGTGGTTGAAGATTGCCATAGCTATGAGGAAGATCCCGAATATTAGGATGTCCCTGAAGAGTATCAGTGCTAACAGTCCCACCAGTATGATTATCGGCAGCGCGATGGACTTGCCCTTTGTCGGGAGATTGAGCTTCATAGAACCATGTGGGATTGAACTATAATAGTCGGGCAGAATAATATTTATATCTTCCTTTCCCGAAAAGTACGTAGGATACAATTTGAAGGTTGGCATTGTCGGTGCCGGGCCTGCCGGCATTTTTTCTGCGCTTGAGCTTTCCAAGAATGGGGTGGCTGTCACTTTAATCGACATGGGCAAGAGGGTCGAGGAAAGGGGGAAAGGCGACATAATGTGCGGCTTCGGCGGCGCGGGGAGCTATTCTGACGGGAAGCTGCACTACAGCCTCGTCCTCAGCCACGAGAAGATGCTGCACCTAATGAGGGCATCCGAGTACCAGAAGTACGTCGATGAGGTTGATGAAACCCTGACAAAGTTCGGGGTGGACTCGGAGTATTTCCCAACGGACATAGGGAAGGCCGAGGAGTATGTCGATGAGGCGAAGAAGCACAACATTAAGCTCGTCATAAGGAAGATAAGACATGTAGGGACTGACAAGCTGCCCAGCATCATCAAGAACATTCAAGACGCTTTGGAAAAGAACAGAGTGAAAATAGTCGCAAAATCCCAAGTGGTCGATTTGGTCGTAAAGGACAATTTATGCAAAGGGATAGTCCTGAAAAATGGAAAAATCATGAGCTTCGACAGGGTTATCCTTTCCCCTGGAAGGACGGGGGCCAAGTGGCTCCAGGAGATTTCAGCCAAGTACGGGATGGCGTACGAGTACGACAAGATAGAGGTAGGCGTCAGGGTCGAGTTCCCATCGATTGTGATGAAGAAGTACTCCGACCTCTTGTATGAGGCAATTTTCCTCATGCAGTCTAGGACTTTCGAGGACACTGTGAGAACGTTCTGCCCCTGTCCCAATGGCTTCGTGGGTGTTGAAACTTATGACGGCTTCGTCTGCGTGAACGGCCACTCCAACTCGACGCACCTATCGGGAAACTCCAACTTCGCCCTCGTGTCCGAGGTCATCCTGACCGAGCCAATCGAGAACACCACCCAATACGGGAAGTCGATAGCCCAGCTCGCCACTACAATAGGTGGGGGGAAGCCGATACTGCAAAGGCTCGAGGACCTGAAGAAGGGGAGGAGGAGCACATGGGACAGGATAAGGAAAGGCATAGTCGAGCCCACGCTCACGGACGTCGTGCCTGGGGACATATCGATGGCCCTGCCGCACAGGACTGTGACCAATATAATCGAGGGCCTGGAGAAGCTGGATTATGTGATGCCGGGAATAAATTCCGGCTCGACTTTGCTTTACGCCCCGGAGATAAAGTTCAGGGCATCTAGGATAAAGACGAACAAGTACCTTGAGACCCCAATCAAGAATCTCTCTGTCGCCGGGGACGGCGCTGGCGTCTCGGGGAACATTGTGGGTGCTGCCGCAACTGGGTTGATAGCGGCTAGGGGGATTTTGAAGAATTAATTTTTGCGTTCCGAATAAAAAAATGGAGGGGGTTAATTGAGTGGCATAGTTGTCGTTGGTACCCAGTGGGGCGACGAGGGGAAGGGTAAAATTGTCGATTATCTTGCTGAGAAAGCCGATGCGGTTGTGAGGTTCCAGGGGGGAAACAATGCCGGGCACACTGTCGTTGCCGGCGAAGAAGTCTACAAATTCCATTTGCTTCCTTCAGGTGTGGTCCAAGGAAAGCTGGGGGTTTTGGGAGCAGGTATGGTGATCAATCCCAAGGTCTTGCTGGAAGAGATAGAGGGCCTGAAGAAGAGGGGCATCGAGCCTAATTTGCTGGTAAGTCAAAAAGCCCATGTGATATTCCCGTTTCAGATTCAGCAGGACGGACTGTCCGATGTCGCTCAAGGTAAGCTGTCCGCAGGCTCGACCAAGAGGGGTATTGCTCCGGCATACTCCGACAAGGCCGCAAGGAACGGCATAAGGATGGTTGACCTGCTCGACAGGAAAATCTTCGAGGAGAAGCTGGAGAACCTGTACAGGATAAAAAAGAAGACACTGGAGTTCGTATACGGCCAGAAAATACAGTCCAAGAAACTCGACATCTTTGACGAGTACTTCGGCTACGGGAAAAGGCTTTCCAAATACATCGGGAATGAATCCAAAGAGGTTAATGGGTTGCTCGATGAAGGGAAAACGGTGCTCTTCGAGGGGGCGCAGGGCACTCTCCTTGGGGTGGATCATGGTATGTACCCGTTCGGAACTTCTTCCGACGCTATAGCCGGAGGCGCATGCACAGGCGCTGGGGTCGGCCCAACGAAAATCGACGAGGCCATCGGCGTCGTTAAAGCCTACACATCAAGGGTGGGATCAAGCCCGTTCCCCACGGAACTGACCGACAAAACCGGGGACCAAATCAGGGAGAAAGGTCATGAGTACGGGACCACAACCGGGAGGCCCAGAAGATGCGGATGGCTTGACCTAGTCAACGTAAGGCATGCCGTGATGATAAACGGCCTGACTTCCCTGGCGGTGACAAAGCTTGATGTCCTTGGCGGACTGAGGAAACTGAAGGTCTGCGTCTCATATAAGCATAAAGGAAAGGCCATAGCTGACCAGCCCTTCGACCTGAGGGTCTTCAGGGAATGCGAGCCGGTCTACGAGGAGCTGGAAGGTTGGGAAGACCTGCCGGACAGTGAATGGCTGAGGATTGCAGATGAAGGTTATTACTCCCTCCCAAAGCAGCTGAGAGAGTACCTGGAGTTTGTTGAAAAGGACGCGGGAGTTCCGATAAAAATAATATCGTTCGGCGCTGACAGAAAGGCCACCATAGACCTGAGGTGAAAGGATGATAACCTCGATATCACCGATTGACGGAAGGTACAGGAAGACTGTAGAAGGGTTGGCGGAATATTTCTCGGAGTTTGCGCTCATCAAAAACAGGCTGAGGATGGAGGTCGAGTACCTCATTTTTCTTTCCGAGAAGGGCGCTGTCAGAAAGCTGAAGGGCGAAGAGGTGGCGTTCCTGAGGAAAATCTACACCGATTTCATGGAGAAGGATGCGGAAGACGTGAAGGCCATAGAGCACAAGATAAACCATGACGTCAAAGCGGTCGAGTACTACATCAAGGGGAAAATCAAGGGAAAGTCGGTGGAAGACCTTTCGGAGAAAATCCACATCTGCCTGACCAGCGAGGATGCGAACAACATAGCCTATGCCCTGTCGATGAAAGAGTTTCTGGAAGAGATTTTCTTGGAAGAGGTGTCGGCAATCGGAAGGTCGCTTGGCGGGCTGGTCAAGAAGAACAAGAGCGTGGTCATGGTTGCAAGGACCCATGGGCAGGCTGCAGTCCCCACAACGCTCGGGAAGGAATTCCTGGTTTTCAAGTCAAGGCTGGAAAGGCAAACAAAGAGTTTGGAGGGCATTAAAGTAACTGCGAAGCTCAATGGGGCTGTCGGTAATTACAATGCGCACGTGGCTGCGTACCCAAAGGTCGATTGGCCGAAGTTTTCCATGGAGTTTATCGGCAACTTTAACCTTGAGCCTAACCTGATAACGACGCAGATAGAACCGCATGACAACCTTGCCGAGATATTCCACAACATAATAAGGATAAACAATATCCTGCTTGGCCTTGACAGGGACATGTGGGCCTACATAAGCATGGACTACCTGAGGCAGAAGGTGGAGAAGGGAGAGGTCGGGTCATCCACTATGCCGCAGAAAGTCAATCCGATAGATTTCGAGAACAGCGAGGGGAACCTCGGGATTGCCAACGCCCTGCTGGAACACTTCTGCGACAAGCTGCCTGTCTCCCGCATGCAAAGGGATTTGTCGGACAGCACGGTGCTAAGGAATATTGGCGTTGCAATGGCGCACTGTATTGTCGGTTACAAAAGCACTCTGAACGGTTTGGGAAAAGTTGAGGTGAACGGAGAGGCTATTTCTCAGGATTTGGATGGACACCCTGAAATTGTGGCTGAAGGCATTCAAACGATATTGAGGAGGGAAGGGCTAGAAGGGGCTTACGAGAAGCTAAAAAACCTGTCAAGGGGGAAAAAGATTGCAAAAAAGGACATTGAGACTTTTATAAAAGGCCTTCCTGTAAGCGATACTGTCAAGAAGGATTTGTTGCTTTTAAGCCAGGGAAAATATGTCGGACTGGCTGAGGAATTGTGTGAAAAGTTTTGATGAGTGTCTCATTCTCCAAAAAAATTTTATCTCCTGACAAGCCGAACTATTATTGATGTCCCGGAACATGAAGCTGATCTACCTCTCAACCTTCCTGAGGAACCTCATGTTCTTCGGGGCGATAACCATCCCGTACTTCTCTTCCCTCGCGAAGATGAGCTACACGCAGGCCTTCTTCACGCAGTCCTGGTTCCAGTTCTGGATATTCTTACTCGAGATACCAATGGGTGTGCTGGCCGACAAGATAGGTAGGGTGAAGACGATAGCGCTGGGGCTCTTCCTGTTCTCGATAGACATGGTGCTGTGGGGTCTGTTCCCGTTCTTCGCCGTCCTCCTTGTTGGAGAATTCATAGGGGCCACCGGAGCTGCACTGGTTTCAGGGGCTGATATTGCTCTTGTTTATGATGTCCTGAAAGAGGAGAAAAAAGAAAACAAAGCAAGGAAGGTTTTCTCCAAGTATGAAATCTTGACGACATCAGGGAGGATGATAGGCCAGCTAGTGGGATCGCTG
>MFRS01000004.1:14150-57667 GCA_001784635.1 Candidatus Micrarchaeota archaeon RBG_16_49_10
AAGCTTTTGGCCCTACCCAAGGATTCTTGGTTTCCCGTTCCTGATGTCCGCCGTTTCCGTCACCCTCGCCTACCTCATGCTACTGAGGGTCAAAGAGCCTAAGAGGGTAACTCCTGAGGAGAACCCGATAGAGATGGGGATAGCGGGACTGAGGAAAATTTTCACCAGCGAAGGCCTAAGGTCGCTCTCAATCTTCTACACCCTGTTATCGGCGTTGACCTTCTTCATGTTCTGGCTCTACCAGCCACTGCTGGGAAGCATAGGGGTGGAAGTGAAATACTACGGAATTTTTTCGGTGGGATTCGGCCTTTTCGGAATCCTGCTGCTTTCGCAGGCGGACTTCATTTCAGGGAAAGTAGGCGATAGGAGATTGCTTGTCCTTTTGGCAGTGGCCTCTTCCATGCTGTACCTTCTGCTGGCCACGCAGAGTTTCCCGTTAATCGTGATTGCCTCGATTTTCCTTCTGATTGGAGCCAAGGCCGTAATGTCACCTGTGTTCAACCATCTGGCGAACAGGGAAATAGAAAGTAAGGACAGGGCGACCGTGCTTTCGTCGATAGCGATGATGGAGAAGCTGAGCCTGGTCGTCCTCTATCCAGTCGTTGGATACCTGATGGACAGGTCGATGGCTATGACGTTGGGTATTTTAGGTGTGATTACTTTGCTGGTTCCCATAGTGGTTAGGCTGAAAATTTCCGAATAAAAATGTCCGTCCTATTCTCTCTAAGATTCAGCTTCCAAAATAATACGTTCCAATTGACTAAAGAATTGTGTGAAACTAATTGATTGGCATCATCTTTAAATATTCCTTTTCCAAATTTATATAACTGAGTTATATGAAAGGAGGTGATTGATATGGAAGCGAAAGGTTCGGATTATGTGTACGCGGTTTGCGATGACTGCCACACATTCAAGATGGGCCACAAGTCCTTCAAGACGAAGAAGGGCTTCATGACTTGCGATGGCTGCGGGAAGGCTTTGCACGAACTGAGGTGGTGAGCCACTTCAGCTCTTTTTTTCTTTTTTTTGATTCCGCGTTCAAGGAAAAGAAAGAACCCAACGAATAGGAGATTTTATTTAATCAGCGTCTTTAATCCTTCTACAACTGCGTTCTTAAGTATACTCCCTGTTGTAAAGTCGAGAAGCCCTAAAGCTGTAAGAACTGCAAAATATATGCCATAAGATTGCGGTATTCTTTCCCCTCTTTCATCTGCTTGATTCCAATTTCTATTTTGGTAAATAAACGGGCCTGCAAATGGAAGAAAATCTTGCATTTCTATACTAATGTTGTAAATCAACATTTTATTTCTCCTTTTTCGACGGTTCCTAATTTTACTTAACCTCTGAAAGATTTAAATGAAATCAACGCTTAAATCACTTGCCCGTAAATTTTGATTTCGAAGTATTCTACACTTTTCCTTACATTTCCTTGAACAGGTTATATAAAATTTTATCTAAATTATTGCGAGAAATAAAGAACACCTCAGAAAATGTTGAGAAACAGTCAAAAATAAAAGCTTTATTATTAATTAAAATTCATGGTTACATATACAACTCGAATTCCTTTAGGTATTGTTAATTTGGCTCAAGTTGTAGAATATATTGTAACGAATAACGTTGGTTTTGAGCCGGTGAGCCATGGTCCCTATCATTACGAAAAAGGAATGGCTGTCTCCCCCGAAGAAGCACGAAATATGCTTGAAGATCCAAACTATAGATGGCATTTGAAAGAGTTAGAAAAAAGAAGGGTATTGACAGGTTATGATTTTACAAATCCTCAAGTTGAAAGTGTAGAAATAAATTTGTTAGAATTTTAATACCTGACATTAATATCCTTCAATCTTCAATTTTATTAAAAGCACCTGTTATTATTATAATGAATTATAATGTTAAAATGAATTCTCGGTCCTTACCGTCAAAAGGATTCAAATTTTATCTTGTGTGAAAATCAATATTCCCTTGAAGAATCTACATAAACTGCTTAACAAGCTTCACTATATCAACATTGCCTATCCTCTGCTTCACCAGGGGCGTCTTAGAAATCTGCGGCAACCCCTCGCTGTAGGTCCTTCTCTTGACTCTATAGAAAACACCTGTAGGTATCCTGTCCCCCCACTCCAATGCCTTCCTGTAAGCCGCTACCTTGTCGGTGGGGTCATATCCATCGTCCAGCTTGTACACCCTTTCGCGGAACCACTGGAACGTGTTCGTCCTGTTGAAGGTCACGCACGGCTGCAGGACGTCGACAAGCGCGAATCCATTGTGGCTTATCGCCTGCTGGAAGAGCTTGGTCAACTGCTCGAGGTCCCCCGCGAAGCCCCTAGCGACGAACGTCGCCCCTGAAGTGATGGCCAGGGCTATCGGGTTAAGAGGGTCCTCAAGCGACCCGAACGGCGTGAACTTCGTGACGGTCCCCCTCGGACTTGTGGGGGATGTCTGCCCTGTCGTGAGCCCGTATATCTGGTTGTTGTGCGTGATGTAGGTGATGTCGATGTTCCTCCTGGCTGTGTGGATGAAGTGGCCTATCCCGATGCTGTAGCCGTCCCCGTCCCCGCCTTGAGCGATGACCGTGAGCTTGTGGTTTGAGAGCTTTATCGCCGAAGCTACGGGGAGCGTCCTGCCGTGCAGCCCGCCGAAGCCGTATATGTTGATCCAGTTCGGCAGATGCCCCGAGCAGCCTATGCCGGCGACCACCACGGCGTTGTGCGGCTCGACCTTCAGGCTGACCAAAGCCTTCTTCAGGGCGGAGAGTATGGTGAAGTTCCCGCACCCGGGGCACCAGGTCATGACCTCCTTCTCCCTGTCCAAATCAGCCAAGCTAACCATGCCTCAAAACCTCCTTCACCTTGTCATATATCTCCTCGGGGTATATGGGCCTGCCGTCGTACTTCAGCAGCCTGTGCCCTATCTCTATCCCGGTGTTCTCCCTGATGAGTCCACCCAGCTGCCCTGTGGCGTTGCCCTCGATGAGCAGTATCTTCTGGCCGTCGTCCAGCGCGGCCTTGACTTGGTCCGACGGGAATGGGTTGAGGTAGACCAGATGCAGGAGATTGACCTTAACGTGGTCCCTCAGAAGCCATGTCAATGCCTCCATCGCAGCTCCCTTGGTAGAGCCCCAGCACACCAGCGTTATCTCTGGATGCGGCGAGCCATAGACGTGTGGCTTGGGCATCTCCCTCTCGATGAACTTCATCTTCCTCATCCTCTTGTCGACCATCCTTACCCTGTCCTCGCTCTCCTCGGTTATGATGCCGCTTTCACCGTGCTCGTTGCTTGTCGCGGTGTAGATGCCATGTCTCTGCCCCGGTATACTCCTGGGCGAGACTCCGGTCTTGGTGTCCTCGTACCTGTTGAACTGCTTCATCCTCCTCAGTTGCGCATCGGAAAGCACAGCCCCCCTATCGATCCTCACCTTTCTCGTGTCGAAGACCTTTGTCGTGGTCCTGCTCTCGCCGAGGTGCTTGTCGGAGAGTATGAAGACAGGAATCTGGTACCTCTCAGCCAAATTGAACGCGTTTATGGTCTCATGGAAGCACTCGTCCACATCCCCAGGGGCTATCACAACCCTAGGGAACTCGCCCTGTGACGACGAAAGTATGAACCTCAAGTCCTCCTGTCCTGTCTGCGTGGGCATCCCCGTGCTCGGCCCGGGCCTCTGGACCTCAACTATCACTGCGGGCGTCTCGGTTATCCCGGCAAGCCCAACAGCCTCCACCATAAGCGAGAAGCCTCCGCCTGAAGTGCAGGTCATCGACCTCACCCCAGCAAAGCCGGCCCCTATGACCATGTTCATCGCGGCAATCTCGTCCTCCGTCTGCTTCGCTATGATGCCGTATTCCCTCTCATAGCCCGCAAGGAACTGGAAGATGCCTGATGCTGGCGTCATCGGGTAGGCGGCTATGAACTTGCAGCCGGCCTTCAATGCGCCCAAAGCGACAGCCTCGTTGCCGCTGATGAGCATCCTGTTCATGGTCTTTGCCTTCCTTAGCCTGTGGCCGAACTCGGGCTTCAGCTGCCTCATATAATCATAACCTTCCTTTGCCGCGGCCTTGTTCAGCTCGGTGACCTTCTTCCCCTTGTCCTTGAACGTCTCCTCTATGACCTTGAGCAGTGTCTTCAAATCGAAGTCCACCAACGCGAAGGAGACCCCTAGAGCGACATTGTTCACCATCAGCCTCTCCCCGCCGGCCTTCTTCGCCAGATCTAGGAAGGGCACCGCAAAGACCTTGACATCCGGCCTAATCTTCCTCTCAAGCTCCAAAGAGCTGTCGTATATTATCGCCCCTCCCGGGGTCAACTCCTGCTCGTGGAGCTCTATCGTCTGCCTGTTGAGCGCGACGAGGATGTCGACGGACTTGACCGGCGAATGGACCTCCCTGTCCTCCACGCGGACCTGGTATGTGTTGTGGCCGCCCCTTATCAGCGAGGGGAACTCGGTGAAGTCGAAGGTGTTCAGCCCGGCCCTGACACAAGCCTTGGAGAAGATGTACCCTGTGGTCATTATACCGAAGCCGGCCTCGCCGCCTATCTTCCAGGAGAGCTTGTTGGTTATCATCTAATTTAATTGGGGTTTCTTGGTAATAAAATTTTTGGAGTTTTTCAAAATTTCACAGAAATTCGGCGAAACCCAAAAGCGTAAGACATAAATCCTTAACATCTCTATTTACTGGAAGGTGTGAAAAATGCCTTATAGAGTTTTGTTTACCGACCCAAAATTAAGTGCGGAAACTATTGGTGAAGTTGTTATTTGGTGTGCAAATTATTTGCCTGGGAGATATATACAATATTACCCTTGCGCATCTGAAGTGGTTATTGGAGGTCCCCCTAACCCTACAGAAAATGAGATGGGACAATTAATTGAGATGATTAACACACAGTTGAGATTAGATGCGCATTATATTCCTGTTAAGTAATGAGAGTCAATAATACAAAATTTTTAACTTCGCCCCTCCCATTAATTTATTATGAATTGGGTCCTAGCCAGCCTTCTGATGTTCGCCTCTTCAGTCGCGCTGTACACGTCCATAAGGAAGGCCCAGCTGATGAAGATTTCCATAGAGGTCTACTCCCTCTTCATGTTCGGGGTGCCTGCACTGGCATACCTGTTCTTCATAGTCGCGTGGGGTTTGCCGTATAGACTTCCGGTGAGGGACTTGATCGAGATTTTTGCCGCAGCCGTCCTCTTCAGCTACCTGGGGAACTTCTTTTCCCAAAAGAGCATATTGAAGGCCCCGAACCCCGGCTACAGCTTGATGATATCAAAAAGCTATATCGTCTTCACCACCATAGCGGCCATATTCCTCTTCAACGCATCGCTCACCCTCAAAAGCTCTGTGGCGATACTTATGATACTCGCCTTCTCTTCGATGATAGCGTCGCCCACCGAACCTAAGGGGAAGGGAAAAGGGAAGTCATGGCTGGCGTACTCCTTTGGCGCATTCTTCTGCTGGGGATTACTAGCTTTGGCGCTGAAGCACTTCCTCCTCGCCGGGATAGAGATTTTCGTGACCCTCTTCTACCTGACGGCCGTGGTGTCCGGGATAATCTTCTTCGAAATCAAAGCGAAGAGAATGAGAATTGCACTGGAGCCGAAGGATCTTTTGATAGTCCTCGCGATAGGTGGCTTAAGCGCCCTTTTCAACGCATTCATGAACCTGGGCTACCAGACCGCCCCGAACATCGGGTATCTCAACGCCGTCAACGCGTCCTCTATAGCCTTCGTCACGGTGCTTTCTTCCGTCTTCTTCAAGGACCACCTGTCAGCGAAAAAGGTCATAGGAATTGTGGGTTCGACGATTGGGTTAATTGTTTTGCTAGTCTGAGCGTTTCTGCGATGAGCTTTCCAGATATTCTTTCCCCACAGTCCGTCCAGATGGCGGCCCTCCAATGGTGTAGAACCGCAGGTCGTTTCTCGACCTATAGCTGGCAAAAGTCAAGTCATCGACTATTTGTACAGTCACCCCGACCTCAAACAGGCAAAGCGTCAAGTCGAGTAAAGGGGTTGGGTGTCCATCCCCTACGGATTCCTCTATAATGTTTATCGCCCTTTTCTCATTTTTAGGAATGACAAGGTAGTTTACCATCATTTTTTTAAGTGAAAGTAAGCTTAAGACCTTTGCTGTCTTGGGGGCAGTCGCCCTTTATAACCAAAAAAGCGAATAAAATAGTATGGACCTGATTGCGATGGGCTCGCTCATAGTGGACGCCACGATAGTGAGCGCCTCCATCCGAACCCTCGGGAACCAGCTCTACCTGAAGAAGGGTAGCAAGGCGGAGATCGACAAGCTCGAGTTCAGCCTGGGGGGGTCGGCGCACAACATCGCCTTCGGCGCGAGCAGGCTGGGGCTGAAGACCGGGATAATAGGCTGCGTGGGCTACGATTCCTTCGGCAAGTCCATCGTCGAGAGGCTGAGGAAGGAGGGCGTGGACACCAGGCTCCTGAAGAGGGCCGCCACAAAGATGACCGGCTACTCCACAGTGCTGATAGGGCCGGACGGCGACAGGTCGATACTGGTCTACCGCGGGGCGAACGACCTAATAGACTCGTCTGATATAACCGAGAAGTATTTCTCAGGCTCGAGGGCATTCCTATTCACCTCACTCACCGGGGACAGGTCAGTAAAGGCCCTGCAGAAGGCCGTCAGGGTTGCGGAAAGGAAGAGGATGACAATAATAGCAAATCCCAGCATAAACATGATTGCGAAAAGGAGGGATGAGCTTGAGGAGCTGGTGCAAGCCAGCAACATTGTGATAATGAACGAGGAGGAGGCCTTGGAGTATACGAAGTCCAGCCATCTGACAGCCGCGCTGGACAAGCTGGTGGTCGGGAACGAGCTCGTGGTGGTCACCCTAGGGGAAAGGGGCTCGATAACCTTTGACGGCTCGAGGAAGTACAAGCAGAAGGCCTTCAAATCCAGAGTGCTAGACGCCACCGGGGCCGGGGACGCCTTCGCAGCTGCATTCGTGAGGTGCTACCTGAAGGGTTTGGACATCCCCTATTCGCTGAAGTTCGCCTCCTCCACGTCATCGCTGGTGCTGAGGAGCTATGGGGCAACAAACAATTTCCCTTCGAAAGTGCAAATAATGGAATTGATGGAGAGTTGATCGTATGTTTTTGGGCAGAAAGAAAAAGGTGAGAAAGATGATAAGCGAAAAGACAGGGAAGACCCTGCTCCTGGCGTTCGACCATGCGTTCGAGCACGGGCCCGCCAAGTACGAGAAGGTGGACCTCGATCCCGTGAGGATAGCCAAGATCGCCTTGGAGGGATTTGCGGATGGGGTTATAGTGCACGCCGGTGCGGCGAAGATGATAAGGAAGCTCATCCCGAAGGAGATGGCGCTGATAGTGAAGGTCACGGGGAAGACGAGCCTGTCGGAGGAGGAGATACAGAGCATCGTCACGACCGTGAAGGAGGCCAAGAAGATAGGGGCTGACGGCGTGGCTGCTACATTGTACGTCGGGTCGCCCTACGAGCACATCATGCTGGAGCACTTCGCCAAGATAAAGCAGGACTGCCTGAAGTACAAAATGCCGTTGGTCGGGTTCGCGTATCCGCGGGTGAAGGGCAAGAAGAAGAATGACACTGATGCCGTGATGTACGCGGCAAGGGTCTGCGCCGAATTGGGCTGCGACCTCGTGAAGACCTACTACACGGGCAGCAAGGAGAGCTTCAAGAAAGTCGTCGATAGCTGCTTTGCGCCTCTGGCCTGCAGCGGAGGCGAGGCGATCAGCGAGGCCGAGTTCCTCAAGAAGGCGCAGGACATAATGGACGCCGGCGCGAATGGCATGGTGGTCGGGAGGAACGTGTGGATGAGCGAACAGCCGGGGCTGATGCTGGCCAAGCTGCATGACATCGTCTACAGAAGGGGTGCCTATGAAGCCAATCATCGTAATAAACTATAAGACCTATGATGAGGGGACCGGAGAGAGGGGGTTGCACCTCGCCAAAACTTGCGAGGAGCTTTCGCAGGAGAAGGAGATAGACATCATCATCGCCCCGCAGGTGGGCGACATATTCCGCATAGCCAACCTGGCCAAGGTGTCCATAGTGACGCAGAGCGTCGATGCTGTAGAGGACGGGAAGCACACCGGCGCGATATCGCCGAGGAACGTCAAGCAGCTTGGGGCGCTGGGGACACTGGTGAACCATTCCGAGTGCAGGAAGGATATGGACGAGATAAAGAAAATCTTCGAGATATGCAGGGCGTTAGATTTGGTCGTCATATGCTGCGCGGACACTCCAGAGAAGGCGCAGGAGATTGCGAGGCTTTCCCCTGACGTGATTGCGATAGAGCCGCCCGAGCTGATAGGGACGGGCGTATCTGTATCCACGGCCAACCCTGATATTGTGACGAGGACCGTGCAGGCTGTGCACGACATCGACCCAAACATCCCTGTCCTGTGCGGGGCTGGGATAACGAACAACATCGACATCAAAAGGGCGCTGGAGCTCGGGACTGTGGGCGTCCTCCTGTCGTCCGCCGTGCTGCTTTCAAAAAATACCCGCGAAACGCTCTACAAACTTTTGGAAGGGTTCTGAGTTGCCGGATTCTATGGGAAGAAAATTCATTGCGGCAACCTTTCCTTCATCTGTTTGATGGCCATGTTGTGGGCCGTGGATTAGCTCTGGGTCTGTCAACTTTCGTTAAATAACCCAAACCGAGTGCACCTAAACCTTTTTTGCTTGCTATAAAATTATAACCATTGCCTTCAGGCACAGCTTCGACAAAACCCAACCTTTCCAACCCTCTATATATCGCAAAGTCACCCAAAGGTCCGCCAGGGTTATCGAGTACGGCCTCCCTTATTTCCAACTCCATAGCCCTCTCGTATTCTGTCGATTCGCCTTGGGCAGCGTGCAACCTCTCCAGAGAGGATCCTGCAAACCATCTCGGCGTATCATAATACGTTCCTTGAGTTAAACCAGGTTGTATTAATGCATCAATTAATTCCTTTTGGCCCGGGGTTAAATCCTCTGAAAATAGGTTTGGCATTGGTATTAACTGGCCAGAAAAAGATAAATAACCCCGCGCAAGCGGCGGGGAATTCGAAGGATTAAATTGTTGTAGTACTACTGGTGGATTCGGTGCTTGTAGATGACGTCGTACTTGTGGTAGTAGCCCCGGCAGTATGCGAAACTTCATTAGAATAAACTCCACATTCTTCGCCTAAATACTCACAAATTCTGAAGTAATATGTGCTATTATCCAGATTCGCTATTGTCATCTCTCTGACGTTTGAGTTTCTGATATATTGAAACTCATCCCCCTCTCTCAAAGGGTATGCAGGGTTGGACGCTTTAGACCAAATTATCCTAAAACCTTGGGGAGATTCACCAACGACATCCCACAATAATTTAATTTTACCTATATCGATGTATTCAAGCTCCAACAATATCCCATCGACTTTTGACCCCAAGGTTGTTGAAGATGTTGTAGTGTTTTCTAAAGTTGTCACAGGGATAGTCGATTGAATTGAAGTGCTGGGATTTATGGTTGTATTCTCGGTGATTGTTGTCACAGGTGTTAATGTTGTGGTTGGCTCCCCAGACTTTATACCAACTTTAGTACAGCCACTTAGAGTTAATACAAAAATAATGGACAGAATTAGTGTCAATTTTTTCATAATATTAAATTACCAAGTTTCCAAATATAATTTACGGTATAAAGTATAGGAGTTGTAATTGAGTTCCCTCGTCCTTTCCTGGATTTGGAGTAAAAGAAAAGTAGGTAAAAATTTGCCTTAAGTATTTGCAGAATCTTCATAAGGTATCTTCAAGGCCTCGATTCCCGGCAACTTCTTCCCAGCCAAATATTCTATGAACGCCCCGCCAGACAGGCTGACATGCGTGAACTTCCCAGCGTCGATTCCGAAGTCCTCCAGCGAATCCGTCGTATGGCCGCCCCCTATCATCGAGAACTTCACCTCTGATGCTTTTTTGAAAAGCTCCTTGGTCCCATTCTCAAAATCCTTCTCCTCGTAGACGCCTGCAGGGCCCTTCACTATCACGGTCTTCATCCCGTCCAGGATTTCCGAGTACTTCTCTATGGTCTTGGAGCCTATATCCTTAATCATCTCGTCAGTGGGTAGGGTGTTGATTTCCAACCTCCCTGATTCTGAGGTTATGGCGAAATCGATGGGCGTCTCTATTTTATCGTCGAACGCCACCACCAGCCTCTTTGTCTCCTCGAGGTTGTCGAGATGTCCCTCCTTCTCAAGATACTGCATTGTCGGCTCCCCAAGCTCGAACCCCCTGGCAACCAGAAAGAGGTGACCCAGAACGCCATACACTATGACCTTGTCTGCCCTTTCAATCATGTTCTTTATGACTGCGAGCGTCTCGATAGTCTTCGCGCCGCCGAACATCAGCGCCATCGGCCTCTCGGGGTCCTTGGTCACCAGCTCGAGGAAGTTCACTTCCCTTTCGAGCAGTCTGCCGGTCAGGGAGGGAAGAACCTTTGTAAAGCCAACTATAGATGCATGGGAACGGTGGCATGACGGGAAGGCATCGTTTATGAAGACATCGAAGAGTGGCGCGAGCTTCGTGACCAGCTCGCCCTGTGCATGCTCCTCCGCCGTCCTCTCCTTGGCCTCGCCCTCGACGAACCTCACGTTCTCGAGGAGTAATATCTCGCTGTCCTTCAGCGAGTTTATCTTCTCTACGGCGCTCTCGCCAACCACATCCTCGACGAACTGCACGTCCTTCAGCATGAATTCGGAGAGCTTCCTTGCGTGCTGCTTGAGAGATATGAAGTCCTCCTCCCCCTTCTTGCCCTGGTGGGAGATTGCGACCACCTTCGCATTCTTCTTAGAAAGCTCATTTAGAGTCTCGGTCGCCGCCCTGATCTTGGTGAAACCATCGAGCTTCCCGTCCTTGACCGGGGAGTTGATGTCAACCCTTATCAGTACCCTTTTTCCCTGGAAATCGAAGTTTTCCATCGTCCTGAACATAAGCGCTCAATAACTCATTTAATGCCAAGGGACTCGTTGGTCCTCTTCACGCACTCCCACTTGTCCTTCTCCAGCCCGAACATCGCGCGTATGCAGTCGATGTTCTCGGGTATCACTATGGACTCGGAATGCACCGCATGGTTCCAGAACAGCTTGTTGCCGATGACTGAGACCAGCTCGTCCCATATCGCGACCTCGGGCATGTCGTACCTGGGCCTCCCAAGGTCCCTGTACCTTTCGATTATCTCGGACGTTGAGGTGTAGCCGTCCTTCTTCTTTAGGAGTGTTATTCTAGGTGTTTCTGAAAATACTTTTTTCACCTCTTCTGTGGTGGAATCCCTCTTCAGCGTGGCGCTGACTACATGAACATGGGTGAGCGTGGTCGGGACTTTGACCGCCATCGTCATTATATTCAGATTAGGCATTATCGTCTTCAGGTCAGGCCCGTGGTGCGAGGGAACGTCGTCAGGCACTATCGAGTTTATCGGCCCCTTCGACGGGTTCCATGGGTCTACAGCCCTCCTGACAAGGGAAACGAAGACACTCTCTATGCCTATCCTGTTGTCTATCGCCCACATGGTCCTCGCGAGCGACGTGGTGTTGCAGCTCGGCACCCTCACGCAGCTCTTCCCGAAGGCCTGCTCGTAGTTAACGAAGGTGTTGAAGGTCATCTCGGCTATCCCCGCCTTCTCGCCGCCCTGGAAGATCGACTTGACGCCGAACCTCTCGTAGGTCTCCTTGTTCTTGGCCCCTATCCCCTCCGGCGTGCAGTCTATGACCAAATCCACCGTACCGCTTTTAAGAAGGTCTGGCAGTGTACCCTTGACATACATGTCTTTCCTAAGCTTCTCAATCATATCCGGCACTGAGCAATACAAGTCGGTCCCATGCAGAGGCCCCTCAGGCTCAAGGTTTGTCTTCAGCGTCGACGTGGGGGAAACGTCCGATATCCCCACAAGCTCCATATCCTTCTGGAGCCTCACCGCATGCGCGACCCTCTTCCCTATGGCGCCGATGCCATTCACGACAACCTTGGGCTTCATAACCATCAATAACTATTTGCCGGGATGCATAATAAATGTTGGTGTTAAAAATTTCTTTAAAGAAACACAAGTTATTCTTATGTCCAAGAAGCTCTTCTTCATAATCCTGGATGGCGCGGGTGGCACCCCCTCCAAGGAGCTTGGCGGGAAGACCTCAATAGAGTATGCCGAGACGCCAAACCTTGACTTCCTTGCCGGGAAGGGGAAGACGGGCATGATCGACGTGATGGGGAGTACAGCGCCAGAGACGGACAACGGGATGCTGTCGCTTTTCGGCTACGACCCTGCGAAATACTACACGGGCAGGGGGCCGCTCGAGGCTTTGGGGGCCGGGATAAATTTCGATGAGGGGAACCTGGCGGTGAGGTGCAACTTCGGGACGATAAGGGACGAAAAGGTTATAGACACGGGGGCTGGGAGGATAGACGCCAGGTCTGCGAGGAAGCTGATAGCCGCGGTCAACAGGAAGGTCAGGCTCGAGAGGGGGAATTTCAGGCTCCATTACACGCTCAACTACAGGTCGGTCCTCATACTCAGGTCCAACAGGAGCCTCTCCGACCAGGTGTCCAACAACCACCCGGCATACAGGAGGGAGAGGAACTACGTCGAGAGGCCGATAACCAAGACGTCGGAGATGGTCTTTGACAAGGTCAGGCCGCTGGACAGCAGCGAGGGGGCGAAATATTCCTCGGACCTGCTCAACGAGTTCCTGGAAAAATCTGGGGACGTCCTAAGCGGGCACCACCTCAACTGGAGGAGAATAAAGAAAGGGTTGCACCCCGGCAACATGCTGCTCATTCGTGGGACGGGGAATAGGCTCCCGAAGCTTGAAGGCTTTAATAAGGAGCAATTTAGGTGGCTCTGTATAGGCGATACGCCCTGCGAGAGGGGCATCGCAAAACTGCTGTACATGGATGTTGTTGATATCAAAGACCCGCTGTGCGACAAGCTGCCTGCGGTGAAGGGGATTGAGAAGATAGAGGAAAATGTTTCTAGGGACATGAGGGACAAGGCCAAGTGGGTGAGCAGGAACCTGGAAGACTACGACTGCTTCTACATCCACATAAAGGGGCCGGACCCATTCGGGCACCAGAACTCGCCGAGGGAAAAGGCCAAGGTCATCGAGGCCATAGACAAGGCCTTCATGGGCAAGCTGATGGAGATGGCGGACTTGGACAATTCCCTCATCTGCGTCACGAGCGACCACTGCACCTCATGCGAGAAGAGGGCCCACACCAGCGACCCAGTCCCACTGCTGATTTCAGGGAGCTGGGTGCAAAAGGACGGCACAAAGAAGTTCGGGGAGAGCTCCTGCAGGAAAGGGGCTCTCAGGACTATTAAAGGAATGAAGCTGATGAGTATATTGATGGAGGAGTTCAGGAGATGATCGTCAAGAGGATTGATATAAGGCCTATACTCGCGTTCAATGCGGAGAAGACGATAGAGGTGGAGCTTGAGACGGAAAAGGGTACAGTAAGGGCCTCGGTGCCCTTCGGGACGAGCAGGGGAAGCCATGAGGTCAAGTACCTGCCGGTCGAGAGCGCGATGAACAAGTTCTACCTATACAGGAGGGCCTTCACCAGGGAGACCTTCGACGGCATCCGGGAGGTGGACGAGGACATCAAGAAACTCGACGGGACGAGCAATTTCTCCACCATCGGCGGGAACCTGTCTCTTGGGGTCTCGATGGCGTTCCTGAAGGCCTTCGCGCTGAGCGAGGGGAAGGAGGTCTTTGAGATGCTGCTTGAGAAGAAGCCTATAATGCCGATACCGCTCTGCAACATGATAGGGGGGTGGGGTGGGATAAGCGACATCCAAGAGTACATGCTCTACCCTGTGCACCAGGAGTCCTTCTCGAAGTCCATGTTCATGATGGCCGAACTCTACAGGTTTGTGGAGAACAGGCTTTCCAAGATTGACAAGAACTTCCTCCACGGCAGGAACCTCGAGTCGGGATGGATAACCTCACTGAAGATAGACGAGGTGCTCTCGATGCTGACGGAAATCTGCAAAGAGCACATGCTCAGGATAGGGGTGGACTTCGCAGCATCCGGCCTGTATGACGGCACCTACTACAACCTGAAGAACGAGGGTCTCAAGCTGACCATAAGGGAGTACAGGGACTTTGTGCTGAAGCTGGTGAAGAAGTACCCAATCCATTACATTGAGGATCCTTTCGAGGAGGACGACTTCAATTCCTTCTCCACTTTGCTAGAGAAGGCGCAGCCGAGGCTTGTCTGCGGGGATGACCTCTACACGACGAACCTCGTGAGGCTGAACAGGGGGATAAAGCTCAAGTCCTCGAACGCCGTCCTGATAAAGCCTAACCAAATCGGAACGATAAGCGACACCATAGAAGTTGTGAATACAGCCAAGAAATATGGGATGAAGACCGTCATGTCGCACAGGTCGGGGGAGACCGAGGACACTCTCATATCTCACCTTGCCGTCGGCCTAGGATGCGACTTCGTCAAGATGGGCATCGCGGGCGAGAGGGTCGTAAAGCTAAACGAACTTGCTAGGATAGAAGAAAAGCTTAAGTGACCTCATTTCTTCTTTGAAGTCTTTGCTGAAGATTTCTTCGATGTGGATTTCTTATCTGTGGATTTGCATCCGCAACAACAACACATATCAATCAGAATGTTATATTGCAGCTCAAGGTAATAAACAATGCTGTATAGGGCCGCTCACCTTTTGACTTTCGCCTCACTTCCCCTGCCTGTGGGTATCCTTCTCCTCTTGAGCTCCGCGAGGACGCTCTCCATCAGGTCGCTCTTCACCTTCCCCACCTCAAGGACATTCCTGGTGGGGACCCTCACCTCGCAACCGACGGTCCACATGTCCATCTGCTTGAACCAGATTGTCGGTTCCCTGTCGCTTATCCTGTCTTTCGTTTTCCTCGCCCCCTCTATTATGGCCTGCTTGGCCTTGACGAAGTCGGTGCCGTGAGGCAGGAAAAGGTCGAAGTGCACGACAACCTCCGGGTACTTGTTGTAGTTCTTGATGCCCTTGGTCACCAGGACTATGTTCGGGATGCTCACGACCTCGTTGTCCAGGTTCCTTATGTGGGTGAAGATGAGGTCTATGTCAATCACATCGCCGAAGTTTTCGTCTATCTTCACCCTGTCACCCGGTTTTATGTCCTTGACCTTGTTCAGCACGTAGTAGGCTATGAAGTTCCCCAGGACGCTGGAGGCGAAGACGCCGAAGACGAAGCTTATGACCGTGACCGCGCTGCCGGTCAGGAATTCGAGTATCCACCCAAACACGCTGGCGAGCCAGATGTTGAGCACCATAACGAAGATGACTATGTAGATAAAGTAGAGCAGGGAATAGGATAGGACGCTTGAGACGTACTTAGCGTGCTTCGGGCTGTAGAAAATCGAGTTGCCTGCTTTGTACAGCGCCGACTCGAGAATCTTTATGAAGTGCTTGTGGATTGCGAGCAAGGTTATGAAGGCACAGACGCTGAGGAGGACCTTGATGAAGAAGTCGTGGGCCAGCAGCTGGGACTGCTCCGAGCCGAAGACCGAGAAGTAGCCGGCGAAGAAGGTAAGCTTGACTATCAGGTATAGGATGAGGAATGGTGATATGCGGACGAGCCACCAGGAGATGCCCTTCCAAAAAACTCCGTTGTCTATGCTCTCTGTCATTGAAAGATAATTGTGTTTACCTGTTTTTATTTTTTGGATTCCTGGCGGGGAAGGCGAATGAACCTATTTATAAGCCCAGCCCAAAATATTAGCTGAGTTTATGCTTTTGGAGATCATCCTCTACAGCGGCCTAGCGGGCCTTGCCACGATAGCGGGTATAGTCTCTGTCCTGTACAAGAAGGAGTTGGTGAAGAAGTACTCGAAGTACATGGTCGCGATTGCGGCCGGCATCCTGATGGGCGCCTCCTTCTTTGACCTCATACCTGAGGCCATGGCGCTGAACCAGAATGCGCTGATGGTAGTCCTCGCCGGCATAGTAATCTTCTATTTCCTGGAGAACATGGTCGTCATCCACATTTGTGAGGAAGAGGACTGTGGTGGGCACAGGTTCGGGATAATGACGATAATGGGCCTCGGGGTACATTCGCTGATAGACGGCGTAGCCATAGGGGCCGGGTTCGGAATCAGCTCGGCGCTGGGCCTTGTCACCACCTTGGCAGTCATATCCCACGAGATACCTGAAGGCATAATAACATCCTCCCTGCTGTTCGCCTCAAAATTCGAAAGGAGGAAAGGCATCATGTATTCCCTTGGCGTGGCTCTGGCAACCCCTGTCGGGGCGGTGGCGACCGCGCTCCTTCTGGGTAGCGTCAGCGAAAGCTTTTTGGGTGGTTTGGTGGCTCTGGCTGCAGGATCCTTCATCTACATATCGGCTGCCGACCTGATACCGGAGACCCACAAGAAGAGCTACAGCAAGACCAGCCTCTTTGTTTTGCTGGGAGTGCTTTTGTCGTACTTCATTTCATCGATTTTCGGCTGAGCACAGAAGAATAGGCACTACTTTTTCCTAATCAGCGCCGTGTAGATTAGTATCACTGTCATCGTCGAAAGCAGCGTTAGAAAGACAGTGTACCCGAATATCAGGGCCATCGTCTCCTGTGTGATAAGGTTGTTCTGCGCCAAGGGCCTAAGTAGCCTGGCGAAGGTCAAGACTGAGATTATGAGCAATACCGAGAGCAGCAGCGACAGGTACATGAAGGGCTTGACCTTCTTCTTGGCCTTGGCTATCTCCTTGTACTCTATCTGCCTTGTGAGCGCCCTAATCATGTGGGGCTGATGGGAGACTATGTCCGTGTCCGTTATTATGCCGATCAGCTCCCCGTTCTCGACGACAGGCAGCTTTTTAATCTTATTCTTGGAAAGCTTTTGGACCGCCTCCTCGAGCGAACTGCTCTTGCTTATGGTTATGGGGTTTCTAGACATAATGTCCACTATTGAAGTCTTTCCGGGGTCCAGTGCCTTTAGCACGACCTTCCTCAAAACATCCCTCTCTGTTATTATTCCGACGAGTTTCTTATCCTTCAGGACAAGCAGAGAGCCGACGTTGCTCTTGGCCATCAGCGATACGGCTTCCCTAACCTTCATTCCAGGGGAAACCGTTAATGGCGTGGGTTTCATCGCCTGCTCTACAATCATAATATCTTTATTGTTTTCGTAAGATTAATAAATTTTACAGTTTGCCGGATTTTGGGTTTTCCCATAAATTAATTAGCTCTCCGGTCAAATATTCTTCGGTGACGATTTGATTGAAAAGGAAATCATAAACATCATCTACCTGCTCGTGGTCGCCATTAGCGCGTCCATCATAGTCAAGAGGATAAGGTTCCACTACACAATTGCCCTGATCCTGGTGGGGCTGGCCATAAGTGTCATGCAGATTCCCATAGAGGTGGAGTTCAACCCCGAGGTCCTCATGCTGATTTTCCTGCCCGCGCTGATCTTCGAGGGGGCATACCACATGGACTTCCAGGAGTTCAAAAGGAACATAAAGCCCGTATGGACGCTCGCGATTTTCGGCGTGCTTATATCGACGGCGGTTGTGGGACTACTCCTTAACAGGTTCCTTGGAATGCCCCTCGCTGTAGCCCTCCTTTTTGGAGCTATAATATCACCGACGGACCCCATATCTGTGCTGGCGATATTCAAGAAGTTCGGCGCCCCCAAGAGGCTTTCGACGATAATAGAGGGCGAGAGCATGTTCAACGACGGCGTCGGCATTGTGCTCTTCACCGTGATGCTTGGGTTAATCTCGACAGGGACCTTCTCTCTGGCCAGCGGCATAATAAGCTTTCTCACGGTGGTCTTTGGGGGAGTGATTCTGGGCGGCATCATAGGCTTTGCAGGGATAGAGGTGATGAAAAGGGCTGACGACCACCTGATAGATTTGCTCATCACAATAATAGTAGCCTACGGTGGGTTCGTTCTGGGTGAGTCCCTCCATGTGTCAGGAATAATAACAATAGCCATGGCCGGGCTGATAATAGGCGGCAACAAGGCGAAGATAATAAGGCCCTCGGGGCAGCTTGCGATATTCACGTTCTGGGAGTTCGCGGCGTTCATAATCAACTCCTTCGTTTTCCTCCTGATAGGGCTCAAGCTAAACCCCTCAATGATACTAGCGAACCTCCACATCATACTCTACGTCTCTCTGATGGTCCTCGCCGCAAGGTTCCTCAGCGTCTACCTAATCAGCGGCTTCCTTAACCGCCTTGGCGACAACATCTCGAGGAAGTGGCGGTTCGTCATTTCCCTGAGCGGGCTGAGGGGCACGATACCGATAGCCCTGGTGCTGGGGTTGCCTGCGACCTTCTCCCATCTCGACTTCTTCGTTTCCATCGTCTTCGGGGTTGTCGCCTTCTCGTTGGTCGTGATGGGGCTGTGCCTAGGGCCGATAATGGGTAAGCTGAAGCTGAGGAAGAGGACTGAGAAGGAGTTCAGGTATGAGATGGACATAGGGAGTATAATCGGTTACAAGAAGGGCATTGACGAGCTCGATCGGCTTTTCAACAGCGGCAGAATATCCAAGAAGATATACGACAAGATAAGGAAGAGTTACACCGAGAAGATAGAGGGAATAGAGGAGGACGCGAACAAGCTCTTCGTCAGCGAGGGGAGGATAAGCGAGATACAGAGGCTCGTGATAAGCAGGGACCTCCTGATTGCGAGGAAAAGCGCCATCAAGGACGCGGAGATAAAAGGGCTCATCAGCGCGAAGGTGGCCGACCAGCTGATGTCCGAGATAGACCAGAAGCTGGTGGACATAGACATAGAGCTCGAGGAGAAGATGTAGACTTCAAATCCACTTCTGCCTCTTGAAGTACTTCACCATTATCACCAAGACTACTAATATGATTATCCAGAAGAGCAGGTAGCCGTTCTTCCACTCCAGCTCGGGCATGTACCTGAAGTTCATGCCGTAGATGCCGGCCAGGAAGGTCAGCGGGATGAATATGGTGGATATTATCGTGAGGGTCTTCATGACCTCGTTCATCCTGTTGCTTATGCTCGAGAGGTATATGTCCAGCATCCCCGACACCAAGTCCCTGTACGTCTCCACCGTGTCGATGACCTGGATGGTGTGGTCGTAGACGTCCTTGAGGTAAATCTTCGTGGCCTTCTTTATCAGCGGGACCTCCTCCCTCTCGAACGCCTTGATCACCTCCCTCAGCGGCCAGAGCGACCTCCTCAGGAAAATCATGTCCTTCTTCAGCCCCTGTATCTTGTTGAGCGTCTTCGCAGTGGGGTTCTTGATGAGGTTCTCCTCCAAGTCCTCTATCTTATCGCCGAGCTTCTCCAGGATGACGAAGTAGTTGTCGACTATGGCATCCAGCAGCGTGTAGGCGAGGTAGTCGGACCCGTGCTTCCTTATCCTCCCCTTCCCGCTGCGAAGCCTGGCCTTTACCGAGTCGAAAATTGTACTCTCCCTCTCCATGAAGGTTATGACAAAGTCGGGGCCGACAATAAGGCTTATCTGCTCGACCTTCAGCTCGCCGTAGATGTCGTAGTACTCCAATGTCTTCAGGACAATGAATATGTGGCCATCATAGTACTCTATCTTCGGCCTCTGCTCCGTGTTGAGTATATCCTCCAGCATCAGGGGATGCATGTCGAAATGCTTCCCTATCTTCTCTATCACGCCGATGTCATGGATGCCGTCGATGTTTATCCACTTGACGGTCTTCGCCTTTTTTCCAAAGCATTCCTCGACTGTCTTCGCCTCCCTCTCCTCGAAGGCCTCCTCGTTGTACTCTATGACCTTTATCGTTGTGATTTGGGTCTTCTTCTTGCCTATGTGGACAAGGGAGCCTGGTGGGAAGCCTGTCTTCTTGGATCTGGTCGCTGGAGCTATAATATCACCTTAAATTAGCAGAAGATATTTTGTTTTTTCAGATATAAAATTTTTGCAGGAAAAGAATAAAAAAGCAAGAAAAGCGCAGGACAATTGGCGCTTACCTCCGCCTTAGCATCATCGGCAAGAAACTGTAGTCTCCTTCGTTTCCGTCATTCCCCATCCCTCCGTCTTTCTCACACGCCGGACGCAAATTTCAACTTTCCAACAAAGCGGGTTTTATCCGGGCTGCTGTGTGACATGCAATAGTAATGGGATTGGGGGATATATCTCGCCTGCGAACAAAAGGTACGGACAAATCGTTCGCAAAGCTTATAAAAAGGTGAAAGGTAAACTAAATAAGTGCTGCCTTTGTTGGCTATTAGGGTGAATGGTTTATGCATATAATAATACCAATCTGGTTCTACGGGTTCGACTCCGCGATGTACATGATTTGCTCAATGATAGGGTTCCTGTTGAGCTTCTACTTCAACAAGATATACACGCTCAGCTTCGAGAAGAGGCACCTTTACCTCTACATAGGCTTCCTTTTACTGGCGATAGGTTTCATGGGGCTAGGGATAGCGAGTACCTACAGCTACGTGAGCTTCAAGGCTTGCATGAGGGTGTGCAACCTGGGGCTGATAGACGATGTGTTCTCCGTCGAGGACTTCGCCTACTTCGCTTACTTCGGGTTCTCGATCGCCGCCTACATAATGTTCCTCCAGGCCTACAGGATGATGAGGCTGAACCTGACGAACGTCTTCGTATTCGCCCTGCTCGCATACCTGCTGATGATTGTGCTCTTCATGCCCGAAAGCCGCCTAGGCTCAATATGGTACGGGTACAGCGGATACTTCCACTTCACTTCCCTCCTCATCCTCTCCTACATAACCTTCAAGAATGCGGTGAACTACGACGAGAAGAAGAGCGTGAATTCTCTTTTGGTCGTGAACGCCTTCGCCTTCCTGTCAATGTCCCACATGCTCCATCTGTTCTCCTTCGTAAGCGGCCTGGTCTATGTGCTCGCCCACATCTTCATGCTTATCGGGTTCGGCAGCCTCCTGATAATGGTGGTCAAGATAGTGAGGGGGTGCAGCGTCCCGGACTTTTCCGGTGGGTGAGATGAACGCAAGAAGGACGAAGACGCAGATTTATGTAGACATACTCAGGTCACTCCAGAGGTCGAACGGCAGGCTGAGGAAGACGCATATAGTCTACAAGGCCAACCTCACCCACACGAGGCTCGAGGAGTACCTGGAGTTCCTGCTGGCTAGGAAGTTCATAGAGGAGGACGGCAACGGTAGGCAGGTCTTCTACAAGATCACGGAGAAGGGGATGAGGTTCCTGGAGCAGGTAACAAGGCTGAGGGAGATTTCTGATGCCTTCGGCGTCTCTTTGTACTGAGTCAGTCTAAGTTCATAGGAACTATTGTTCAGGGTTCCGCATCATTTCAAACAAAGCCCTCATTTTTCAGTATAGCTTCGACTTTTTTCATAAATTCTTTTGCCCATTTTAAGGCATTCCTTGCCTCATCTACTGAAACTATGTCAGGCGCATCATAGACCGCCGCATGCCTCTTCTTGCGCATTCTGTCGAGTATGCCAATCATCCTGTCGGTCAAATCCTTGCCAAACTCTTCGTGGAGGAACTTAACCACGGCCACGTGCTTGTATTCGCCGGCCGGCTTGAAGCCGCGGGAAAACATCAGAGCTCTTCCGGCCTGCAGCATGGAATTGTATGATATAGCCAAGCTCCAGTTGTAACTTTTGCCTTCAAGGACTTTACCTGCTACTTCTATGTCCCTACTAGCTATCTCAAAAGTTTTTCTTGCCAGCTCTTTGTCGATTCTTACTTTTCGGATGATTCTGTCCTTCAACAGTCTTTCTAAACTCATCCTCATCCCCGACAATCATTATAACTGGCTTTTCGACTATGTCCAACAATAAGTGATGCCCTTGCCTGGATTTATTCTTGAACTCTTTTGCGGTCCACAGGATGTAGTTTATGTCCCTAGAAAGTTCCTCTTCAAGCCCACGCACAACCTCAATCAGTTTCTCTTCGTCCAAGTCACCTATTATCAGAATGTCCAAATCACTTTCGCTGACCTCATCCCCAATTGCGAAAGAGCCGTAGACTATGCAAAATTTTATCTTGCCGAGTTTGGACAGTTCTCCACTTAAAACCTCCCCAAAGCCTAGTGTCTTGAGCACTAACCTCCTGAGATCCTCGTGTATGGGCAAAGACTCGTTCGCCGCGTATAGCTTCTGATTTCCTTTTTTTCTCTCAGTTACTATGCCGCCTTCGGATAAATTCTTCAGTTCCCTGCCAACGGAATTGGGGTTTTCCCCTGTTATTCTGGCCAGCTCTCTAAGGTAAAACTCCCTTTTCCTGTCCAAGAAGAACAATTTCAGCAACTTGGTTCTTGTTCTGGAAGTGAAAAGCCTTTGCAACATGTATAACTTTAGTATACAAATGTATAAATAATTTATACAGATCCAATTTATTGCATTATTGATTATCGAACTGGTCTATCACAAGGTAAAGGCCGCCGAAGCTATCTTCTCAGCCATCTGCGGCTTTATACCGTGGCCCATCAACATTTTTGCCAAAGTGGAAGGGCTGTGCCCTCTAAGAGGTATGACGATTGTGTCGCCTTTCCACCCGACGACCAGCTCGCCTTCCGGGGAGATATCGATGTAGTAAGGGTCTATCATGGAGCCAAGGAGACGTCCCATGAAATATTAATGGAAGGATCGTTATTTAGGGTTTTGCACAATGTGATTATGGGCTGAACGAAAAGCTTCTGATGCCGACTTGAATCTCCTTGTTTTTACTAGGTGGCTCGCCTCCCATTAACCACAAGTTCATCCTGGCCCTCTCCATTCCAGGCTCCGGTATACTCTTTCCCCTATAATTCCATCCTATTTCCTTTCCGCCGGAAGACAGGAAGAAGTCTATGCCTTTCGCCCTCCAATCGAACCCACATTTGACGTCTTTGGGTGCCACCTCATATCTGTTCATGTTGCCAGGGACATCAAAAGGCTGGACTGTAAATTGGGCGTTGTGACCGTCTCTCTTTCCCCATCTGGCGAGTTCCACATCGATTTCATGAAAGTCGTCCTCATAGACGAAAAGGCCGAGGACCGTATTATTGTCTGCCGGGGGATTGATGACTTCAAATGTGTATGTCCCGTAACCCAAGCTATGCGGCGAGTAGACCTCTGATGTATGCCATGCCCTTCCTCTCCTTGTGACGCCTAGCCTTAGAACCCCTTCACGGTCCACATAGACATTCTCAGGGCTCTCAGAGAAGTAGTTCGGGCCTGGGCCGACTCTTTCCCCGTTGCATTTGACAAGCCAGTCATAACCGGAGAAACTTATTTGCTTGGGCTGATAACTGCAGGTTGGGTATTCTGGTATTTTTTTGCAACCAGGTAAAAGGCTGACCCCCGCAGCTGCGGCGGCTAAGCTTGCTACCCTTAGGAAGTCCCGCCTTGAAATTGTCGGTGCTCGGTGCATAGTTGCCATTATCGATTCACCGATTTACCGAATTTGTAAAAAAGGTTAGTACAATTTTCCAGTAAGCTTTCTCAACGCATTGCCTGATGGTAATTTTCCAATTTGTTCCAGTACTTCAGTTTGTGATCCTCTATAGTTAATAAAGTTTCCTAGCATTTGACCCATTGTACCGGGAGCTATAGCTACCAAAGAGGTAAAGACATCATAATCAATATTGAAGTTACCTTCTCTGCCGTCAGGCTTAAAATACTTGCCAGTTGAGTCTAGCGGGCTGACAAAAATCCCAGTTGTACTGTAAGGAATGGACAAACCAGATTCTGTAACCCTCCAGCTTGCCCCAAAGCCACCTAAAGTTTCACATACTTTTTTAACGCCATGGTCTCCTCCAAGAATATAGGATAACCTTTCTTTTTGGCTTGGGTGTAAAGGTAAAAATGCAGCCATTGCCCTTCCAACTAAAGCAGTATCGGTTGTCATATCAATTCACTATCTTATAGTGGTAATAAGTAGTATATAAAGATTTCTATTCTGTAGTGGCTAAATAAAATGGCATGCAGGAGGAGAGATTTGAACTCTCGTACCCACTAAGGGACTAGGCCCTCAACCTAGCGCGATTGGCCATGCTACGCGACTCCTGCCTAACAAAATATATAGTTCAATGCCCTGAAAATAGTTTTCGCCCCCAGGATTTCCGTGATCTTATCGTCACCCAGAGGCCTAGCCTCCACCAAGTCCATCCCGATGACCTTACCCTTGCATACTATCTTCAGCAGCTCGTCGAACTCCCTGAAAAGCATCCCGTCCGGCTCCGGGGTGCCTACGCCGGGCGCTATAGAGATATCGAAGACGTCCATGTCTATGCTCAGGTAGATGTTCCCCTTGCAGAACTTCTTCAGCTGCTCTTTTGACGGGTTAACTAGGATTTTCTTCGCGAACTCATGCTCGAACTCGTCCCCGGCCCTCACCCCTATTATGCAGATGTTCTGGGGGCCGACAATCTCGGCAGCCCTCCTGAGCCAGGTGTTATGAGTGTATTCGCTGCCTTCCCAGACCTCCTTCAGGTCGTAATGAGCGTCAAAGGATACTATCTTCGTGCCCTTGGGTAATGTTTTAACAGCCCCCAGACTTATCAGGTGCTCCCCGCCTATCATCAACGGGAACTTGCCTTTTTTGAGTAAACCTTCAACGTATCTCCTGACTATCTCCACCGTCTCCTTAGAGTCCCCTCTGTTGGGCGCCAGATCGCCCGCATCGAATATCTTGGTCTTCTCCAGGATGTTCTTCCCCGTCTTGAGGTCGAAGGGCTCTATGAAGTTCGTGGCCTCCCTAACCGCCCTGCAGCCGAACCTGGCCCCGGGCATGTAATCGACCGTGGAGTCGAATGGCACGCCGAAAACCACTAAATCGGCCTCCTTCTCGCTCTTGGCGCTCGCGGGGAACCTGTAGCTCGAGTAGCTCTCCATGAAAATCACTAGAAATGACTTCTATTATTAGGATTTAAGTTTTTTGCCTTCTTTGGACATCGCAAGATGCTACGCATCTTGCTCTACCTACTGGCGGAACGAACCCCACTGCCCGAACCCCTGTCGCCGGGAACGAAGTCCGCGACGACACAGAACGGCCCGAAGTCGCTGAGGCCGAAGCCCCGCAGCACGGCCCTTAAACCCTTAGAGTTATACCAAAAATATGATGTGTCATCTCCAAAAACTTTCTCAGCATCTTTTCTCTTTTGAGAAGTCCTGCTTGGGAAACCTGTAGGCATGTCATATTCCAATGCCCATCCTTCTGGGGGCAGTTCTAGTCTGGCAACTTTTCCACCCTCAGCTACCCATACGCCATTTCTGTATACCACATTTTCAGGTCTTTCCACAGCTTCTCTTCCGTCTCTCAGGAATGTGGACGTCCATTCCCCGCGTCCTCTATTAGAAAGGACACTTTCTCTGTATTCAGGGGAAACAAAAGAGCCGTCGGAATTTTTACCGAAATAAGCATACCTCAATTCGGCAAGCGTTGGAGCGCCTCCATACACACTTGAATCATTCGGTTGAATTCGATAATTTACGATTTCTCTGCCAAGAACTACTCCAGGAACTATAGTTCTTGTTAATTGGGGCACTACAATTCCAGCGTCTTTTTTGGCCATATAATTTCACTACTCTATAGTTAGAGCGTAAGGATTTAAGGTTTTTGGAGGGCAGTCAGCGCTTTTTCTTCACGAACTCTATCGTCTTCGGCTCCTTCTTCTGGTGCCTAACGACCTTTTTGGGCTCCTTCTTCTCGCCCTTGAATGCCTGCCTAGTCCTCTTCACCGCAAACCTTGAGAAGTGGTACATGGCGAACAGCTGCAGCGGGAATAGCAGCAGGAATGCGAACCAGTAGAGCTGGACCTCGAAGAGCCTGTAGTAGTCGAAGAATGGTGCCATGAAAGACCATTTTATGTAGGCCCAGTAGTTCCAAAACTCCCAGAAGAGCGCGACTATGGCGCCGGCCAGCATCAGGGTCATGGGTATGTCGCTCTCGCCCTCGGTCATGCTCTGAAGAATGGAGGGCTCCTTGTTCATGTAGTTTATCGAGTCAAAGATGAGCAGGAAGGCAAACCACATCACGGGGAATATGAGGAAGCCCTTGAAGATGGGCGTTAGGAAGATGAGGAAGCCTATGAGGAAGAGCAGGTAGAGGAATCCCCTGTTGAGCTTAAGCGGCTCCACCCTGGACTTTGGTTTTCCGAGGATCCTCAGGGCGTTGATGAGGTCTGTGGTTTCGAAGATTGCCGGGAGGACCGTGGAGAATGTGAGTGCGGAAAGTAGCATGTATTTCACGCCGGAAAACCCGTAGGTCGTCGTGGGGTGGAAGTTGTAGACAAGGTTTATGACGAGCTCGAAGAACGCCCAGAAGGCCGTGGAGTAGAGGAAAAGCCTTATGAACTCGCTTTTTTCGGCAAGGAGGGACCTCCCCTTGAAGAGATGCACCAGGCCATCGACCAAAAATATGTAGCCCAGCCAAATGAGGGGAAAGTAGTAGTCGAAGAAGAAGGGGACCCTGAGCAGGACGAAGATTTGGGTGACCAGAATTATCAGGAGGCCGAAGATGCCGTGCTTGGGTATTGTCTTGGACATAGGGACTGAACTATATTTTGTCGCGCGACATATTAAAAAATTTAGGTTTTCGTCCGCAAGCCATTAAAATAAAAAGGATTTAAGGTTAAAATCTATAGGTTAATTATGAGCAGTTATTTTGAGGAATATTTTAGAAGTCTACCAAAAGATACAGCTTCAGTTGCAAAAGAATATCTTAGAAATCTGCCGAAAGATACAGCTTCTTATGTTGCCGTTCTCAAGTTAATTGAAGTTTATGAAAATAGAGGATTTATAGCAAGAGTTTTCGGTGGCTTGGCTCCAGAACAATATCACTCTTTAGCTGTTAGAGCTGTAAACTTGGCAGGAGAAAGACATGGACGCGACTATTCAAATTTTCCTGGATTGGCCGAAGGAAGATATTTGAAAGTTGCAGAAGAAATAGCTATAACATCAAGAACCAAAAAAAGATATTCTATTCCTCCCAGACCCTGATTTCTGTAAAAAACTATTAGTATTTCCCCTCACTAGATAGAATTGTTCAGATGAAAGCCTACATAGTCAGGAACATGGCGGGCGTCTTCGCCGTGGGAGAGAAGGGCAACGAGCTAGACAGCATCATCTTCAAGAGGGACCCCGAGGAGGGGGCAAAGAAGCTGCTTTCCGAAGCCATGACCGCAGAGGAGGGCCAACTGATAGACAGGCTGAAGGGCAAGGGTTACTCCGAGTTCATCCTGCCGAGGAAGATAGAGCCCTACAACTTCGAGGAGAACAGCCTTGGGGAGAGGGTGATGAGGGGCAGGCTTAGGGATGTCTTGAAGGACAAGGATGCGAACGGCTTCCTGACACAGGTCGGCATAGAGATCACTAGGATGCGGATAAAGGAGACCGTCAAGAAGGACAAGATAGTCATCCAGGCCATCAACACGATGGACGAGATTGAGAAGTCGATAAACATATTCATGGAGAGGCTGAGGGAGTGGTACGGCCTGCACTTCCCGGAGTTTGAGAAGGCGGTGGACAGGCACGAGAAGTTCGTCAAAATCGTAGCCGAGAATGGGCTGAGGGACAAGATAAAGGATGAGGAGTTCATCGATTCCGCCAGGGTGAGCATGGGCTTGGACCTTTCCGAGACGGACGAGGAAATACTCAAGCTGTACGCCGAGCACATAAGGGCGCTCTACAGGCTGAAGGAAAGGATGGAGAAGTACATAGAGGTCGTCATGAAGGAGATTGCCCCTAATTTCACCGAGCTTGCGGGGCCTCTACTTGGGGCCAGGTTGATTGCGCTGGTCGGCGGATTGGACAGACTCGCAAAGAAGGCCTCGTCAACAATCCAGCTTCTAGGGTCTGAGAAGGCCCTTTTCAGGTACTTGAGCGGAAAGGGGAGGGCGCCGAAGCACGGAGTGCTCTTCCAGTCACCCTACATACAGAAGGCTCCCCTGGCCAAGAGGGGGAAAGTCGCAAGGATAGTTTCATCCAAGCTGAGCATAGCGGTCAAGATGGACTACTACGGCTCGCCGGACAAGTCGAAGCAGCTGAAGGATGAGCTGGACGCTTTAATCAAGAAGGCAATGGAGGATTGAGATGAGCAAATTCAGGCGTGGGAATCAGAGGACCGGGAACCGCAGGCCAAGAGAGAGGGAGAGGAAGAGGTCCGAGTTTGAGGGCGTCTCCTGGATAGACGGGAAGCTATGCACGCAGAACCTCGTCCCCGGGCAGAAGGTGTATGAGGAGAGGCTAATGAGCAAGGGCGGGGTGGAGTACAGGGCATGGGACCCGCAGAGGTCCAAGCCTGCCGCCGCCATATACAATGGACTGAACCATTTCCCCATGAAGAAGGGCCTGAAGATCCTTTACCTGGGCTTCGCCAGCGGAACGACGGGAAGCCATTTCTCCGACATAATAGGGCCTGAAGGCATAATCTACGGGATTGAGATATCAGACCGCGTCCTGAGGGAGTCCCTGCCGCTGTGCCACAAGAGGAAGAACATAGTGCCCCTGCTCATGAACGCCAGGAAGCCGGAGGACTACTCGTGGGTAGAGAGCGTGGACTTCATATTCGCTGACGTCGCGATACCGGACATGACCGAGGTCTTCATAAGGAACGCGAAGGTCTTCCTGAAGGACGGTGGGTTTGGCATGCTGACGATAAAGTCAAGGAGCATCGACGTCACTGCAAGGCCTGAAGACATCTACAAGAGGGAAAGGGTCAAGCTGGAGGAGTTTTTCACTGTCACGGACTTCGTCACCCTGGACCCCCACGAGAGGGACCATGGGTTCTTTGTGGTGAAGAGGAAGTAGCTATCTTTTTCTGCCTGCCAATTCGTAAAGTTACGTCAAATCGTTTCGAGTGAGTGCTGTGAAAAGCAAAGGATATTTAGATTATAATTGCTCTCAAATTTTATAGTATTTTGAAATTATTTTCTCTATTTCCTCCTTCTTTTTGGGGTTTAATGAAATCTCCTGGCCATAATGAGCAGGTTTCGACAATAGTAAGTCGTCTTTGATGAGTTCTTTACCGACATTTCTAATCTGTTTTGCCAAATGACTGGGTTTCCCCTTAGGTAAATTATCAAAGCTTGTGTGTTTTTCACCCCAATACCTGTGCCTCAAAAGCTTGAATAAAATCCAAGCTTTTATCGCTTCAGTCATAAAATGATTTGTGGATTCAAAGATAATAAATTGTGTTAAAATAATTTTACATTAAACGTAAAATATTTATACTAAAAAAACGAAGGATAGTCATGCAACAGGAATCAATATTAATCGAGTTGTTTGGAAAGACCCCAGAACTGAAGGTATTAGACTTTTTGATAGACAACAACATATTTGACTTTACTAAGACAGAGATTGCGGAAGGGGCTGGAATAACAAGGCCAACGCTCTACAGATTTTGGGACAAAATGGAAAAAAACAAGCTAATAGCAAAGTCAAGAAAGATAAACAGGACGCAACTATACAGACTGAATTTAGAATCTGCGACGGTTAAAAAAGTTATGGAAATAGAGCTGAAAGTCGGTTTGAGTGAAATTGAAAATGAAAAACTTGTCAGAGTACCAGTTAAATTGAGAAGGTAGGTTTTTCTGATATTGGAGATGGGCATTCCTAACCAAAATCTCGACTTTTATATCACCGCTTCAAGGAAATGTCGGGAAAAGTGTAGAATACTTCAAAATCAAAATTTACATGGAAAAGTATCTCAAAGATCTGTTCTCTCAGAGAGGTATTGGAACTTGGGGGGAATTTGGGCTGAATCAAATAAAGTCCTTGGGTTCGACACGCTTAATGATTTTGACCTTATCAAAATCCCTGTCAAAGGAGACAAAATCTTTAATTTTATTTTCCAGAGCGCCTTGGAGTGAAAAGGCGTCCTCTAAGCTAAGGTTATAATTCTTCATGTTTTTAGTGGCGTTAATCATATCACTTGGCGTCAAATCATAAACTGTCAATCCTTTTATGTTAAAAACGTCCTCTAAGAATTTTTTTATTTCACTGGGTTTTTTCCCGCTTCTTTCTAGTATGAGAGAGCTTCCAAAAATTATGAAGTCGCTTGTGTAAGCCTTCAGTTTATTCTTGTTTATTAGCTCAAAGAAATCAAAGCACTCTTTCTGCTTTTCCTGTTCCAAAAACAATTCGACGAAAATGTTGACGTCAACAAAAACGCTCATTTAACTGCCTCTTCTGACCATATTTTTCCTAAGTCTTCCTGCAATTCAACGCTCGTTTTTTTCACATGCTTTAAGATGCCCCTCATTGATTCCACTGGGTTTCTTCCAACATTACTCCTTATCTCCTGTATGTCAGCCTCTTTATTTAGCCAATATATAAATGCGTCTTCAGCTGCAGTACTCAAAGAACCTTTTGAATATCCAAACTTTTTCATCGCAATTTCCCTAAAGCTCCTTTCCACACCATCTTCTACATTTATTTTTATTATTCCCATATTGGTACTTTGGTACTTTAGTACTTATAAAGTTTTCTATGTTCTATAGAATGCTCATGTCAAAAAAAAAAAGGAATCAGTTGGATTCCACAGGTATTATAAAGCCAAACATTCTGTTTCCTCCAACCATGTTAAGCCTACACTTTAGGATGTTCCTATCTTCCAGGAAAGTTAGTTGGTACATTCCCAATTGTCTCATTGTCCCACCTCCTTGCGAAATCCATAAGCCTCCTCTGCGAGGCGATGACGACATCCTGGGTCATCCTGACGCTGCTGTAGCAACTCTTGCAGAACATCCTTGGACTCCCGAAACCGTCTATGAACCTGATAGTCCTGTGCGAATGGCATCTCCCACAGATCATCTTATCACCGATAACAGAATTGGGCTATAATAGTATAGATGGCTTTGGTAACGGTAGGGTTTGGATGAACCAATAGAACAAGGCATTAAAACTGCTGTTAGCTCAAATGGCAGCCACAAATTCCTTCAAGAAGTCATCCAGGTCGTTGTAATCGACGAAAATGCCTATGGCCGACTGATGGCCTCCCCCTTTGACCGAAGGAACCTCTTTTTTGACCTTTTCAAGTATATCGACAAGGTTCTCCTTCCTCTTGCTCTGCTCGAGCCGCACGCTTATCTTCCTCTTCTCCAAGCCGTACTCGCTGCCGACCACGCAGATTATGTAGTCCGGGTACTCCTGCCTTATTTTGTCGGCTATGAATGACGTGAGCGCATTTATCCTGGACGGCTTGGTCTCGAAGATGATGACCTTCTTGTCCCTGTAGAACTTCCCCCTCTCCCTCACCTCGGAGAGCGAGTACTGGGTCTCGAAGGCCACCTTGCTGTAGAAGCGCATGAGGGCGAAGGAGTGTTGCGTCAGCCCGTTAAGGAACTTGTCCGGCCTGTTCTTGGTCTCCACGAGCGCTTCGACGGCCGTCTTGGCCCCATCAGTCTTCCTGACCATCCTGCCCGCCCTGACTATGTCCCAGGCCCTCCCGAAGACCGACTTCTCCATGTTTATCTGGCTTATCTCCCCCTCGAAGAGGTCCGGGTAATCCGCCTTTATGTCCTCGAAGACATCCCTGCACAGCTCCACCCTGTGGTCCTCCGTTATGCCGATGCCGGCGACCCAGGAGGCCTTCTCGTCAGGGTACATGGCCTTCAGGACCTTGTATATCATGTAAGAGGTGGGGACGACCTTGTCATCCTCCTTTTCGAATGACCGTGGGTTTATGTACATCATCCCGCCGGCGTCGTGGAAGTCGGTGAGGTGGTGGTCCAGCACGAATCCGCGGAATATGCTGAGCTTTATCGGCTCGAGAGAGACGTCGAGCGTGAAGAGGTAGTCGGGGCTTATCGTCTTTATCTGGTTCACCAGCTTGTAGGTTATGTTGTTCGGGCCCCTTATCGGGAAAAAGATTGGAGCGATGCCTGTGAGGCGGGTGACTATTATCGAGAAAAGAGCGGCAGAAGAGCAGCCGTCGCCGTCGTCATGGTGGATGAGGCAGACAGTGTCCGATTCCTTGAGGTTCCTCAGCTCCCCCTCGATGGCCTCGAGAAGGTCATTCAAGTTCTTCAGAGCCCTCACCTACCAGCTTCAATTGATCATCAGAGAGCGCCATTATCCTTTCCGCAAGCTTCTTCCTGCTGAGGACGTAGTACTCCACCACCGAGCAGAGCGAATCCAGGCTGTGGAATATGACAGCCTCGAAGGACCTTGGCGGCGTGGGGCTGCTTTCCCCTGGGTGGGAGGCGACTATGTGGATGACCTCCTCCGGGAATCCCCTGGCGTATAGCTCGGCCACCCCGAGCATCGTGTGGTCCAGCGTTATGCCTGTGGGCTCCAAATCGCCGTCCTTGTCCCTCTTGAACTCGTAGGACTTGGCTATGTCATGAACGATGGACGCAGCTATCAGGTTGTCCGTCTCGAGCTTGAGGCCGAACCTCTTCTCGAAGACCTTCCCTATCTCCTCCACGGTCTCCGTCAATACTATCGTATGTCCTATCACATCCCTCTCGACAGGGCCCAGGCTTGAGCTGGAAACGCGGAAGTAGCTGCCCGACATCTCGAGCTTCTCCGGGTCGTACTTGCTGAAGTTCTTGTTAAGCAGCTTGCGGTCCTTTATGTAGTCCGCGACCTTCTTCCTGAGGGCCTCGTCCTTTATCTTTTTAGTGAGATTCAGGAGATTTTCCATGTGAAACACTTATCAGTAAAAGCATTTTAATGTTTATAAAGGCTTTTGGTTTTTAGGAATCCCAGGGCATAAAAACTATCAAGCCTTTCATGGATTCAAGCTATAATTTGAAGCTATACCGGGTAGTTGCCGCCACCGCCTGCCCCTGAGCCGCCCGAACCTGAGCTACCGTCGTTAGAGCCACCTGACCTTGAGTCGACATCATCTTGATTGTCATAAGGGGGATTTCCTACATTGGCATTTGGCTGTGGATTTGTAGGGTTATTTAACGGTTCCCCTCCTGCTGTTCCTAGTGGACTAGAAGCGGGAACACGATTGCGTGGTGATCTTGGGTATGCTCTAGCATTCGCACCAAGCGTGGAGAAAACATCCGTTATCTCGTCCCATTTCACCAAGACAACAACAGCAAGCAGAACCAGCAGAACTATTATTATGGGCAACCACTTCTTCAGCTTTCCACCCAATATCCCACCAGCATTATTTTTGCTTTTCGCTTTCTTAAGTTTTCTGGGCATCTAATCGGCAATAATGCTTTGTTTTCTGCAGTTAAAAATGATTGCAACGTGCGTGCCACTGGGAAAAATGCTTCCGCTAAAAACGGCTAAGCTAAACAAAAACAGAACCAGAAAAAGGGAAATAACAACCCCTAGCCGAACAGGCTCGCCAATCCAGCCGCCGCTTCCTCTGCCTTCTTCTCCTGCTCCTGTGGGCTCTCCTCAGCCTTCTTCTCCGCCTTGGCCTCTGCCGCCACTGGCGCTGCTGCAACCGGTGCCGCCGCGAAAGCCGCCTTGCTTATGGCCTCCTTGATGTCGACGCCCTCCAAAGCCGAGACTAGCGCCTTCACCTTGGCGTCTTCCGCCTTGGCTCCAGCAGCCTCTATGACCTTCTTGACGTTGGCCTCGGACACCTCTTGCCCTAGCGAGTTCAGTATGAGCGCGCTGTATATGTATTCCACAACAACTACCTCCATATTATTTGCTCATTCACCATTTTTATATTTATCTTTGACTTCATCTTTATATGGTTATTCCCTACTCGAGCTTAACCTTCTCCTTCAAAGCCCTTGCCTGTGCCTGCCCCTTGGCTAAAAGGTCCCCTATTATCTCCTTCTCCAGTATCCCTGCCTCCATCCCTAGGCTTTTGGCTTCTTGATGGGCTTTTGTGAGCAGTAATTCGATTGATTGCTTGGTCGGGTATGCGATGTTCACGGCCAGGTTCATCCCCTGCGCGGCTGCCGCCATCAGGTTTTTCAGATAGGCCTGCTGGTCGACGTTCAGGACGGACCTCTCGAAGATTATCCCGTCCTCCCAGGCGGAGACGAGGTATATGCCTATCTCGCCCACCTGGATGTCCAGCTTCTTCAGCAGATCGGCCGTCTGGGCACTGAGGGCGTCGCCTTTCTTGGCAACCTTGGTCTCCCTTATCACGTGGATCTTGCCGTCCTGCACCTTGGCGGGTATCTTGGCCCTCTGCAGATCCCCTATGGCCGGCCCTGCCATCAGCTTGGTCGGCCCCTCGGGTATGACTATGTCCTTTGTCATGATGTCGCCCTCCTTTGCGAAGGCCGTGGACTTGTTCCTCTCTATCAGCCTGAACAGCTTGAAAGGGTTTATGTTAGTGAATATCAGCGCCGGCTCCTTGGCATCGTGCTCCATGATCTTCTCCAAGTCCTTCTTCCCCGCGTCCTTGAAGGCCAGGTCTATCACCCTCTTCTTGCTCATCCTTATGGTGGCGTCCTTCCTCAGGTCCTTCTTCATCGCGTGCAGCTGGCTTGAGGGGAGCTTGTAGAGGTCTATGAGCGAGATGACATGGTACTGGCTGAGCATCCCCTTGAGGTTCTCCAGGTCCTTGATTTTCCTTGCGCTGACCATCTAGTCCACCTCCAAGACGATGGGCTTGCTCATGCTGAACTTGAGCTTGCCCTTCCCTATGTTGCTCTTCCCCTTGGGGAGCTTGACCTTCAGGAAACTGACGAGCGCCTCTATGTTCTCGGCCAAATCGTCGTCGGACATGCTCTCCAGGCCGACCACCGTCCTTATCACCGGGTCCCTCTTGACCTCGACTCTGACGCCCTTCTTGAACGTCTCGGCCATCTTCTTCGGGTCGCCGGCCAGCGGCTTGGGCATCTTCCCTATCGGGGCGAGGAACTTACCTAGGAACTTACCGACCACGGGCATCAAAGGCGGCTCGGAGAGGAAAAAGGTTGTGTCAGCTATCAAGTTCTTGAGCTCCTTCTTGTTCTGGGAGAGCTTCTCTATCTCGTCCTTCTTCACTATCTTGCAGCCCTCTATGGCTGGAATATTATCAGCAAAAATCGTGACCTTGGTCTGCTTTCCGGGTCCCTTAGGAAGCATGAAAACCTCGTCCAGCTTGTAGTCGGCCTTCTTGAGGTTGAACTCCTTCAGGATGACTATCATGTCGAGCCTTTGGCTGAAGTTCCTTTTCTTAGAGGATTCTCTTAATGCCTTCAGTTGCTCTTTCGTCTTCATAAAAATCCCTCCTGCGCGAGGCAGTGCCAACGGGCTAAATTAAAATGGGCGTTAAGATTTAAAAAGGTTGCCAAGGGGATATATTTACTACAGGATAGAAATGCTTATATATTAGTACTACTAGTTAGTGATTATATTTGGTGATACAATGCGTTATAATTTATCTTTTGCCGATGGAGGAGAATCAGTTTTTAATTATTCCGAAGGAAGAAATGCTGTTTACGATGGGCCAAGTATAGTTGAAAAGGGGACTAGAATATCCTTAATAAATCTGCAAAGAACCAATGGAGTTGCCAACTATGAAGTGGCCAGACAAAATAATGACACTCTTTTTGTCAGAGCATTACTCCCTCAAGAAGTCTAAAATCATTTTTTTATTTCACATATTTTCCTTTTTTGAGCTTTAAAATCGCTTCACCCAAAAGGGTGTACTTCTTGTTCATCTCGTTGTCCAGCTCCAGGACCTTCCTGGCCATGTCCCTGTAGGTCATCTCGTACTCCCTCGTCAGCCTCTCGAACTCCTTCCTGTTCTCCTCAATCTCCTCGCTGAAGCCCTCAACCCTGCCCTCAAGCCCCCTAAGGGCCCCCTGCAGCCTCCTCTCGAGGGCGCTGAGGTTCATCTCGGCCCCGAACTTCCTCGAGAAGTACTCGTTCTCCATCTGCCTTATCTTGACAATCTCCCTCTCGAGCTTGGAGAGGTTTATCTTCCCGACAGCCTCCCCTATCTTGGCCACCGCAGAGGCCTGGGAATGGTCCATGTAGAGCATCAAAGCCAGAAGCGAAGTGGAAAGAATCATTATGTAAGTCAGGGGTATGCCGCCGAAGAATATCTCGGTCAGCAGCGACACCGCAAGCAGAGCCAGCAGAACCCAAGATATAGCCCTTATTATCCTCATTTAAAACACTAATCACTAATTAGTGAGAAAAGGTTAAGAGCTTATTGCTTTGGCTTTGACTTGTCTGGCGATAAGCTTCTGGGTAACAGATTTATAACTAACAACCCATAGAAACTCTGTATTGGTGGTTGTATTGGAACTTAAAATCGGGGAAGATAGGTATATTTTAGAGGGAGTTAAGGATGGTAATTTCTTTGAACTCCGAATATCAAGGGGTCAGGGTTATATTGGTTTTATAACCTCTCATAGAGTAACTGAAGAAATGGACCCTGTGGCCGCAAGGAGCTGGCTTTACGCAAACGGGTTTAGGCTGAAAAACGATGCTGATTTATTGACCTTTTACAAACAATTCAATCCTGAGGCGGAGATGAGTTTGTTTGAAAGGCTTATGGGACTGTAAGCCGCCTACTCCTTAATCAAAGAGTCGTACTTCCCCTCGTCTATCTCGGCTATTATGGCCTTGGGGGCCTTGCCCTCTATCGTGACCGGCATGCTCGCGCAGGACCCGACGACCTCCTTCACGGCGGACTTGAACGTCTTGGACAGCATCCCGCTCCACTTCATCCTCGCGATCTTGACCAGCTGCTGCATCTTGACATCGGCCACTATGACCCTGGCAATCTTCTCCTTTTCCTTCTTCTTCTTTGCAACAGGTGCCCCAGCGGCATCTGTGGCATCTGCGGCCGCAGCCTCCTTGACCGGCTCAGCGGGAGCGGCTTCCTTGGCCTTCTTCGCAGGCTTCTCCGCCGCAGCCTCGCCCTCGGCCTTCTCGGCCTTCGCAACGGCAATCTTCTTCATCCCCAGCTCCTTCGCTAGCAGGGACGAGACCGGAGGGGTGCCAATCCTTATCGCGTAGCTACCGTCCTTCTTGTCCACGAGGACCTTGACGGGGACACTCATGTCCTTGTAGGCCTTGGTCTGGTCGTTTATGTCTTCGAAGAGCTTCTTCATGTTTACCTTGTACATCCCCAGCTTAGGGGCTGTGGTAGGGCCTGGCTTAGCGCTGCCGCCCTCTATGAGCATGTCGATGGTTTCCTTGTCTGACATAGTTTCACTCAATATAAGTAAGATTGAAAGCTTAAAAAGGTTTATTCCTGAAAATTATTTGGTAGGGAGTGTGTCTGCTGGTACTGAATAGGCGGTGTCATTAGAAGGGTAGAACACCCAAGCCAAAGCAAAGACTTAAATCCTTATTTGCCAACCAAAGTATCGGTGGAAACCAATGAATGGCGTAACATTAACATATAAAATTACAGCAGATCCTGAAATAATCGCACAAGTAGAGAGGTACATGGAAAGTCTTCGACTAGAAGGGATTGTCGATAGTGTTGACATGGCAATTATTGGCCATGGTTCTGCTACACATCCTTTGACATTCAAACTTTTGGATCCAACGCTTAAGAATGGTGTTGAGATTTATTTAAGACAATATGGAGCAATACAATAATTAGAGTCTAAGGGTAATTACTCTTCCTTCTTGATGGCGTCTATGACCTTCACCAGGCCGGCGTTGACTGTGACCGGTATCGGGACGGTGACCTCTATCAGCTCTATGGTGACCTCGTTCTTCTCCTTGACGAACTTCTTCACCTTGCCCTTCTCACCCTTGAAAGGCCCGCCTATGACCTCTATTATGTCGCCGTCAGCCAGCTTGATCTCGATCTCCTTCGGCTTCAGGAACTTCTTCAGCTCCTCCACCGGCAGCGGAGTCCTTATTATGCCCCTCGCGTGGGGGATGTCCCTTATCGCAGCCTCGACGTCCTTGAGCTCGGCCTCCACGAAGATGTAGCCCTTTATCTCCTCAGGGTGCACTATGGCCTTTATCGGGAGGCTAGTAACCTTGGCCTTGTTCGCTATGGCCTCTATGACGACGTTCTCCCTGCCTATTATCGTCTTGACCGAGTATATCATATCAGGCACCGACGAGTACCGAGGTCATGTAGAAGACGAACCCCATCAGCCCCATGACTATGAACCCTATCCCGCAGACCCTTGAGGTCTTTGTGAGCTCCTCCTTCGAGGGCTTCCTGGCTAGGATAAGGACCCTCCTGTACCTGGTTATGGTCTCCTTGGGGTTGAAATTGATCTTCATGGTGCTCACAAATAGATTGAGAGTGCAGATTAATAAATTTAAAGAATAAAGGGAAAAAAGGGAAAAATCACTCGATGAACTCTATCCCGAGCTCCTCCTCGACGAAGATCTTCTTCGGCTTCAGGAGCTGCTCCTCGACCGATTCCTGGTCGGCCTTCACGTTGGTCACGATGACCAGCACTCTGACCGACTCGGCCAAGTCCTTGGAGACATGGGCTCCCCAGATTATCTTCGCGTCCTCGGAAAGCTTTGAGGATACAGCCTCGACCACATGCTGGGCCTCCCTTATCGTTATGTCAGGTCCACCAGTCACGTTTATCAAGGCACCCTCTGCCCCCTCTATGTCCAGGGAGAGCAACGGGTTGCTCAACGCCTTCTCGACAGCCTCTATCGCCCTGTTCTCTGTGTCCGATTCTCCCATTCCAATCATGGAGAGGCCACCGTTCTTCATCACAGCCCTGACGTCGGCCAAGTCCAGGTTTATCAGTCCGGGCTTGGTGACAAGCTCTGCGATGCCCTTGACGGAGTTCACCAATATCTCGTCGGCCACCTTGAACGCGGTAGCCAATGAGACGTCCGGCACTATCTCCAGAAGTTTGTCGTTTGGTATGATTATGATGGTGTCAACGTTCTTCCTGAGGTTCTGAAGGCCCAGTTTGGCGTTTTTCATCCTCTGGTGGCCCTCCATCTCGAACGGAAGAGTGACGACGGCTATGGTCAGAACGCCCATCTTCTGGGCGGTCTCGCCTATTACAGGTGCGGAGCCTGTTCCGGTCCCGCCTCCCAAGCCGCATGTTATGAATACCATGTCGCAGCCCTCGAGCATCTTCTTGATCTCGTCCCTGCTCTCCTTTGCCGCCTCCTCGCCTATGGCCGGGTCCCCGCCTGCGCCAAGGCCTGCAGTGACCTCCCTGCCTATGAGGAGCTTGTTGTCAGCGTCAGAATAAAGCAAATCCTGCACGTCCGTGTTCACCGCAATAGTCTCGACTCCCTCGACGCCAACCTGCATCATCCTCGTTATGGTGTTGTTCCCGGCACCGCCAGTGCCTATGACCTTGATTTTTGCCCTTCTCTGCTCCAAGAACTTCAGAAGTTCCTCGTCGACTTTCGAGACTTTCTTTTTCTGCGATTGTGCGATTGTTACGGCCATGAAAATTTACCTCCAATTTTTATTATCGGTTAGTTATCACAACTATATCTTTTTAGCACAGTTAAATTTAAATGTCTTTCCTAGCCTTCCCTTTCCGGTATTTGAATACCACATAGCAATCCGGGTTTTGCAGAATAGATATAAATGCTTTGGCCGCTTTCTTTTATGTCTATGGTCCGAAAAATTGCGCAGATATGCTATAAGCCGAATGAGTATGGGGCTGGCACGGGCGTAATCATGGCTATTGTGTCAATAGGTGGAAAACCCCCGTTGTTTGATGTGGTCCATGCCTACAGGAAAGACGGCAGGCCAACTGTCGAAATAATAGAAGAAGGTGTATCTCGGGACTATGCCAACGAAGCAACCTCTATACCTGGCTATGTCTTGGATGGCGGGAGGAATATTGAAGTTTTGGGACATTTGTGCACAGCTTTCGGCTATAATTTTGAAGAAGTCAAGAGGCTGGCCTTGGGTCCTTAGGGGAAAGCAATGCTAACTCGCTTCACCATCGGTCACAAACCAACCGGATGTACTATCCCACCACATAGGTTACATTTTTGAAAAACGACAAAAGGGGGGTCCGTCCGCTTAAGATGATGCCTCGAAAGGGATTTATGTTTAACAGCAAAAAGGATAAGGTATGTTGCCATTGGCATTATATGAATTGACCTTAGCGGCAAATGAGGTGGCTGGCCGTTATGCTGGTTTTATTCCCAAAGTTCAAGACCAGAATCCATTCGCCAACTACCAATTTACAGGCGTGGATAAGTGTATAATCGGTGGTCTTGGTGTTGGACTCCTTGCTGGTTGCGGAATATACATAGCTGCCAGAGTATCGCTATCCTTATCCTCTAAAGAACCGAGTCAGCCGGCTCCGACAAGAAGTGGGTATAAGATAATTATGGAATATCCTGATGGCACGTATCTATTGGAGGTACCGACTAGAGATAGGAAAATAGTAAAAGTAGACGATGCTGACAGTTCTGTACTACTTATAGAAGGAGGTCGGGGTGTATAATTCTCTCTTGGCACTGTTTTTTGGCAAATCTTTTGTGAAATTGTTTAACTTATAGTGAGGATTTCTACGCACTCGGATGCCTCAAAAGGGATTTAAGTTTAACGACCAGAATGATAAGACATGTGGCCATTGGCGTTATATGAACTTGGCCTGGCGGCAAATGGTGTGCTTAACCATTATGCTGGTCCCATTGTTAGGCTCCAAGACCAGAACCCATTCGCCAACTACCAGCTTACAGGTACCGACAAGTGTGTGCTCGGTGGTGTTGTTGGAGTGCTTCTTTTCTCCGGGGGTTTATATGCGGCTTCCAGGGTATTGCTATCCTTATCCTCTAGAAAGCCGGAACCGAGCCAGCCGACTCAGCAGAAAGAGGGGTGGGGGATGACGGTATACGATATGCATGGCAACCCTAGTATTGTGAATGTAAATAGAATAGATGGACCGAGTGGGGTTTTAGATAGAGTTGACGAATCATATTTATTTCAAATGACTGCAAAAACATATTGGAGAAATGAAGAAATGAGAAAGTATATGGGAAGGATACAAGGAGCCAGATCTAAATTAAAAGCTCCCGGATATATACCTGAGAGAAAAAGATTCGCAATAATAGCTCAAATGATAAGTGATGAACGGCAATTATGCGCCTTAAGAAAAATAAATATAAGTCTGATGCCTTCTAAACAACCTCCTGAGCATACTGACTGGGTAAAGTATTATGAAAGACAATGTTTTGGGCCACGCAAAAAATAGATAAAAGAAGGGTCTCAGCCCATCATCCCAAAACCGTTGCCGAATCCGCGCATCATGCCGCTTCCCCTGTAAAATCCGTTACCACCCATCATCGGGCATCCAAAGCCACTCTCCTGGTGCAGCTCCCACATCTCCTGCCTGTGCTCCGCAATCAATTCGTTGAACTCCTCCTGGGTTATCTCGCCGTTCGCCAGTCTCCTGTGCGCCTCCAGCATCTCCTCGTGCTCCTCGGCCATTTTGTCGTAGAAGCTGTTGACGTCTGTAGCCTCCGCATTGGAGTTCTGTAAGGCATATACTATGGCCCCAGTGGCGAGCAACATAACCGCGCCGACCGCCAAGGCAAAAATCTTCCTTTCCATTCATACCACCTTTGTTTTTCAATCCATTTAATTGGGTAAACCAAGATATATTCGTTGTTGTCCGAACGGTTCTGAACCGTCATCTCTTTTTTTTCTCGAGGAAAAGGTTGTATGTCTTCCCCACCCTCTCCCTCTGGATGATCCTCATCCTGTCGAGCCTCGTCAGTATCGCGGAGAGCTTCGCCTTGCTCCAGCTCAGCCTGAACCTGAGGGAGTCCTGGGTTATCTTCTCGGCTTTCTCAATCTCAGAAATCACTTTTTTCTCGTCCTCGGAAAGTGCCCTTTTCAGGATTGAGAGCTCATCTCTCTGCTTCGGCTTAGGTTTTACCACAGGTCTGTTCAGCTTGGAGTATACGAAAAGCACGGCCATTAAGGAAATGGCTATAGAGACTACGTTTATGGTCTGCGCCTGCAGGTTGTTGCTGCCCATGTTCCTCATCATGTCCATCATCGTCTGGGGTTGCGGAGCAAAGACTAGGTTTAGGGGAAAGTAAACAACCAAATAAATCACCAGACCTATGATTATCGAAACTATCAGCTTCGTTATGTTGTCCTGCATCATAATATCATTTGAAATAGTGAAAAATAATTTAACTGTTTTTTCCTTTTTTTTGATTTCTCCGGAAGATTGAACATGATAGAAAATTGAAGTATAACAGAAAGCCGTTTCTGGCACTAGCCGAAAGTCTATTCAGTCGTCCTGCACTCTTGGTGCAAGAATGAAGTTCATCTCGACTTTGTCCACGTCCTTGAACCCGAGCTTCAGCGGGTAGTCCTTCGCCCATGAGATTGTGGCCTCGTCCGACAGCTTGCTCGCCTTTATCATCTTCCTAAGGTAATCAAGTGGGTATCTGGCCTTCACATCCCCGTCCACTTCCAGGCTAATCAATGAGTCGTTGCCCTTCTCCAGAACCAGCTCGGTAGAGCTTATGTCGCCGGCAGCGTTCATCCTGAACGTGCCGTCGTTCGCGTGGAAGACTATCGTGTCCGCGACCACATTCGCATCCTCGACGCCGCTCTTGAGGACGTCGACCTTCACCTTGACCTTGGCCTTGAACGCAAGCTGGTCTATCGGCGGTATCTCCTCGCCCTTTATGTCGAGCAACGGCACGACGAACTTCCTCGCGCCGCCATTTAACATCCTCACCTCGAGGGTGTTCCCCTTCAGCTCGAAGGTGAGCTTGTCCTCGGGCTTGGCCCTCTTTATGACCGAGACGAAGTTGGATATGTTGACACCCAGCGTCTGGTCCTTCTCCACCTTGTACTCCTCGAAGACCGTTGCGGGAAGCTTGAAGTCCACGACGGACACCATCGCCCTGTCGGCCGCGAGAAGGCTCATCCCGTTCTTCGTGATTTTGAAGATGCCCTCGTCGATCAGCTCGGCGATCGCGATTATGGAATCCCTGAACACAGCGACATCCGCAATGGTAGCCTTGAACATCAAATCATACCCCCTTACCTATAACTAATTCATCAATCGCCTTATAAAGATTTATATCAAGGTCGGCCAAGTCCTGCACTATGTCCGCCTTCATCTCGAAGCCCGCGTCCCCCGGCAGTATCAGGCCGAAGACCCTGACCATGCCGTCAGCCTTCAAATCCGCAGGAAGGTTCCCGAATACCCTCAGCTTCCCCGTGCCGTCGTCTATTACCATGGTGTCCTCGTCCCTCTCGAGCACGAGCCCTATGGCCTTGACCTTGGAGTCGGCAGCGGGGTCTATCTCCGATATCTTCTTCCTGACGTAGAACTCCAGCTCTGGCACAAAAACTATTTGGTCGGAAAGATATAAATCGATTCAACCATCTTTATGTTGATAGGTGCGTTTCCTTGAGGGACATCCTGGAATTGGCTTTTAAGAACATCCTCAGGCAGAAGACGAGGACCATACTCACTGTGGTGGGGATAACGATAGGGATAGCCGCGATAGTCGCCTTGGGCTCCATATCCGAGGGGCTGAGAAGGGACATCTCCAAGAGCCTTGAGCAGGCAAGCGGTCAGATAACGGTCTACGAGGAGTCCAGCTCTCCGCTGTTCCTGGCCCTTTCGACGAGCAAGTTGTCGGAGGAGAAGGTGAGGGAGATCGAGGAGACGGACGGGATAAAGGACTATGTGGAGTATGTGATGGATGTCGGCTACATCAACTCAGAACAGGCCTTCGGGCAGCCAACCATCTTCATAATGGGTATCGACCCGGAGAAGGAGTCGCTGG
>MFRS01000004.1:57677-76084 GCA_001784635.1 Candidatus Micrarchaeota archaeon RBG_16_49_10
CGGGGAGGGGCTCGAGGTCGGGGACACCAACTATGCGACGATAGGGAGCGACCTGGCCGATGTCCTTGACGTGGAGGTGGGCGACACGATAGAGCTGAAGGAGGAGAACTTCATAGTCAAAGGTATATACAAGGAGATAGGCGACCCTGGCCTGGACAGCGGGGCGATAATACCGATAGATATGGCCTTCGACCTGCTAGACACCGAAGAATACTCTGGCGTTATCCTCTACCCTGAGGACATAAGCGACGTCCAGGAGATTGCCGACAGCATCGAAGAGAGCGTGGAGGACGTCACCGTGCTGACCACCGAGGAGTTCGCGAACCAGATCACCGGCATCGTCGACCAGATACAGATATTCACGATAGGGGTGGCAGGCATTTCGGCCGTCGTCGGCGGCTTGGGCGTGATGAACACGATGATAATGTCCGTCATGGAGAGGAAGAGGGAGATTGGTGTATTGAAAGCCATAGGGGCGACCAACGGCTATGTGCTCAGGCTGATACTGGTGGAGTCATCGTTCCTCAGCTCGATTGGGGGGATTCTGGGGTTGATAATAGGCTCTATGGGGGCATTCGCGATAACGGTTGCATCAAAGGGCAGCCTCACAGGGTATGTGTCGTTTAGCCTGGCCTCAAGGGCTTTCCTATTTGCACTAGTCCTGGGAATAGTGGGTGGCTATTATCCTTCCAAAAAGGCCGCCGAGCTGAGCCCTGTGGAGGCATTGAGCGAGGAGTAAATAAACCGAACGAAATCGGAAATCATTTATTAGTCAGAAAGTCAAATTCAATTCAATGGCATTTAAAGAGTTCATTAAACCCACTAGAGAATCCATAACCCTATTCGTAGTCCTTTATTTGCTCTCGGTTTTTTTTATACTGCCCTTCTTTATGTCATGCCGAGCAGGTGGCTTGGGTTGCAGGGTAGACGAGCCTGAATCCGTCTGCAGGCAGAATAACATAGAGTTCGGTAGAAGGTGCGATGTATATATCTACACCGTCGCTGGCCTGCTTCTAGTCCTAACCTACCTCTTGTCGACTGTGCCTGTGGTCAAGATGAGGGATTCTGGAATGGGTAAGTTTATCACAAGGAACTATTATTTGCTGATTCTTCTGGCCCTTGCTCTGACCGCCCTGACCTTCCTGTATTCCCACGAGCCGCTGGTCATGGACGCCTATATACTGGAAAGGGGCTTCCCACTGCCGTACTGGCACTTCAGCAAAGGGACATATTTCATTAAGCCCGGCGTCGGGGGTTATCCAGAAAACCGCGGCTCTTCGACGATCTTGTATCGCAACCTTCTCTTGGACGTCATCTTTTGGTACCTAATATCGGTCATGCTGGTTTGGGCCTATGAAAAGACAAAAAGGAAAAGAAAAGCTGAATTCTAATCGCTGAAAAGCCTGATTTTTATTAGTTACTATAAAGTAGTAATATATTTATACTCAGACATACAAAGAAAAGGCTTAATGAGAAGCCACAAAAAGAGGCCAAATTATGGCTTCAAAAAGACTATGTCTGACCTTTTCTTCAACCTTGGGTTGATTCTGGCAGGCCTAGTCCTGATAGCACTCATTATAATGCTGAAGGCGAAGACCGCGATAGAGTTCTCGGTCGAGCCCATCGTCTTCCTCTACACGACCTTCGTGACCACATTCCAGCTCTCCAGGGTTGTTGGGGCTATGTTCCACAAGAAGTCCATGGAGAAGGTCATGAAGGGCTTCGAGAGCACGACCTGGGACGAGTATGAGCCGACGGTGACCTTCGTCATACCCTGCAAGAACGAGGAGACTGTCATAAGGAGGACCATAGAGAACTGCTACGCCGTGGACTACCCGAGAAGCAAGATTGAGGTCATAGCCATCAACGACGGGAGCACTGACGGGACATTGGAGGAGATGCAGGAAGCCAAGAGGGAACACAAGGACCTGGTGATAGTGGACTGGGAGGTGAACAGGGGGAAGAGGCAAGGGATGGCGGAAGGGATAAGGAGGGCCAAGGGCGAGATAGTCGTCCAGCTGGACAGCGACAGCTTCATAAACCCGAAGACTTTCCGTGGGCTGGTCAGGCCATTCAAAAACCCGAGAGTGGGTGCGGTTTCAGCCCACACAAGGCCGCAGAACTCCGACGAGAATCTGCTGACCAAGATGCAGACAGCCTACTACTTTGTCTCATTCAGGATACTGAAAGCTGCGGAATCCACGTTCATGAAGGTCTTCTGCTGCAGCGGATGCTGCTCGGCATACAGGAGGAGCGTGGTTTTGCCCGTGCTCAACAAATGGGTAAAGGAGAAGTTCCTCGGCCTGCCGGTGACGTGGGGTGATGACAGGGCGCTTACAAACTGCATACTGAGGAAGGACTACATAACCATCTACTCTGAGGAGGTGGAGGCATTCACGATAGTCCCTAACAGTCTGAAACAGTTCCTGAAGCAGCAAGTGAGGTGGAAGAAAGGCTGGTTCGTGAACTCCGTGTTCGCGACCAGGTTCATCCTGAGGAAGGACCCGTTCGTCACATTGACATACTTCTTCCCGCTTATCCTGATCACTCTGATAACGCCCTTCATGGCGATAAGGGCGCTGCTCTACAACCCGCTGATAAGGGGGATATCACCCATCTACTACATACTGGGCGTCTTCCTGATGTCCGCGGTGATGACAACCTACTACAGGCACATCGAAAGGAAGAACAAGTACTGGCCCTATGTGTTCGTCTGGTCGGCGATAAACATGGTCATACTCTCATTCGTGCTTTTCTACGCGCTATTCACGATACAGAACAGGAAATGGGGAACGAGATGAAGGCAAAACAGCGCAAAGACTTGGACCCGATAAGGGTGTATTGGACAGCGTTAAGCCTAATGATGCTTTTGGGTATAGTCTCGAGCAGCTTCTACCTCAGGGGCAACTTCAACTTCATCGTCGGGAACCTGGTCAGGGACATAAGCTACGCAAGGTATAGGATCGAGTTCGCAAAATCAGAAGGCAATGGCGTGACCGGGCTTTTCACCAGCGAACCCACAAAGATTTGCATGGAGAGCAACGCTAAGGCCGTGCCGGTCCTGCTCTACCACGGAATAACCGATAGGCCCGATGGGGAGAACCTTCCCTTGAGCAGCTTCAAGGAACAGATGCTGATGCTCAAAAGGGCGGGCTATCAGACCGTTACTTTAGAGGAGTTCAACGAGTTCGTCAACGGCGAGAGGGATTTGCCGGACAAGTCGTTCCTTATCACTTTCGACGACGGGAGGAGGGACAGCTACTACTATGCGGACCCTGTCCTGAGGGCATTGGATTACAATGCTGTGATGTTCGTGATAACGGGCGGCGGCTATGGCGGCGAGTTCTACCTCTCTGAAAGGGAACTCAAACAGATGGCGGATTCTGGAAGGTGGAAATTGGAGTCCCATGGCGCAGTCGCGCATTTCGGCATTCCCATAGACGGCCAGGGGACAAAGGGAATCTTCTACAGCAACAAGATGTGGGTTGAGGGCGAGGGACGACTTGAGACGAACGGCGAATTCAAAAACAGGATCGAGGAGGACCTTTCCTTGTCGAAGGCTAAAATAGAAGAGACATCGAACGCAAGCGTCATAGGCCTTGCATTCCCATACGGAGATTACGGGCAGAGGGCATCTAACTACCCTGAGGTGCAGGATGTCCTGCTTCAGGCTGTCAGCTCCCATTACGGGCTGGTCTTCTACCAGTACTCGGAAAAGGGTGACTTCTACAATTACCCCAACCAGGGCACATTCATGATCAAGAGGGTAAAGATTGAGCCTTCATGGAGCACCGAAGACCTAAAGAGGATTTTTTCAATCGATACTAGTCTATCGGACATTCAAAGGGTCTGTGACTAAAGTCTATTTCCCTTATCTTCCATCAAATATAAGAATTCTATTCAGAAAATGGCAGGAACAAGCACCACCTATAGGTGAAACCGCTGAAAATTAATGGATAGCCCACGAGTATAAATTAAAGGGCATGCGAACCACCAAAGGGTCAATCAAATATTTTTTGCCGATTTTAATCACACTTCTTCCTATCATACTTCCCAGCTCGCAGGCCGCGATAATTTGCGAGCACAACTGTTGGGCGGAATGCACGGACTATAAAGTGGGTCCCTGCCTTGACAGGATACAGCACCCGGAGATTTGCCTTACTGGCGACGTCTGCTGCGAATCAAAGAGCGCCTGTTGCGGAACGAATGCTGACTGCGGCACTGATAACTGCGAAGATTGCAGCAAAAAACCTACAACATGCGATTACGGGATTTGTGGCACTAATGAAAGGCCATCCTGGAGCTGTACGGGGACTTTCCCTTCTACGTCCTGCGCATATACATGCTATTATGATGCGTCCTGCGTGGCAGTGACCACAACAACTACGACAGTGCCTGCCACCACGACGACGATGCCCTGCAATTTGGATTCAGTTTCGATAGACTCATACCCCTGTGCCTCCGGGGGATGCGACCAGGGCGAATCCATAAGGGTGATTGCCAGCTATTCGGGGCCATGCCCATCTCCTGCGTACATACAGGTTGATGCTATTAGTTATGACGGCCTTTGCAACATTCAGTCCGTAGGTGGTGACATGAAAGGTATCCAGGTGGACTGCGACACCAACTACTGCTACAAGTATTGGCCTGTGCCTTCAATACCTGAGTCGTGCTGCGGGAAGACGATGAGCGCGGGGATGGCCGGCCTTTATGGAACCACCTGGCCTCCTAACGGGAATGGGATTGTTTGGAAAAGTGCCACTGGCAGTTTCACCTTCGGTCCATGCCCGACTACGACCAGCACGAGCACTACCACGCTTCCAGCCACTACGACAACACCCCACGTGACCTCGGCGAAGATCAATGACATCCAGCCAAGGGAGTTCAACTACAACAGGAAAGTCTGGATATATTTGAAGAACGACGGCGACACTCAAAGGGATTTCATAGTCTCCGCCCCGAAGATTCCCCGTGACTGGACAATCGACGACGGGGAGTTAGACCTGGACAACGACAAAATCATTTACCTATCTCCAGGGGAGGAAGGCTCTGTCTGGTTCAACCTTAAGCCCACGTGCGACATCTTTTGTGAAACTGCGCTCTTCCCAAACCCGGAGTATGTGGGTGAATTGAAGATCACTGTTTCCAGCGACGAGAACGGCGTTTTTCCTGGAGGGGTAGAAACATTGCACACCTATATCACTTCTGTCGAGAGCCCCGCTGTCTTTGCTGAAAAGAGGATGAAAGCTTTCCACAGGTTGGCCGACGGTTGGAAGAATTCGGGTGTAGATTTCCTGCTGGAGATTTTGGACTACTTTAAGGATACTGTAATCGGGGATTATATCTCTGAAGGGATTTCTATGAGTCTTCCAGAATTGCCTTTAGTGGTGGAAATAATAAGTGAGTCGTATGATAGTCTTGAGTATGCGCAATCACTAAATGAACTCATAGACGAGACTGTGCTGATCACCAATATGACGAATGAATGGCAAAGGAATTCCGGGATATACACCGAGGGCTATTGGACCGAGGGCTTCTACAAGAAGTGGGAGCAAGGAGCGAGTTGGCAGCAGATAAGGAATGAGGTTGTGGGTCTATACAGCTCGGAGAATTATACTTACAATGTAATAGACAGCCAAAACCCCGACCATATATCGGCCGAGCTGGACTTCATGGCCCACCTAGCACTAAAGGAGAGACAGGCCCTCATGGAAGATGATGCCACGCTGGCTGAACAGTACCTGAAGAAGCAGGCTGACTTCATGAATCACTTGGATTGGGTGCCAGAGATGTTTGAAAAGTACCCGCCGGAGACACACACCTATAAGACGACAGCCAAGCTCACATCAGAAACAATTAAGCTCACGATATACGACTTGAGACAATATTACCCGTGCACGGCAATCCATTGCGGGAACAATGCGGACTGCTCCGAGGGCTCCTGCTTCTGCAATAACAACTATGCGGACTGCAACGGGAATTCCGCTGATGGGTGCGAGTCGGGTTTGCGGTGGGACATGAACAACTGCGGAGGCTGCGGGAATGTCTGCGCTTACTACCAGTCTTGCGACAGCGGGGTTTGCACAGGCACTTCCACAACCAGCACGAGCACGACTACAACCACCATGGAAACTACGACGATATTTACAACGGTCCCAACCCCGCCCCCTGCTACGACGCTTGAAACCAGCACCAGCACCACGCTACCTGCCACAACCCTTGAAACCACTACAACCACCATCCCAATCACAACCACCACGGAGCCTATGACCACAACCATACCTTCGACGACAGAGTCTACAACCACCACTACCACGACAACGACCACATCCATAGAGACCACAGAATCCACTACTATGATTCTCACAACCGAAGGGACGACGACCCTCCCAGAAACGACTACTGAGACTTCCACTACGCTTGTGACCACCACGACTGAATCCACGACCTTGCCGGAAACCACCTCCACCAGCAGTACGACCACCGTTGTGGAAACTACTGTGGCCGTTGAAACAACGACTCTACAACCAGCAACAACCTGCGGGGACGGCATCTGCGAAAATAGGGAAAATTCCACTAGCTGTTATGAGGACTGCGGGGGAGAAGAGGCAAACAAACACTTTAGTGTAATTAACATAACTGAGAACCAACCGTCAATGCTAGACTTGAAAAATGAGACAGGGGTTGTTTTGGAGATGGCCGCGAGCGGCAACTTCACCGACGCCTCTGTGAACATAACCGAACATTCTGAAAATCCGACTAACGCAAGCATAGGCGTTCCTGAATTGGGAAAGTACGTCGAGATAGACGTGGCTGAAGCACTGAATGAAAATCTGTCATGGGCAATCATCAGAATCTACTACACGGATGACGAGTTGGTTCAAAAGGGAATTGAGGAATCCACCTTGAGAATCTACTATTACAACGGCTCTGATTGGACTCCATACAATCCTCCGTATGGGAATGTATCTCTCACCGAGAATTACGTATGGTGCAACACAACCCACTTCAGCCTTTATGGTGTGTTCGGCTTGGACAATGGAACATCCACGACGACCTCTTCTTCGACAAGCACCACAACCCAGCAGATAGTTACTACGACGGCTTCGTCTGGGGGCGGCGGTGGAGGAGGGGGCGGGGGAGGCGGAACTGCACAGACAACCACTACAATTTCCACTACCACAGCAATCCCTGCCTTAAAGGAGAAAGGAGAAACAACTACAATCATTGAGACAACGATAACCTTGCAGGAAGAAGGGAAATCTGTGATTCCCACAGGGAGGCTCGTTCTCCCAGGAAAGGCCACATTTGGTGTCGTTATCGTGATATTCTTGATTATTTTAGTTATTGCTGTTTCAAAATACGCAAAAAACAAGGGAAAATTCTCCTATCATTTCAGAAAAGACTCTTTGTATCCCTGAAATTGGAGATGTGAGAGCAAAATACCTATATATCCATATTCATACAATCTTTAAGGCGATAAAGCGGTGTTTCTATGGACAGCGTGATAAAGACGGAAGGGCTGACGAAGATATACAACCAAGGCGAGGAGAACGAAGTGGATGCGGTCAAGGACATAAACCTGGCCGTTAAAAAGGGGGATTTCGTCTCGATAATAGGACCTTCGGGCAGCGGGAAGAGCACGCTGCTCCATCTCCTGGGGTGCCTGGACAGGCCGACATCCGGTAAGGTGTTCATCGACGGCATCGACTCCTACGCGCTTTCCGACAACGACCTGGCAAGGATAAGGAGGGAGAAGATAGGCTTCGTCTTCCAGAAGTTCAACCTGATACCCCTGCTGACGGCTGTCGAAAATGTTGAGATGCCGCTCATCCTGAAGGGGGTGGGGAAGGAAAAGGCAAGAATTAAGGCCATGGAGATACTTAAGGTGATCGGGCTGGCGGACAGGGCGAACCACAAGCCGGGGCAGCTCTCTGGTGGCCAGCAACAGAGGGTTGCGATAGCGAGATCCCTAGCGAACGACCCGCAGATTATACTCGCGGACGAGCCTACGGGAAACCTGGACACGAAGACCGGGGCGGAGATAATAAAGCTGCTCAAGGATCTAAACAAGAAGGGCATCACCTTGGTCATAATAACCCATGACATTTCAATCTCGAGGCTCGCGCACAAACAGATAAATCTTAAGGATGGTAAAGTAGTAGGGGAGTGAGAATTATGAAAAGGCTGCTTCTTTTGGCGGTGATTATGCTTTTACCAGTGATAGTGGGGGCTTCAACAAACTCGCCGATATTATCGGCCGAGACCGTTTTCACCAACCCCTACCCGCTTGAGCCGGGTAGCGAGGCGATGGTGACGGTGGTGGTGAGCAACAACGGGTCTGAGGCCGCGAGCGGCGTGACCATCGAGATGAGGCCTGTATATCCTTTCACCCTCTTGGAGAACGGGGTTAAGAGCATAAGCCTAATTAACATAGGTTCCGAGAGGCAGATGGACTACAAGATTTTTGTGGACAGTTCCGCCGTGTCATCCACGTACGAGATTCCTCTGATAATAAAATACGGAAACTCCCAACTCGAGAAGAAGGTAGAGTTGACTGTCCAGGGGGTGCCGAAGCTTAACCTCGCTGATGTGAGGACGGGGACCGCCACTCCGGGGAGCGAGGAGACCGTGACGGTGGAGCTGGAGAACATAGGGACGGGGAAAGCCAAGAGGACAAGGGTTGTACTGAGCTCCTTCGGGTCTGACATAAAGCCTATGCTGGCCGGGGGAAACGTGTACCTTGACGATTTGAATCCGGGGGAAGTCTCGGAGGTCGAGTTCAAGGTCCTTGTGAGCCAAGATGCGGAGTATGGGGTCTACACAGGATACGTCAATGTGACATACGAGGACGAGTCAGGAAACGAACTACAGAGGCAGTTCCAGGTTGGGATACTGGTCGGCGGTGAGCCTGAGCTGCAGGTCGTGAAGAGCGAGATAGACCAGAAGAACGGGGAGTTGAAGGTGGAGGTAATCAACATCGGCTCCACCGAGGCGATTGGGATAAAGGGCGAGCTGTATGTCAAGGACGAGTTCTTCGACGTGGACTACGTCACCTCGCTGAAGATCGACAAGAAGTCGACGCTGAAGTTCAAGATTCCGCAGGGCATCGAGGTTGCTGAGCTAGCTCTATCGTACAAAGGGCCCGACAATGCAAGATTCGAGCAAACGGAGAGCATCGCATGGACCAAGGTAAAGGCGAACTACACCGTGGCGATAATAGTTGTTGCCGTGATATTGTTCCTTGTCCTGAGGAAGAGGGTTGGTAAAATCCTTTTCAGGGGAAAGAGAAGGTAATTAGAAACGAAGATATCCCTAACATTGAGATCAAAGTGACAAATAGGGTAGCCTATTCAAGCTAAGAAAGTTTGAGAAAAAAATAGTTATACCTTAAAACCAAACAATTGTCATGATTGCAAAGGTGAATGTTGAGGGTGAGGTTAGAAAGCTCGATAAGCCTTGGTCCCCAGTTGATTTAGCAAAAGTAAACAACCAAGTCATTAGGCTAGCTAGGTTAGAAGGGGAGTTCCACTGGCATAAGCACACCGATGAAGACGAACTTTTCTATGTTTTCAAGGGTGAAATTGTTATTCAACTTAGAGATCAACCCAACATTAGATTGAAAGAGGGGGAAATGGCAGTAATACCGAAGAATGTTGAGCACTGTCCTAAGAGTATAAAAACTTCCTATGTTTTATTGTTTGAGCCCTTTGTGCTGAAAACCAAGGGGGACTGAGAAGACGCAAATATGCTAACCTGGTATGAAGAAGAGTACCAGCCCTATAAAGATTATGGCGCCGGCCAAAATCCACCCCGCTATGATGAGCGGGGGCAGAATAATCAGGATGAAGCTCAATCCAAGGCCGACGAGTATGCCAAAGACTATTATGAGGATTCCGATTAGCCTGCCGAATATCAGCCTCAGGCCGATGAGGAATGCTATGAAGGTCGCTGTTGACGATATTGGAAAATTCAGCTGCGGGACAATCCTTCCGATGAAAGGCAATGATACGAGGGCTAGTCCTATCAGCATGCTCAAAAGCCTTGACAAGCAACCACCTAAAAATATATTTGTCGCAGGGGTTATTAACTTTGTTTGACCGCTGGAAGAATCTGCTCAAGTATGCGGAAAGCATTGGGTTGGGGAGCAGGAATTACAAAATCGTGCCTGTTTAACTGCCCAAAAAAAGTATAAATACTTGCTAAAACTACTATGTTTGAATTCTAGGTGATAGAGTGGTAAAATATTTGGAAGATGACGAGGAAGATGAGGAAGAGGAAGACACCGATTTCGAAGACCAAAATGTTGAAGACGAATGGTGAATTGTTTTTAATTTTTGATTTTATTTTTTCCGTGATTTTTCTGATGCGAACAAAAGATATACTTGCCCTACCTAATTTATTCAGGTGAAGCTATGAAATGCGAGAGCTGCGGCATGCCGATGGGTAAGCCTGAAGACTATGGTGCTGGCAAAGTCGGCAACAAGTACTGCAGATATTGCACAGACCCTAAAGGGAACTTGAAGAGTAGGGAAGAGGTTAGAAGGGGGTGGGCACAATTTGTGATGAAAACCACCGGCAAGTCCCAGGAAGAAGCTGAAAAGAGCATTGACGCTGAGATGAAGAGGATGCCCGCTTGGAAAAGTTAGTTATTTCCTCAAAGCCTTTATTTCCTTTCTTATCTCCTTGAGGGTTTCCTCGAATATCCTGTCTATCTTCTTCTTCCATTGAGGCGGCGTGACGAACTCGTCGTGCAGGCTGAAGTACTTGTCTACCAACTCGTTGAACCTCGACTCGGCCTCCTCGAAGGCTGGCGACTCGGCGAACTTCTTTATCAGTGGCTGCCTGTTCCCACGCAGGTATGTGAGGTAGAAAGTCAGAATCTGCTCGTCCCTGTTTATGCCGAATGAGTCGAACCCTGTACCAGCGGCGGGCTTCCCGAAGACGTTGAACAGCCTCTCATACTTCTCCAGGAACATGTTGTCCTTGTAGCCGGCCTCCTTCTGCGGGTCTATCCCGAGTGAAGTCAGGAATACGAAGATTCTCGCGCACTTCGAGCAGTCGGCGCACCATCTCTTGTCCTTTGCAGCCTCTGTCTCCGCCCAGCAGGACATCAAGTACCTCAGGTTCTTTTCATACCTGTGCTTCAGCACTGCGAGTATTGCCAGCTCATAGAGCCCCTGAAGGAACGTAGTCGTATAGACCTCGCCCTCCGAGAGCGCCTGCGTCAATATCGAGAGCTCCTCAGTCGCCTGGTCGGACTGCTCGTAGTCCGGGACGACCTTCATGTTGTCCTTGTCGTAGAAGAAGTCGTTGCAGCTGGCCTCATTGGAGAAGACTATGTATCCCGCCTTCCTGTGGTATGCGAAGGGCAATGAAAGCAAGGCCCAGGACGTCAATGCCAACTCCCATCCGAACCATCCTTCCCCGAACTCCCTCAGGCTCCCGAGCGGGTTCTCGAGGTAATAGACCTTCTCCTTCTGCTCCCTGCTGAACTTTTTAATCAGATTGAGCTTATGCCTCCTGGCGTATTCCTCAGTCGGCTCGTTGAAGTACACAAGAGTCGGGTTGAGCCCTATCTCTTTGGCCAGGTTGTAAGTCAGGAAGCTGTCCTTCCCGAAAGTGAATGGTATGATTATGTTCTCATCGACCGTCTCCGGGAATACCGGCGGCACGTCCTTGGTCTCGGAGAAGCGGGCCCTCGAGTTAATCATCGTCTTTAGTATAGGGAATACTGTGGTCCCCCTCCTCCCCTTGCACAGGTACCAGTAGGCCGGGAGGAACCTCATGAAGCACTGGCTGGCCCAGGAATAAGAATGTGGGTAGCTTGTGTTGTACTCCAGGCGGACGTTGCCCTTCAGCAGGAACGGCAGGTGCGCGGTGAATATGTAGGTTATGTTGTCGACGAGCTTTACCTTGTTCTCCTTTGGGTAGTCCTTCCATATCGAGTTCGGGTACTTTATCTCGAGGTCCCTCTTCATCTGGTTGGAGGTTATCTTTATCCTGACGCCGCTGCCGGTGTTCTTCCCCTGTATCTTTATCGGCACCTCCCTCTCGTGCCAGGCCCTCCACTTCCTGGAGTTGCCGTTCTTATGGCTGAGCGAATTGGGAATTATGTTCTCCAGGTTGTTGTTCTCAGAATAAGAGTTCTGATTATTTGGCGGCTCTTCCTCCTGCTTCACCCTTGATTCACTCCTTCAATTTGTTTGATTTTGGTATTCTTCACCCTTTGCATTGCCGAGCCGAGCATCCTGAGTATCATCTCGCTGTAGGTCATGCCAGCCGCATAGCATGACTTCGGAAAACGAGAGTTCTCCTTGGGGTCTGGCATCAGGCCGGGTATCGGGTTGACTTCGATGACGTTCGGGACTCCTTTACTGTCGAGGCGGATGTCCACCCTGCCGAAGTCCAAGCAGTCCAAGGCGTTGAAGGCGTCTATCGCCATCTTCTTTATCCTATCTTCAAGCTTCTTGCCAATCTTCGCAGGGCAAAAAACCATCTCTATTTCGCTGCCGGGAGAGTCCCAAACCCACTTCACCTCATAGCAATCGAACCTAGGGACCCCTGGTGGTAATTTGTCGAAAGCCAGTTCAACTATCGGCATCGCTTCAGGGGGGTTGCCAATCAAAGATACCGTGAACTCCCTGCCGTCCAGGAATTCCTCGGCTATCGCCGGCTCATTGTAGTTCTTGTTTATGAAGTCGACCCTCCTCCTGAGCTCTTCCTGGTTCTTGACCAGCGACTTTTCTGTTATGCCCTTGCTGGAGCCCTCGCTGTTCGGCTTAACGATCAAAGGAAATTTCATTCCCTTCTTCAGCGGTTCGTCGGATGATTTGAAAAGCTGGAATTTGGGTGTGGGAATCTTATTATAGGAAAGGATCTCCTTGGTCCTGGCCTTGTCTAGGCCTATAGCCAAAGTTAATATCCCGGACCCTGTGTAAGGTATCCTAAGCATCTCGAGCATCGCGGGTATGTGCGACTCCCTGCTCTCGCCGTGGTAGCCTTCAGCCATGTTGAAGACGAAGTCCAGTTTGGAGTCTCTCAGCTTCTCGTAGGCTTTGTCGTCAGCCTCTATCAGGACGACCTCGTGGCCACCGGACTGTATCGCCTCCTTTATGGTGTTAATGGTGTCCATGCTGTCGAACTCCGCGTACTTGTCGGTGTTGCCCTCTCCCCTTGCGTAGGCCTCAGGGAATGGATTGAATGCGAGACCTATTCTCATATTGTGCATCGACCTAACTTCATTTCAGAAGTATACAGAAAGTTTTCCATGCCAAAAGGGACCTCTAAAGTTGCTCATGCAAATTGAATTTTCCATTTTCCTTTTTTCTCCCCTTTGAAATTCAATAAAATAATAATATACAGGGTATGTATTTAAAGTTATTTTTTGACGGGCTTCTTCCTGAGTATTAACATCAAGCTTCCCACGAAGACCAGCGCCAACGTTATGTAGAGTGCGGAGACTGACAGGCCGTCTATGGAAACGAGGTGGGCTTTCATAGAATGGTTTGTGGCCAGATATAGAAGGGACAAGCTTGAAGCGATGCTGATGATTATCGGAAGGGGTTTCTTGGCCAAAGGTTTGTCTTCCTTACCGTTAAGGTATGCTGGGACATGCTCCCTAGACCTCTCGACGGCCTTCTCCGAATACCTTACAACCCTCTGAGCATACAAGTCCATCACTGAAGAATCGACCCCGTCCTGGAACTGGAGGTTGTAAAGTACGTGCAGCGCCTCATCGAGACTCTCAATCTCTTTGGGCTCAAGTAGATTGTAAGCCCTTGCGGCAGTTGAAATGAAGCGACCGACATACTCTATCGAACCTGCCTGCCTCCTCTTGTCGTATATCTTGGGTATCCCGTCCGCTGACATGAGGTCTTTCCTAACCTCAGTCTCGTTGTATGGCCTGTGTGGTTGAGAGGAAGTCTCTGGCGTCTCCCTCTGAAGCTCGAAGTTCAGCTCGTAGAGCCTCCTCCTCAATTCGCTCAGTGTTGGGCTTCCGTCCCCTTCAGCCATATGACCACAGCCTTACAATAAGTTATTCGTTTTGTGACTATTAAGATTGCGCTTCCAAAAATTGGAATTAATTTTACATTCAAATCCGGAGGGCTATGGATACAAATGGGTTAAGAGCAATATCATAACAGATAAAATTTAAAGGCAAAAATCAAAATCACGTTATGAGAGACAGCTATGAAAATTACCCCCTGTGGATTGTGATAGTTACCGCTGTTTTCTCGCTCTCATCTTATATCGCCGGGTCGCTCTTATTATCTCGTCTCGGGAGTCTTTGGTTAGTAGTCTACCTGCTCTACATCTTATTTCTCGAGTTGCGGTTATTGAGAGGCAGCTGTGTGAACTGTTACTATTTCGGGAAGACTTGTGCCTTTGGCAAGGGAAGGTTGAGCTGCCTGCTATTCAGAAAAGGGGACACTAAAAAGTTTGCCCACACGAAAATAACCTGGAAGGATATAATTCCAGATTTCCTAGTGACCCTAGTCCCAGTGATTGCCGGGATTGTAATCTTGATAAGGAGCTTCAGTTGGTTGGTGTTGGGTCTAGTAGTGTGGTTGTTTTTAGCCACTTTTGTCGGCAATGCGGTGATTAGAGGTCAGCTGGCTTGCAAGTATTGTAAACAAAGAAAGATTGGTTGCCCAGCAGAAAAACTATTCAATAAAAGCAAGAAATAAGTTTTTTCCATTACTTCTCCGTCTTAATTCGTGATTGGAAAGGCAGTCGTAAAAATTAATATCCCGAAAACTGTAGCACAGCCACTAATTCCTTAGTGACTTTTCAACCTTCCTTTGCCGTACAGGCTCCTCGCTTCCTCGAGTGTCTCCGGCGATCCGATGTCCCACCACTTTTCAATTGGGTAGGCGTATACGTCCGTCTCCCTGACAAGCCAGTGTATGAAGTCCCCCGCCCTGTCCATGTTGTTGCCTTCAAGCTGGTACCTCCTCATCAAATCAATGACAGCCTCAGGGAAGAAATAGATGAGCGTGGATATTAGTGTGGATGGTGGGTTCTCCGGCTTTTCGATGAGCTCCGTTATTCTAGAACTCTCATCGACCGTCACCACGCCGAACTTCTTCGCCGATTCAATGCTCCCAACATCGTAGGTGCAAATGACCGGCTTGCCTGAATCTGAAAAATATTTGTATGGCCCTAGGAGTGAGTCCTCAAAGAGGTTGTCCCCACCAAGGACAAGGAGATCCTGATAAAGCCCAAGATCGTTGATGGCGAAAAGGACGTCACCCATAGTACCAAGCCTGTCCTCGTTACTTGCAGTTCTGTCGTTCAGAACGGTAAGTCCTCGGTATCTTTCCCTCTCCGCCCACTCGGAAAACTGACCGAAAAATTTTTGGTTGGTTACTATGACTACCCTCTCGACCTCAGGGATTTCGTAAACCTTCTCCAGCACATAGTCCAAAATCAACCTTCCCTGAACATCTATAAGGTGCTTTGGCCTCCCTTTCGCCTCATCCCCAAGCCTTGTCGCATAGCCGGCAGCGGGGACTATCACATCCATGCATTAATAGAGTAGCTTAACAGATTAATTCATTTCGAATTTGGTTGGAAATTAATGGTGGTTTGAAACTGTTTTAAATACCAAAAACAATTTTTCTTAATGAGAAGGGCTGTTTTGTTTGTGTTGTTCCTGTTGATTGCGGCGACTTCACCGGCCCAAGCCAAATCTTACAGCTATGACAACATACAGACGAACCTCACGTTCATGGAGAACGGGTCCGTGCTGGTCGAGCAAACGAGGAACTACGATTTCCAGGGGGATTTCTCCTGGGCGTACATCGAGCTGAAGAAGAGCGGAGCCGATGATGTAAAAGTCATAACGGTTAAAGATGTCGGGAGTAACCTTGTGCTTCCCTTCACGGTGGCCGACAGCTCCGGAAGCGTAACGGTGAACTGGCAGTATAGCGCGCACTATGAAAACAAAGTGTTCCTGATAGTGTACGTTATAGACGGTTCGGTCAAAAGGTACGAGGATGTCGCCGAGTTCTATTGGAAGGTAATAGAGGATGAGCATGAACCTATAGAGTACCTTGAGACCAACATATACCTTCCGCGAGAGTCGCCGAACATATTCAAGGTATTCGTGCACAGCCAAGGGGAGAATGGTAATCTAGCCTTTTCCGAAGACAACAAGTCATCTATGTTCACTCTTGGGAATATCCCCAGGGACACTTTCGTGGAGTCCAGAATCTTGATGGAGCCTTCAGTATTTCCAAACGTCAAAGCGGAAAACAAAGCCATGTACGAAAAAATCCTTAATGACGAGAAGAAGATTTTCAGGCCGAACACACTTGTACTCCTTCTTGTTGTTGCATTCATTGTGCCGATACTTTACATAATTCTCGTGGTCGGCTTCCTCATCCACTTCTATCTGAAGTACGGCAGAGAGCCGAAGGTCGAATATGACGGGGTCTACGAGAGGGAACCGCCAATGGGCATACCTCCGTTCGCTCTAGGCTGCCTTATGGACCCTTCGGTCAGCATCCAGACAAGCGCTAAAGGCCTGATAGCTACGGTGTTCGACTTTGCCGTGAGGAGCTTCATCACAATTAACGAAGAGGAGAGGAAGGGTATTTTGGGGATTGGGAAAAAGACTGTGCACAAGTTTGCCCTGACCAAGAAGGGGAAGGACCCAAAAATAAAGGACAAGATGACAACTTTCGAGTACAAGGTGTTCTCACTCTTCTTCAGAAAAATATCAGAGGACGGGGAAAGCGTTGACACGGAGCAGATAAGGGAGTGGACGATGAAGAACAGGAGCTTTAGGGCCCAATTGACCAACATGGGTAAGGAGGTCAAGTCATGGTTCGAAAAAAACCACTTCGACATATACGCCAAGGACAGCGTGAAGGCGAGGAACAAGTTCCTCGTGATACTGACTGTCATGTCGGTCATAGGTTTCGTCCTAGGTGGATTCCTGGTCTTCTGGCTCTATCTGATATCCTTCATATCGACCCTCCTGTTCTCCGCCTCGATATACAGGAGGACACCGGACTCGGCGCTGCAGTTCAAAAAATGGAAGGCGTTCAGGAAGTTCATGACCGACTTCACCGACATGAAGAACGCGCCAAAGAACCTGCTCTACATATGGGACCGATACCTGGTCTATGCCGTCGTCCTAGGTGTGGCTGAGAAACTTCTTGAGAATCTTAAGGACTTTGTTACAGAGAGCAACCAGAAGATAATGGCACCGGTCTGGTACCACAGCGTCTCGGGAATTTACACCGGCACTTTAACGCCGTCTGCCTTCTCATCACTGTCACACAGCCTGTCGAGCAGCATCAGCAGCATAACAACAAGCTCGGCCGCCTTCAGCACTTCAAGCTCGCATGGTGGTGGTTTCTCCGGAGGGGGTGGTGGCGGTGGAGGGGGCGGAAGTTCTGGAGCAGGCTAAGGGAAAAGCAATATTTTTTAAAAAAACTCACAGGACTTTGACGTAGTCGTTTACCAACTTAACCACAGCTTTCTCGTCCAGCTCAGCCCTGTCTATATGCCTCTGAGGGTTGAAAGGAACGGAATTGACGACCAACGTTAACCCATTTATCGTCTTTTCGACTCGGAGCTTCACGAGTGGCTTCCCGTCTGCCGCTTCCCTCACGTAAGTCTCCCTGGGGAAGTATTTCATCGTCCCGTCGAAGCCCCATATCAGGCCGGCGTCGGGAGTTTCAGAAAGCGCAAACCCCAATTTCTCAAGCTCGTTCTTAATCTCAAGCGATATCAAATTTCTCTCCTCCGTTGGAACCATTTCATCAGACATGACAAATAATATCGTAGGAGTTAAATAAATCCTTTTGTCCCATGAACTAGCCCGCCTTTTTCATGTGCCCATTGTTCTGAAGGTTGTACCTCTTCATGGCCGAGTCCAGTATGTTGCATATGAGCTGCTCGTAGCTCCATCCGTATGTCTCCGCCGAGAATGGGAGCAGAAAGTCTGGGCTTATCCCGGCTATCGGGTTGAGCTCGATGACGTTGAACTTGCCGTCCTTGTCCTGCCTTATCTCCATCCTGCACCAATCCCTGCAGTCGAGGGCCTTGAACGCCTTCAGCGCCATCCTTCTTATTTGACTCTCCATGTTCCTGTCTATCCTCGCCGGGCAGACTGCTGAGGATTCTGACTTCGTCTCAAGGTTGCTTGTGTCCACGCCCATGTTCTTGAGCTTCTCCACCACTGGTTCGTCTGGATGGAAAACGTTTATCTTGGGCTTTCCCTCGGGGACTTTGTCGAACATGAACTCTATTATCGGGAGAACCAAGGGCTTGGAGCCGTTGTTGTAGTTCCCTATCACGGAAACCGTGAACTCCCTCCCGTCCAAATACTCCTCTACCAGCACAGGCTCGGAATATGTCTTCATCAGGAAGCTCACTCTCTTTTTCAGGTC
>MFRS01000004.1:76142-76534 GCA_001784635.1 Candidatus Micrarchaeota archaeon RBG_16_49_10
GCAACTTCACTATCACCGGGAACTCAAGCCTCCTGTCCAACGTGAATTCCTCGTTGTCGACCACCTGGAACTTCGCCGTCCTTATGCCGTTGTGTTTCATTATCTGCTTGGCACGGGCCTTGTTGAGGCAAGTAGCCATCGACCAGACTCCGGAACCTGTGTAAGGTATCCCGAGCTTCTCGAGCATCGCAGGTAGATGGGCTTCTCTCGTCTCGGGACCAGAGCCCTCGGAGAGGTTGAAGACTATGTCTATCTCGTCCCTCAAAGACTTGAACTTCTCAAAGACGTTGTCGTCGGCTTCGACCAACGTCACAGAATGCCCGTCAGACTCCAAAGCTCTGGCCAAGAGATTAATCGTCTCCACCGTCTCATATTCTGCCTGCGTGTCTATC
>MFRS01000004.1:76575-78632 GCA_001784635.1 Candidatus Micrarchaeota archaeon RBG_16_49_10
CCTCGCCATTTCTCCAACCGCAATTTTTTAAATTGTGATAATTATTTGTGAAATTTTTTATAAATGTTTTTCTAATTTCTAGGCTAAAAGTTCGAGAGAAAAACGAAGATTCGAACCAATTAATATTTGCGTCTGCAAGATTTTTTGATGACTTTATGGGAAGAATAATCCTCCATCTCGATTTGGATTCCTTCTACGCTTCCGTCGAGGAAATGAGGAGGCCAGAGATAAAGGGAAAGCCGATAGTCATATGCGTCTTCTCGGGGAGGTCCGAGGACAGCGGTGCCGTGAGCACTGCGAACTACAAGGCGAGGGAGCTCGGGATAGGCGCTGGGATGCCAATCGCAAGGGCCAAGATGCTGGCCAGGGGGAAAGATGTTGTGTTCCTCCCGAACGACATCGAGCACTACACAGAGGTCTCCGACAAGATAATGGACCTTCTCGACGATGAGGCTGATGCATTGGAGCAGGTCAGCATTGATGAGGCCTATCTAGATTTGACAGACAGGTGCAGGGGGGATTGGAGGGCTGCAAGAAAAGTTGCTGAGGAGATAAAGTCCAAGATAAAGGAGCTGGAGAGCCTGACATGCTCGGTGGGTATAGGGCCGAACAAGCTGGTGGCGAAGATGGGGTCCAAGCACAAGAAGCCTGACGGCCTGACTGTGATAATGGAGGGCGAAGTGCAAAGTTTCTTCGGGAATATCCCCGTCTCCAAGCTTCATGGGATAGGGTTCAAGACGATTGAGGTGCTCGACAGGCTGGGAATAAAAAATGGGAAAGATTTGGCTGGCTTCGACTTCAAAACCCTCAAGGAAAATTTCGGGGAGAATAAGGCAAAGAAAATCCAGGAAATAGCAAGGGGGATAGGCGACACAAAAGTAGAACAGAGGCTGAAGAAGCAGGTATCGAAGATGGCGACCCTGAAGGAGGACGCGAGAAGCGCTGAGCAAGTTTTCGGGAGAATGAATGAGTTGCTGGCCGAGCTGAGCAGGAAGACAGCTAAGAAAGGTGCGAGGTTCAGGACTGTGTCAATAATCACGATCGACACCAACCTAAGGATGCAGACCAAGAGCGAAACGATACCTGAATCTGAAAGTGTTCTTGGTGCTGTTCATGTATTCGAACGGTTGATGAAAGATTTCTTCAAAGAGAATGACGGTGTTGTGCTTCGCAGGATTGGTGTGAGGGTCTCTAACCTGACCTACAAAAAAATCCAAGCAACGCTTAAGGATTTCGGGAAATTCGTTGTATGAAGTTTTAGAATATCCGTTATGTCCAGGTTATATATCGTTTCATTTATATAGAAAAAGTATCTAATGATGGATGATATCAATGGAGCCGATAATCAAGCTGGACGACGTCTGGAAACGTTATGAGATGGGGAAAGCCGGAGGCCTGACCGTCTTGAAGGAGATAGACCTCGAGATAAAGAAAGGGGAGTTCATAACCATAACTGGCCAAAGCGGCAGCGGCAAGAGCACCGTCATGCACATAATAGGGACCCTGGACTCTCCATCTTGGGGAGACGTCTACTTGAAGGGCAGGAACGTAAAGAATATGTCTGAAAGTTCCCTGGCGACCCTGCGCGGGAAGTCGATCGGCTTCATCTTCCAGCAGTTCAACCTTCTGCCGACTTTCACGGCATTGGAAAATGTCATGATGCCCATGGACCTAGGATATATGCCGGAGAAGGAGGCAAGGAAACGGGCGGAGAAGCTCCTTGGGTTGTTGGGCCTTGGCGACAGGATAAGCCACAAGCCGACCGAGCTTAGCGGCGGCCAGCAACAGAGGGTTGCGATAGCAAGGGCCCTAGCGAACGACCCGGAGGTCATACTCGCTGACGAGCCTACCGGAAACTTGGACAGCACCACAGGCAAATTCGTCATGGATTTTCTTGAGAAGCTGAACAGGGAAGGGAAGACCATAGTGCTCGTCACTCACGAACAGAGCCTCGTGACGTATTCTTCCAGAGTGATATACATGAAGGACGGGAGGATAGAAAAGGTGGTTTCAAACAGGAAAGGAGGAGAGTAAAAATGATGAACAGAAATTTAGTG
>MFRS01000004.1:78644-79323 GCA_001784635.1 Candidatus Micrarchaeota archaeon RBG_16_49_10
GGTTGTCTTTTTTGCAGGCATAGGCCCATCGATGGCGGCTGAGAACCCATGCTACACCCAGATAAAGCTTGTCAATCAGGACCCTAACCCGGCGGTGCCCGGGAGCTATGTGAAGATGCTTTTCGAGGTTTCGGGAGTTGAAAATCCCACCTGCGATGGGTTCGCCATTAAGCTGGACCCGACATACCCCTTCTCGTTGGATCCGGATGTCGACCCGATACAGACATTGGATGGAAGCACATACGTGCAGGACTATAAGACTACATGGGTGGTCCCTTATAAAGTGAGGGTCGCCGACAATGCGTTGGAGGGTGACTATCTGATAAAGCTGCTCTACCACAGCGGGAGCGGGAGGGACTTCGACACATCGTACACTTCAAAGACCTTCAACATCAGCATAGTGGATGCGCAGACGGACTTCGATGTGGTCGTGCAGGAGGCATCAGGGACCCAGGTCTCGCTTGGGGTAGTGAACACCGGCAAGAACACTGCGAACTCTTTGATTGTCAAGATACCGAAGCAGCAGGGTTTCAGGACGTCGGGCATATCGGAACAGATAGTCGGGAACCTTGTCGCGGGGGACTACACGATAGTGAGCTTCACAGTAGCACAGGTCCCAACCAACAGAACCAGGGATGCACAAGTTGACCAATCGATGCTGCAGGTGCAGATAGACTAC
>MFRS01000004.1:79329-90673 GCA_001784635.1 Candidatus Micrarchaeota archaeon RBG_16_49_10
GGGATAGGCAAGAGGAGGAGCGTCACCAAGGAGGTGGAGTTTAGCACTTCTTTCGCCCAGGGGAACTTCACGAGCGGAGCGACCAACATCCAAGGCAACCGCTTCGACACTGGCAGCACAACCTCGCCGTGGGCCTATGTGGTTGGCGTTGCCATAGTCGCGGTGATAGGGCTGGTGGTTTACAGGAAATACAGGAAGTCCAGAAAGAAGGACTCGAAAGGCAGCCCGGATTGGGTCTCGATGGAAAGGGACAAGCACAAGAGCAAATGAGTTGGATGACGTATGAGGTTCAAGAAGTCGTTCAAGATAGCCCTAAACATCATACTCCACAGCAGGCTGAGGAGCTGGCTGACAATAATAGGGATAGTGATAGGGATAGGGGCCATAGTGGCCATCATCTCTGTGGGGCAGGGGGCAGAGAAGAGCCTTGAGCGGAACTTGAACGCGTTGAGCGCGGACATAATAACGGTGACCCCTGACGTCTTCCGTGCATCCGGCCCAGGGGCGGGATTCAGGCAGGCGAGCGAGTTCCAAGCCTCCCGGTCGAGCAGCGAGGCGAAGAACCTTACTGTCCGCGACGCGACCTTCCTCAAGAGCGTGCCCAATGTTGAATATGTGATGGGGACAATCTCAGGTAATGCTGAGGCGACCTATCTCGGAAAGACTGCGAGAGTCTCAGTCCAGGGCGTCGATACTGGGGTGTGGAAGGACATCGTATCGACCGAGCTGGAGTCTGGGAGGTACCTCAACAAAGGGGAGTTGGGTGTGATTGTCGTGGGGAGCAGGATACAGAGCTCCGTGTTCACCGACCTTCAGGTGAACAGGCAGATAAACATCGAGGGAAAGTCGTTCCGCGTCGTGGGGGTGCTGAAGCAGAGCGGCACTGACGACTCGAGGGTGTTCATGCCAATCGAGAATGCCCTCACAGTGCTGGAGGACAAAGACGAGAAGAACTTCGACGCTATAACCGTCAAGATAAGGGACATCTCACTCAGTGATGAGACTGCTACGCAGATAGAGTCTAAGCTCATGCTGTCCCACGGAATCCTTCAGGAGAGCAAGAAGGACTTCACGGTGACGTCGCTCAAATCCATCCAGGAGAGGGTCTCATCGGCGTTGAGCTCTATGTCGCTCTTCCTGAGCTCCATAGCAGCTATATCCCTGGTGGTCGGGTCGATTGGAATCATGAACACCATGTTTACCTCGGTCCTGGAGAAGACGAAGGAGATAGGCGTCCTAAAGGCCATAGGGGCGACCAACAGGGATATACTGGCAATCTTCCTCATGAACGCTGGGATAATAGGATTGATAGGTGGGATTTTTGGCGTGGTACTTGGGGTGGTGAGCTCAAGCTTCATCGTGCAGATGATTGGCATGGACGAGTCCGTGGGGAGGTTCCGCTTGTCTTCGGCCTACGTGGACCCGAAGATGGTCCTGGGAGTCTTCGCGATTTCCATCCTAGTAGGTCTGCTCGCAGGTGCTATTCCCGCTTACAGGGCATCGAAGCTGAAGCCGGTAGATGCGCTTAGGTATGAATAATCTAACCTAGCCCAAGTAAATTCCAGATGCAAGAAAAAAGTTTTATCTCTGAACTTCTATAGGTTGTTTAATGAAAAGAGTAAAGCTGAATGCAAGGCGGTGCGAGAAAGTTGCGGGAATCATCAAAACGCTGAAATTCAGGGACAGCTTCTATCAGGGAGAATACACGGCAATCCATGCCGAGCCGGAAACTAAAATGAGGGCGTACATCTACTCTATCGCCATATGCCACCAGACACACACCCTGGTTAGCAAAAGAAGGAACTTGGTGGGGTGGGACTACCTAAAATTCGTGTTCACAGACCTCATGAGAAAAAATTCCGAGCTACTGGACCCGAAGCACCTGGCCAGCCTGACAGCCAACGAATTATCCGAGAGGCTAAGGCTCCTTTTTTCTGATGATGGGAAACCGGAAAAATGTACCTTAGACAGGCTCGAAGAAAGGTCCAATTTTATGATAGACATCTCAAGGGTATTGAATGAGAAGTATGACGGTAAGATAGGTAATCTGGTAAAGTCGAGTAATGGTTTCCTAATCAAAAACGGGAAAGGTCTCTATGAGTTGCTGGAGGCTTTCGAGGCTTATACCGACCCGTTGAGGAAGAAGAGCACCGTCTTCCTGAAAAAAATTATGGAGGCTGGGCTGTTTCAGCCGAAAGACCCGGATAACATAGTGCCCATCATGGATTACCACATGCAAAGGGCCTTGTTGAGAATAGGCTGCGTCGAAATAACGGAGAAGGAGCTGAAGAGGAAATTGGCGAACAAGGTGCCCATGAAGTCGGATGAGGAAATAAGGAACGCGTCAGTGGAGGCGATGAAGCTGATGTCAAGGCTTTCCGGGCATCCAATTCTCAAGATGAACGACCTCTTCTGGAGCCTGGGAAGAAGTTGCTGCAAAGAGAAGGTATTGTGCATGGACGGGAAATGCAACAAAGATCCGTGCACACTTTACTTGACCGTCGATTTGAAGTCCCATGATGATTGCATTTTCAATGGCACCTGCAAGGGGAGCAAAGATGCGGAATACAGGAAACTTTGGCAGCCTATCGTAGATACGCACTATTATTGATAACATATGGTTAAAATCTAAAAAAAGCGGTAGTGTATGTATGAGGAGGAACATCCTTACAATAGATATCCGAAAGCCTGTCGATATCGTCTTCAGGTTCACGCTCAACCCGAAAAATACGCCGAAGTGGATCCCTTCAATCTTGGAGGAGAGGACCTCTGACAGGGTTGTGAAGGTGGGGACCGTCTATTACCAGAAGGTCGATGACGGTACAAAAATCCCTAAACAGGCTGCGCTTGTAGTGACGGGCTTCATCGAAAACAGGAGGCTGGACTTTCATCTGGTGAACGGCAAGTACAGCTGCCATTACCTTTACGAGGCTATCCCCTCCGGTACCCGTCTGACGTACTCGGAAGAGAATGGAGTTGACGGTGAGATTGAATCGCCAATGACCAAAGAGGCTTTGCTGACTCTGAAAAGGCTGCTTGAGGAAGAGACATAAAAGTTTGATTTTTTTTTGGGGTTTTTTAAGGATTTAACTATTAAGAAAAGGAAAATTAATGTTGTCTATAAACAAGAGCATAACCTGTAGGTTTTATTGTTGAATCGACCTGAGCAAAAACAGATCCTCCAGTATCAAAAACATAAACTTGGTGATCACCAAAACTGAATGGTTGTGGGTTTGGAAACATTCTCATTAATGTTTGAAGTCTATCTGTTGGATCTGAAAGATAAAGTAAGTTCTGTTCGTCTAAAACTCTTCCTAAATGGCTACAATTTGTTGCTTCATTACTTGGAACTGCTTCAACTAGAACTCCGGCATTATGAATAGTTGAATAATCAACTAATTGCATACTAGCATTATTAGCTCTACTGCCTATTTTATCTGTATAAATTAGACAATAACCAGGAGGTAAACTGACATTCAAATCTGCTAATTTTTCATGCATCCGAACTAAATCCCTCTCGTCTATTCCAACTAATTTTGGAAAGTGGACTATATTTCCAACCCTCGCTTCCCCATGACCCATAGTGTTTCTACTTTGGGCAATAATATCATCATAAGATGGTTGCCCCATCCTCAAGGGTGTTAAGTCTCTCTCAGCTCTAATAACTTCAAGCTGAACTAAAGCCAGAATCGGCCTATAATCATTAACAGATGTCAATACATATTCCATAATGACTGGTGCTCCCTGAAGTCTTTCAAGCTGATTAGCAATCCAAACAAGTCGTGCCAAGGGAACAAAATCTAAAGGATTATAACTAACATAATCTCGAGGGACTTGACCTTCCCTAACTTTACCAGAAGCGGCTACTACATCCATTTTATCTTGAGGTTGTTTATTTTCAAATTTTTCTAAATCAACAATAGTGTATCTTCCCGGTTCTAATGGTATTTTTTTACTAGAAACGGCTTCTCTGTTAGCCATTATCCTAGTTCCTAGACCGAAGGCGCCAAAGACTTGAGCTTTATCACTTTCATACTCCATTCTGCTTTTTATTATACCAGAAACGAATGGTGTTTTTGGATAGTCTCTAAATTGAGGTTGACTTCCCAAATAATCTTGACCAACAACTTCTTGTACAACGACACCCATCCTAACATCTTCTGGTTTCAATTCATGTTTTCTCATATAGGCTACTACAGATGCAGAATGAACGCTGTCACGAACACTCTCAAAAGCTTCCGCAAGTTCGTCTGGTTCCCCAATAAAAACACTTTCAAATAAACCAGACCCAGAAAGACCTTTGCCACCTTCAATTAAACTGGAACTTCTTACAACAACAGGAAATCTTAATTTTCTACTCTCACCAACTAATGTTTGTATATCATCAAAATCTGCACCGACCAATAGGGTTGCTGGTATAATATATTGTAGTGCTCTTGAATTCTCCCTCAATTTCAGTATGCCACGGCCCTTTCCACCAAAATCACCACCAAATCTAGCTATTTCACCTGCTCTATCATAAGGAAATTGTGTAAAAGCACCAATAATTTGAGTTATATCAAGACCGCCACTCATAACTTTAAGCATAGATGCTCTTTCAAGTCTCCCTGGAATTTCAAATTCATATTCAGGAGAAAGCAAACCTAATCCCTTAGAACCGCGGTGAGATTTAAATAATTCCCTTTTCTTATCACCGCATTGTACATATACATGTATAGTGTCAAAATACCTCTCTCTTTCAACCCCTATACCAGAAAAATCTGGGTAAGTAGCTCTAGCATAATCTGTAACTGTTGCGACTAATCTGTCAACTAAAAATGGTGAATTACCTCTTTTGGCCAGTTCTTGTTCTAATTGACCTATAGGAGAGTTATCAGCAGGAGGAATAATTCTTTGAGTTGTAGGTCGAAGATTTGGTATAACTCCAAAATCAACATAATCTCCCCGACCAGTTACTTGATATTCCACTTTTTGTCCTGGTCTTATTTTATAGTCTCCAGTATCCCTTAATACAACTGTCCTTCCGCCATCAACAGGTTTTACCTTAATATTTCCTCTTCTGTCTCTGTCACCATTGAAAGTTCCTACGGGGGTCATGAATAGTATCTTATAGATAACATTTTTATTCTTAATGTTCAGTTACTTGTGTGATACCCCACAGATCTAGTAACTTTTATATCCTCACTGACTCGATATCAGATCTATGGGAACCGTAGAACAGATCACCATGCTGTTGAAGTAATCTCCTGCTAAACTACAGCCTCGACCTAATGGGCCCAGAGGGATTTGAACCCTCGACCTTGAGATTAAGAGTCTCCTGCTCTAACCATGCTGAGCTCTGCCCACAACTTGCGTTGTTATGGGCCCTTGGACCCGATAAGTTAATCCTTTTGTATTTTGTCGTTTTATTGTTATCTAGCTTTGCTGTCCTTCCGCTATTGCTGCCCTCGAACGATAAAAATCTTACTAAAAGTAAACTATATAAGTTTCGCTGTCCAACTAATAACTCAGTTATAGGGTGTAGTGGTGGGATGCTTTTACCTTGCGAGTCGATAATAAAGCTGTTTCTGCCGGCCATAAGGGCGGGCGTCACGAAGAAGCTCTACAGGAAGCACAAGATGAACCAGGTCGAGATAGCCGAAAAGCTTGGGATAACCCAGGCCGCGGTCAGCAAATACCTCTCGGACGACTACGGCGACTCGATAAAGAAGCTTGAGAGGACCGAGCAGGTCAAGGAGGTCGTGGAGAGGGTCTCCAAGAGCGTGGTTTCCAACAAGACCGACGTGAAAAGCTCTATATGCAAGTCCTGCGGGCAAATCTACGGTGGCCCATGCCTGGTCAGCCTAGAAGGGGATTAAGGTGACGCTCAAAATCAAGGGCCTAGAAGTCGGTATAGAGGACAGGAAAATCATAGACGGCTTCAGCCTAACTGTGAAGAAGGGGGAGGTCCATGTCCTGATGGGCAGGAACGGGAGCGGCAAGTCGACGCTGGCGCTCGCATTGATGGGGCACCCGAAGTACAGGATTCTGAAAGGGACTGTCTTTCTTGACGGCAAGTCGATAATAAAGCTTTCCACCGATAAAAGGTCCTCGATGGGGCTGTTCCTAGCATTCCAGAACCCTACCGAAGTCCCGGGGGTCTCCCTGAGCAATTTCCTCAGGACGTCCTACAACTCTGCCAGCAAGAGGAAGGTGTCGGTGTTCGAATTCCAGAGCTTGCTGAAGGCGAGGATGAAGGAGATGGGGATAAACGAGGAGTTCATGAAAAGGGGTGTAAACGAGGGGTTTTCCGGCGGCGAGAGGAAGCTTTCCGAGCTGCTACAGCTTTCGATACTCAAGCCCAAGGTCGCGATACTGGACGAGATAGACTCCGGGCTGGACATGGACTCCCTTAAGGTCGCCTCGAAGATCATAAATGCCATGAAGAAGGAGACGGGAATCCTTATCATCACGCACTACAAGAGGGTGCTGGAGCACATAAAGCCGGATTTCGTGCACATCCTTGACGGCGGGCGCATAGTCAAGTCCGGCGATGTGAGGATTGTCGGCCAGCTGGAGAAGAAGGGTTACAGATGGTTCTCCGAGGACGGTGATAGGCATGCAAAAGCTTGAGAAGGGTTACAGGTACGGCTTCAGGGATGACATAAAGTACATCTTCAAGACCAAGAAGGGCCTTTCCGCAGAGGTGGTGAGGGAGATATCCAAGGTGAAGGGCGAGCCGAAGTGGATGCTCGACTTCAGGCTGAAGGGGCTCGAGGCTTTCAGGAAGAGGCCGTTGCCCTCATGGGGCCCTGACCTGTCTGCCATAAACTTCGACGAAATCATCTACTACGCAAAGGCGGGGGAGAAGACCACCAACTGGGAGGATGTGCCGGAGAAGATAAAGAGGACTTTTGAGAGGATTGGCGTCCCCGAGGCTGAGAGGAAATACCTATCCGGCGTGGCAAACCAATACGAGAGCGAGGTCGTCTACCACAAGCTGAAGAAGGACCTGGAGAGGAAGGGGATAATCTTCACTGACCTGGACACTGCGGTGAAGGAGCACCCGGATATCGTAAGAAAAAACATAGGGAAGGTGGTTCCGATAAACGACAACAAGTTCTACGCACTCAACTAGGCCGTCTGGTCGGGCAGGTCTTTCGTCTACATACCGGAGGGGATAGAAGTCCCACTGCCATTGCAGGCCTACTTCAGGATAAACGCGCCGAACATCGGGCAGTTCGAGAGGACGCTGATAATAGCCGAGAAGGGCTCCAAGCTCCATTACATTGAGGGGTGTTCAGCTCCTATATACTCCACAAACTCGTTGCATGCCGCCGTGGTTGAGGTGATGGCCGAGGAGAAATCCAAGGTCAGGTACACCACTGTGCAGAACTGGTCCAACAACGTTTATAACTTGGTCACCAAGAGGGCGTTCGCCAAGAGGGACGCGACCGTCGAGTGGGTCGACTGCAACCTCGGCTCGGGCGGGACCATGAAGTATCCTACTGTTTTTCTCCTGGGCGAGAACTCCAGGGCCGAGATACTGTCGATAGCCTTCGCGGGCAAGGGGCAGATATTGGACGCAGGCTCGAGGGTCTTCCACAACGCTAAGAACACATACTCCAGGATGGTCTCCAAGTCCATAAGCAAGCACGACGGGAGGACCGTCTACAGGGGGTCCGTGTATGTGGCGAAAGGATGCACGGGCGTCAAGTCCATGATGAGCTGCGAATCGCTGCTGCTCGACGATAAGTCTTCTACAGAAACGATACCGCGGCTGGACATAAACGAGAGCGACGTGAGCGTCGGGCACGAGGCGAAGGCGGGAAAGATTAATGAAGACCAACTGTTCTATTTAATGAGCAGGGGTATAAGCGAGGCTGAGGCGACTTCGATGATAGTGCGAGGCTTCATAGAGCCTGTGGCGAAGGAGCTGCCGATGGAGTTCGCGGTGGAGATGAACAGGCTGATAGATATGGAGATGGAAGGGAGCGTGGGATGAATGTTCGATGCGAAGAAGATTAGGGAGGATTTCCCGATTTTGAAGAGGAAGGTGAATGGCAAGACTTTGGTCTATTTCGATAATGCTGCCACGACGCAGAAGCCGGTGCAGGTGATCAATGCGATAAGGGATTACTATGAAAACCACAACGCAAACATACACAGAGGCGTTCATCAACTATCGCAGGAAGCATCGCAGATGTATGAGGATGCGCACCATGTCGTTGGGAAGCTGATAGGGGCGAAGTGGGACGAGACGATTTTCACGAGGAACACTACCGAGGGGTTGAACCTAGTGATGTACGCGTGGGCCATGAGGAAACTCAAGAAGGGTGATGAAATTATTTCCACAGTGATGGAGCACCACAGCAACATGGTGACCTGGCAGTTCCTGAAGGAGATGGGTATCAAGCTCAAGTTCGTCGGGATAAACGACGACGGCACGCTTAAGATGGAGGATTACGACAAGCTTGTGACGAGGAGCACGAAGCTCATAACCGTCGTCCATGCGTCGAACGTGGTGGGAACGATAAACGACGTGAGGAAGATTGGGAAGATTGCTCATGATAACAAGGCCTTGTTCGTTGTGGATGGAGCCCAATCTGTTCCGCACATGCCAGTCAATGTGAAAAAAATGGATGCGGACTTCCTCGCATTCTCCGCGCACAAGATGCTCGGCCCGACAGGCATGGGTGCGCTTTATGGGAAAAGGAGCTTGCTGCAAAGCATGGACCCGTTCATGTACGGCGGTGATATGATAAAGCAGGTCACGCTCGAGAAGTCGACGTGGAACGACCTGCCGTGGAAGTTCGAGGCAGGCACGCCGAACATCTGCGGCGGCGTCGCTTTCGCTGAGGCGGTGAAGTACCTCGAGAGGCTTAAGATGAAGAACGTCAGGAAGCACGAGGAGGAGATAACCAAGTACGCGATGGAAAGGATGAGTGAGGTGGACGGCCTTAAGATTTTCGGCCCTGGGGACTACAGGAACAGAGGTGGGGTTCTCTCATTCAATCTAGGGGAGATCCATCCGCATGACCTTGCGACCATACTGGATGAGTTCGGTGTCGCTGTAAGGTCAGGCCAACATTGCGCCGCGCCACTCATACATTTGCTTAAGGCCCATGCCACGACAAGGGCGAGCTTCTATGTATACAACACGAAGGAGGAAGTTGACTACTTCATCGACGTGCTGAACAAGGCAAGGAAAGTGTTTGGATGAACATATACCAAGAGAATGTGATGGACCACTACAAGAACCCAAGGAATTTCGGCAAGATGAAGAAGCCGGATGTGGTCTCTAAGGACGCCAATATGCTCTGCGGCGACGAGATAGAGATACAGGTGAAGATAAAGAACGGAAAGATTGATGACATAAGGTTCTCGGGACCCGGGTGCGCGATAAGCAGGGCGAGCGGGAGCATGCTGAGCGAGCTGGTGAAAGGTAAGAAGATAAGCGACATTAAAAAAATTAAGGATGACGATTTGATTGGCATGATGGGGATTGAGCTGACCCCAATTAGGAGGAAGTGCGCTCTGCTGTCTTTGAGGGTTTTGAAAAATGGACTTGAAAAAGCCTGATGACGTTTAAGGGTTATATTGCTGTGATTTCATATTAATATTGTGAATGAAAAAAATGTTCTCATCAGAGACTTGGCCTTCTTTGCCTTTATGATTCCCGCAGTAATTTTGTTTTGGAGAAGCAACTTGATTGCAGGCTTAATCTTGTTCTCTGAGGCTACAGTAGCACAAATATTTTTCTACAAAAACAGCGAGAAAATATTTTTTGTTTTTGCCGGAATTTTCGGGACAGTCCTTGAGATGATAGGCGGTATCATTGGGATATGGACATATACATACCCAAACTTAATCACCGTGCCCTTTTGGATATTCTTCTGCTGGGGTTTCACTTTCATGTTGCTAAATTCAGCCTACTCATTGGTTAAGAACCGTCTTAATAAGCAGGGTTAATCTTTAATGTTGTAAATTGAGGTTCCAATTTTTGAATTGGAAATTGCGTCTTCTATTTTGTAGAATAAATTAATAATTTAACTTTGATTTACGAAGTTTGAATTGGGTGGTTTAATGGGACTTAATGTTGTAAGCGGTGGCACTCCATCTTTGCAAACATATGAAATAAGTTATAAATTGGTTAATCCCCTAGGCGAACAAAATTTAATAAATATAGCAACTGTCGGCCTAAATCCTCACATCGACGGAGATATTTTAACCTTGGGGTTTTACGGGACACTGGAAGAGGCTATAAGGAAGTTTGACGGGACACGGCAGGTGTTATTCAGAAATGGATATTTGTATTCAGACGGTGAGCGCTTAGATTCAAAACAAATCAGGGTGAAAAACTGAAGCCAAAAATTTAAGGTTTATATACGGGGAAGACAATATTTTTGTGATGAAACTGCTGTATTTTTTCAGCAAGAACCCGGGGACTAGCGTCCTGCAAAGCATAATAGTCGACAATATAGAGAAGGCCTTCAAAGACAAGCTCGATGTGGAGAGGGTCGAGTTCAAGGACAACGCAGAAGTCTTCAAGAAGCGCAAAATAAAGGAGATACCAAGCGTAGTCCTTGAGAAGGACGGGAAGGAGGTCGCGAGGTTCTCGGGCTTGGCGCAGGAGATTTTCCTCAGAAGGGCGATTGAAAGGAATTTAACATAGGAAACCCATTTTTTTATCATGGATGGCACGCCCGAAAGGCAGACGGTTACTCCTGAGCAGATAGGCCTTGAGCTGACCGAAGAGGCTTACAAGGGGTTAGAGAAGTTCTACAACCAAATCGCAGTGGGCCACTCGATGATCATGAACAACGGCCTAACGGCTACTAGGAAAGAGGACGGCATATACATCGTCCACAGCATGGACAAGCAAAACCCTCCAGCCGGGTCCGAGAAGGTCGAGTTCGAGGCAAAGATAGGGGAATACCGCATCATAGTCACGCTCTACAAGCAGTCGGACGCGAGAGTGGAGGACATGTACCCCACTTTGAAGAGGGACTTCGAGAATTTCGCCTACTGGTCCAACCGCAACCTGAGAGGGGAGGGAGGATCAGCGAAGCCCTACGAGAAGGACCAGCTGATGAAGGACCTGTTCTTCGTCACCGTCTCCGTGGTGGCGGGGCTTTCACTGCTCGGGCTAGTCTCGGACACGAGGCAAACGGCCCAGATAGTCTATGCCACAAAACCCAGCCAAGTTTCCATATTCGTAATGCTGGCTGTCATATTCCTCCTGAGCGCGTACATATTCCTCAGCAAGCCCCTGCACAAGTACTGGTCAAAGCTGAGGGGAAGGATGGGGCTGTCTGTAAAGGGCGGCAATCGCAATGCGGGAAAAGATGCAAAATTCCTGAAA
>MFRS01000004.1:90724-92492 GCA_001784635.1 Candidatus Micrarchaeota archaeon RBG_16_49_10
GCTCTCAAGCCCCGAGAGGACGTCGAACGTCATCGCAATAACGAACCCTGTCGAAAGCATAACCTACATGGCCATAGGGGTGGCGTTCATAGTCAGCCTCCTGATGATACTGAAGGTCCCGTTCCCGAAGATATTGAAGAGGAGATAGCTTCTATTTTTCCTTTTACCAATAATAATAACTAGTGCTGATACCATGTGCTCCAGATTTTTGGACAGCGGGAAGTTCAAGCCGAGGCTCTACCAGGAGCTGATTACAGCGACGGCTATAGAGAAGAACACGCTCTGCATACTGCCTACGGGTATGGGGAAGACATATGTGGCTTTGATGGTGGCCGCGTACAGGCTGGAGAAATCCCCGAAGAGCAAGATACTGATGGTCGCCCCCACAAGGCCCCTCGTCAACCAACACCTGAAAACATTCAGGAAGTTCATGCTGATAGACGACGTCATGGTCGCGCTCACCGGGAAGATACAGGCCGGCGACAGGAAGGTCCTCTACGAAAAAAAGCAGATATTCTTCACGACGCCGCAGATAATAAAGAACGATGTCGAGAAGGGCATATTGGACCTCAGCGACTTCAGCCTGCTGGTAATAGACGAGTCGCACAGGTCGGTGAAGAACTACTCCTACACATTCGTGGTTGAGTATTTCCTAAATCAATCAAAAAATCCGCTGATACTCGGCCTCACCGCATCCCCGGGAGGGATAAGGGACAAGATAGAGGAGGTCAAGAAGAACCTGCACGCGGAGAACGTGGAGATAAGGACCGAGAAGGATGCCGATGTGGAGCCCTACATACAGGAGACGAGGATTGAGAAGATAGAGGTCGAGCTGCCGGAGGAGTTCAAGAAGATGAAGAAGGAGCTTGAAGGCCTCTACACGAACAGGGTGTACAACCTGCTGAGGGCGAAGGTCATACACACGCCAAAGGTCTCGAAGAAGGTTCTGATTGCGGTGCAGGCGGACTTGGGGAGGATGTACAACCAGAGGAAGGACTTCATGGTCGCAAAGGCTATGGTGGACTGCTCCCAGGCGATAAAGATTGACCACGCTTTGGATCTTCTGGAGACCCAGGGGATAACCTCACTGAACCAGTACCTTTCAAAGATGAAGAAGGAGAAGACGAGCTCGGCGAGGAAATTGCTTGCGAGCCCCAACTTCTCTAACGTGATGAAGACAGCAAATGACCTGTTCGTGGCCGGCGTGGAGCACCCGAAGCTGGAGAAGCTCATTGAGATAATAGGCGGGCAGCTGAAGAGGAAGGGGAACTCGAAAATAATGGTGTTCGCGAACTACAGGTCCACCACAGAGAAGATAACCGGCTTCCTAGAGCTGAATGGCATCGAGGTTAGGGAATTCATCGGCCAGGCAAAGAGGGAGGGGAAGGGCCTCTCGCAGAAGGAGCAGATAGAGATACTGAACGAGTTCAAGCTGGAGATGTTCAACGTCCTAGTCAGCACCAGCATAGGGGAGGAGGGGCTGGACATACCCGAGCTGGACATGGTGATATTCTACGATTCTGTCCCGTCCGAGATAAGGAAGATCCAGAGATCCGGCAGGACGGGGAGGACCAAGCCGGGCATCATCATATTCCTGATAGCCAAGGGCACGAGGGACGAGTGGTACTACTGGAGCGCGCACCACAAGGAGAAGAGGATGCAGGGCATACTGAAGGAGCTGAAGGAGAACGAAAATCCAAATAAATCCAAAAACCTATCTGATTACGTGAAATGAATGCAGACGGTCCTAAAGAGAAATGGGGAGATA
>MFRS01000005.1:0-377 GCA_001784635.1 Candidatus Micrarchaeota archaeon RBG_16_49_10
CCAAGACGCCTTCCAAGTCCGGCGCGGCGACCTTTATCCCCGATGCGGCCGCGACCTCGTCCACGTTTTCGAACTGCCTCTCAAGGCGTATCTCCTGGAGCGGCCTTGGGCGAAGTAGGGCCTTTATCCTAGTGACCGTGGGCTCCTTCCCCCCGATGACCAGATAGTCGCTCTTCCTGATGGTGCCGTCGTAAAGGATGATGTCTATTGTGGTCCCGAATCCGACCACGTCCCTGACCTCCAGCACCGTCCCCCTGCCTACGGGCGAAGTCTCGAGCCTGCCCTTGAGGAATTGCTGGGCCAGGCCGGACAGCACCATGAGCAGCTCGGCGACCCCCTCGCCTGAAAGGCTCGACACGGGGATTATTGCTATCTGC
>MFRS01000005.1:386-1865 GCA_001784635.1 Candidatus Micrarchaeota archaeon RBG_16_49_10
TGTCGAACCTCTCCGAGTTGAACCCCCTCTCGGCGAGCTGGGAGACCAGGCCGTAAATTCTCTTCTCCAGCTCATCCCGAACTCCTGCGCCCTGCTTTTCGAAGCTTTCCAAAAAACACGAATCGCTGTAGGGGTACCAGCCCGGAGTCTTGTCAATCTTGGTTGCAGCGACCACGAAAGGTATCTTGAACTCCTTGAGGATCTTCAGGCTCTCGTCCGTCTGCTCCTGGAAGCCTTCGGTCACGTCGACAATCAGTATGGCTATGTCGGATATCGATCCGCCCCTCTTCCTCAGCGTGACAAAGGCAGCGTGGCCGGGCGTGTCCAAAAGGAGAAGGCCAGGTATGGTCAGCTCGATCTTCATCTTCCCGAGCAGGTCGCCGCATATCCTCTTGACGGTCTCTATGGGTATGTAGCTCGCCCCGACATGCTGGCTCAGCTGCCCGGGCTCCATCTTCGTCACCGTGGTGCCCCTGATCCTGTCCAGCAGGGTCGTCTTACCGTGGTCCACGTGGCCGACCGTCACTACAATTGGGGATCTTATCATTTTCCATCACCGTCAGATTAATCTGTTGCTATCTTAATTTATTTTAGTGGGATTATGTCTTTAACCCTGGCCGACATCACCCCGATGGGGCTGTGCCTTGCCACGCAGGATCTTCTGGACGCGAAGAGGTTCCAGTCCAACTTCTGTGACAACCTGCTTCTGAGGGACAGGGACCCCAAGATTGTACCGCTCCTCACGGGCATCAAGAGGGACCTCAACTCCTCCGTCAATCAGGGGAAGTTCCTCGACGGCCACAAGGCAGCGATAGTCAGCAACATCGACAAGATAATAGGGCTGGTGACCTCGCGCTACTCCCAGGCGGACCCCAAAGCCGCGGAGAAGGTGATCGAGGACGCCAAGGACATGCTTGAAAGGGTCGTCTTCTCGGACAATTTCGAGCAGCTGGCCAGGCTCGAGCCGGTCTTCAAGAAAGAGGTGACCCTGCCGGTATACGAGCTGTTCATGACCTTCATGAAGAGGGCAAACGCCTGATCCTAGAATATCGACTTCTCTCTGACCAGGTGGTGTATTATGAATCCAGCCGAAAGGCTCAAGAGGGCCACGTTGGCGGATAGTATTCCTATACCCGCAAGCATCCACCCGAACTTCGAATGGTGTGTGTTGAATACCTTCTTGCCGAATCCGAATATCAACCCGGACGAGCCTTTCTTGACCACCTTGCCAGATAGGTCTCTCAGGTTCCTCTTTGCAGTCTTCAGGTTGTCGAAGACCAGCATCACCCTCAATTTGGACTTCTGCAGCAGCTCCCCTATGATGAACGAGGAAACTGCCAGAGCTATGTATTCGAACATAAAATTAAGATGGTTTTGAGGGCTTAAGAACCTGCTACCTGAACTCTATTTCGACCCTCTTCCTTAAAACGAAGTAGAGTACTATTAGAATCGCTATTATCATGGTCCCGTAGGCGAGTT
>MFRS01000005.1:1920-4825 GCA_001784635.1 Candidatus Micrarchaeota archaeon RBG_16_49_10
ACTTGGGTCCGAGGGGTCGCAGCTGCCGTAGACGATCAGGTTGAACACCCCGTAGGCGCTGTAGATCATGCTCGCGAAGAAGGAGATGGTGAAGATTATGGAGAGGATCCTAAAGTGTTTGTAGAAGGCCTTTGCCACAGCCGGCGCCCTGCCCATCAGCCTGGCCGTCACTTTGGACCTAATCCTTTGGTCGAGATTGGTCTTGCACGGCCTAAAGGTCATCATGCTGAAGACGCAGCTGAATGCCTCCTTGGCGAGCTTCCTGTACCTCGCCGAGAATATGCCCAGCACGCTGAAGACGACTAGCGCCACGATGCATATGACCATCTTATCACCTGAGCCCTGTTATTATCCTCTTTAGTTCGTCAAAGAATATATGCGCCTCGTCCATGGTGTTGTAGAGGTAGAAGGAGAGCCTGACGGACCCCGGTATCCCGAACTCATTGAACCAGGAATGCACGCAGTGCTGGCCCGACCGCACCATCACGTTGGCGTTCTCGTCCAGTATCATAGCTATGGTATGCGGGTCTATGCCCTCGACCGTGAAGGAGATTATCCCTCCCCTGAGCTCAGGATGGGAGGGGCCTATTATTCGCAGGCCCTCGAACTGGGACATCTCGGACGTCAGGTGCATATTCAGTTTGCTCTCGTGCTTCTCTATGTCCTTCCTCCCTACTCTTTCCAAGTATCTAGCGGCCGCGGCGAACCCGATAGCCCCCGCGTAGTCTTGGAGCCCGGCCTCGAACTTCTCCGGCGGCTTCTCCAGCTCATATGATGTCAGGGTGGTGTTCTTCACCGTGTCCCCGCCGACTATGAAGGGTGAGAGCCTATCTTGGAGGCTACTCTTGACGTAAAGCGCCCCGGTGCCCGAAGGTCCGAGCATCTTGTGCCCCGAGAAGGCCAGGAAATCCACGTCGAGCTTCCTCACATCCACCTCCTTGTGCGGGACAGACTGCGCGGCGTCGAGCATGACCAGCGAGCCGAAGTCATGGGCCGCCTTTATCAAGTCGCCAGCGGGTATGGTGTACCCGTCCAGGTTGGATGTATGGGCCATCGAGACTAGCTTAACGCTCCTATCCATGGATTTCTCGAAATTCTCCATACTGAATGTCATGTCCCCGCTGAAGTGGACCACCCTGTAGGTTATCCCGACCCTCTCTGCGAGAATCTGCCACGGCAGGAGGTTGGAGTTGTGCTCCTTGTCGGTTATCAGGACCACGTCGCCCTTCTTCAGCCCCAGGGAGTTTGCGACCAGATTTATTCCCTCGGTCGTATTCCTCGTGAAAATCAGTTCCTCGTCCTTCTTGGCGCCTATGAACTTGGATATTGTCTGCCTAGACTCGTGATACTTCTCGGTGGCCATCCTCCCCAGCTTGTGCACGCTCCTAGAGCCGCATGCCGGATAATTATAATAATAATCCTCAATCGCCTCCACAACCTGCCTGGGCCTCAGGCTCATGCATGCGTTATCGAAGTAGACGATGGGTTTGCCATTTATCTTCTTCTGGAGTATCGGGAAGTCCTCCCTCAGCTTTTCGACATCGAACACTGTCATCCTCTTGTGTTTCTGCTGTTTTTTAGCTTAAATCTCTTTCACGGATAGCCTCGAGTGCCCGAGTAGCGATGTTCAGCCACCACTATGGCGCTCGCAGGGCCATGGTCATACCAATAATTGTTATTTCGCCTTTCTTAATAGTTATCTTAATTTCTTCTACCCGTTTCCAAAACTCCTGTCGAATATCAACCAATTAATCTGAACCTCAACGGTAAGATTGGTAATTAGGAATAAACGTTCCATGGTAGTAGAAATGATGCCCTGGATGCCAGTCATTCACTGACTACTGTCCCTGTAGTCAAATCGGTGTAGTTGCCCATCTGCCCGGTGTCCCTGAAGACATACCATCCATCTGCCTCTATCGTGCCTACAGAATTCCAAACCTGGACAATCCTTGGGTATAACCTCGATTCGGGCGACAGCAGTATTGTGGGCACCTTTGTTATGTTGTATTTTTCAATGAGTTGCTTTCCCTCAGCCGAAACCCTGTCATATGTGTACTCATTGGTCGGGCTGATGCCGAAACCCGGCAGAATCTGATCATGCAATGATGGATCGTAACATGTTTGGCAAGATGCGTCAGTAATCGTCACCTTGGTGACGACTCCCTCCACGCTTCCAGACTCCAAATTCCTGTAAGGCGGTATCGACTCGATGTAGTAAGTTCCGTCCTTTACCCCGGCCCCAATCTGGCTCATCAAACTTGCTATCTCAGGTTTGTTGGTTTCCCCAGAGAACACCAACGCAGGTATTTTCTTGATTCCCAACTGAGAAATCAGTTGCTTAGCCATGTCGGAAGAGTACTCAACAGCGTCCGTTTTTGTGATTTTGACATTGAGGCTCTGGACGGCACTGGAAATTTGGTTTATGTCAAAGCACTCGGTGCAAGAGGAGTCGACGATCTTCACGAGCTGCAGTTCCGGTGGCCTTGAGGACTCTTTGATTTCATCGATTCTCTTGGAGAGTCCCGCGTTTGCGCCACTCATGAAATAGAGCTGACCCACGCCGATTACCAGGAATAGTAAAAGAAGCCCAATTAGTAGAGCATCATTGCTAACCCTGACAGTAACCTTTTTGTTTATTTCTTTCTCGTGCGTTTCAATCTTCCTCTATTGCCGTTTTATTAGCAACCGCCTATTCCCGAACTTCTCTGTACAGGTGTCTGAGTCGGGGCTGTTGCCGGAGCGCTTGTAGTACCAGTGGATTTCAATAGGCGAACCGCGTTTTCGAACGCCATCGCTTGGTATACCTGTATTACGGATACCAGTATTATCGCTACCAGCAACAGGGCGATTATAATCTCTTTATTCATTCTCATTTACCTCCCTTTTTCATATGGCAACTTGCGCC
>MFRS01000005.1:5055-5496 GCA_001784635.1 Candidatus Micrarchaeota archaeon RBG_16_49_10
TCTTTTATCCATTTTCGTACCTCCCTTCATTTAACGACGCCTCCAGTATTGTCGACCTGCCCTGGGAAGAACAACTGCTTCCACTTCACAATTTCACCGAATATCTGGTCGTCTGTGTACTTGTCTCCATAGTCCCTAACAAGGTATTTCATCAGGCCGATGAGCGATTGTATATGGCCACAGCCGCACCTTGCATTCCCATTCGCGTCGATTGCCGGCCCGTCCTGTAGGCCGCAGCAAGGACCGCAGCCAGTTTTCGGTCTTGTTCCTATGCTTATGAACCTCTGTTTCTGTTCGGGAGTCAGGCTGCTCAATGTGATTGAGTTCTGAAACCCTAGCAGCTTCTCATATCCCGCATTGTCAAATGTGATGCCGTATGGCAGCATCGCTCCTGCGGCCGGCGACTCTGTGGAAACGGGCGGCGATGAAACACTGGGTCCT
>MFRS01000005.1:5520-6955 GCA_001784635.1 Candidatus Micrarchaeota archaeon RBG_16_49_10
GCGCCCATTACCGATGAAAAAGCGTTAAACACATTGAATATCGTTATCGTAGCCGCTACAATTGCCAGCAGAAAAATCCAGTTGTTTTTTCGCTTACTTTTTTCTTGCATCTAATCCTCTTTATACTTCATTGAAACACTTAATAAACTTAATATTGAAACCAGTTTCATTTCAAGCACTCCTTGTATCTGTCTGGATGGTGCCCCATGTGCTCCCTCCACTGCTCATTGGTGTATCCGGGAGGGGTTGCGCAGATGTCACCAGGGGTTTCCGAGTTCAAGGCTTTATCATAATTCGTTCCGAAATAGACGGATTGGTAAAGATTGTACACTACCCAGACCAGTAAAATAGCAACCGCTAAAATGAGTATGTAGAATATCTTGTTGTTCACATTGTTTCTTTTTTTCAATCTAGCTCACCCTTGGATAGATCTTGTCTTTCGCGTACCAAGCTATGCTGTAGCTTAAAATGACGCCACCGGCAACCCAAAACAATAAGTTCAGACTTGCCACGAATGGTATGCCGATGATCAAGAGACCAGCATTCGCCAAAATCATCTTCTTTGACATGCATTTCGGGAATTTAAAGTACAGTAGCAGGCTCAATGCGAGGAAAAATATTCCCATGCTCCAAAACAGCAAATTATAACTTTCAAGGAACATCAAGACATCGCTCGAAGCGGCTATGCCGAATATAGACAAAAATGCTACGACCGCTAAACACACTGAGTGGCAGACGTTGTGCGCGGATATTATGCTTCCCCCGCCGGATATGCCGCCTAAAGCCCCTGCAATCCTCCCCCTACCATCCGATTTTCTTTTCATTACGTTCACCTAGCAGCAATTTGCAAAACCTAAGTCTACTCAAAGCAGCATTCAAGCACTTCTTTCATTGTCTCAGAAATCTTGCTTTTCATCTTTCCGAGCTTACTTTCCAGTTTTTTTAGCATCATTACTCTCACCCATCTTCTGCAATAACCAAAACAGACTATAGATGTCGAAAGCATCCTTAAAGAACTCCCCTGACTCCTGACTACCTTCCATCATACATTTCTCGCCGCTCTCGAGCAGCCTCATGGTTGCGGCAAGCAGGTGCTTTGAGATGCACCACATCTCGCCCTCCTTGTTCCTGACGAGCTTGCTCATAAGCTTCTTCCTGAGCTCCCTTACGGTTTCCAGAACCTTTAGGTATTCCTCCTTCCCCGTCTTCATTGCTGTAAATGCCAGGTGCTCTTCGGCATTGATTAGGTTTATAACGGCGATGCTCAGATCCTCCTTCTTCGATAAATCCAACCTTTTGGCGATATCAGGTCCCTTCATACAAGCCACCCTACCAAGTAGTAACTAAGGGATGCCATGAAAAGGAAAGTAAGGGTAAGTACAATCGGCTGGAATGGGAAATAGTTTTTGTTGCCGTTATTCTTCTTCAGCAGTTC
>MFRS01000005.1:6968-11816 GCA_001784635.1 Candidatus Micrarchaeota archaeon RBG_16_49_10
GCAGCTATGCTTATGGCAGTGCCTATGATAGTTCCCGCAAGTATCCTGTCGGCCCCAAAGAACGTCGATGTGCTGAAAACATTGGCCGCATGTAGCGTGATTAAGTTCAAAATCACCACTAAAAGCGTTATTATTGCCAACTGGAATGGGATGTAATCCTTACCCTTATTCTTTTTCAGCAGTATCCTCTGGACCCAGAAGGCTGTGGATATGGTGAACCCTCCGAAAAACGTGCCGACTATCAGGTCATCCACCCCATAATACCTCGCGGTGGCCACGGCCACTCCGGTCGCAGCCGAGCACAGAGGGCAGTGCGCAAAGGCAGGCTTTAACAAAAACAAAGAAAAAAGAAGAAAAACAAAAGAGAAAACTGCTCTTTTAGGTATGGATATCATGTTTTTCCCTCAGTGACAGCACGAATGCCCCTTTTTGGATGCCCTTCTCCACTCATCTGCGCAATCCCTCGAATGGAATTTTTTCCCGTCCTTCACATACGGTTCTCCTGTTATTTCCCCACAACAGTGTTCGCATTTCGGTTTTCCAAATCCAAACATTTTTATCGCCTACATCGGATAGTTCTGTGAAAAGAAAAGCTGCCTCCATTTGTACGATTCATCTTTGATCTGCTGGTCTGTATAGCCTTTCTGTAGCAGCAATTTCACCAGACCCCTAAGCGCCACGGCATGTCCGCATTCGCATTGCCCCACGGGGCCGTTGCAACATTCGTGGGGTATCTCCATTATCAACTTCTGGTATCGGGTTTGCTGTTCCCCAGTCAGGGTTATCGAGTTTTGGTATGCGATTAATTGGTCATAACCCTCCTGCGAGAAGGTCGGGCCGTAGCCCGTGTCCCCAGAAGGTACTTGGACGCTGGCAGACGTTTGGGTCTGTGGCATCGCTGCCGACGGGTTCTCCCCGGCCATGGAAGAGCTTAGGGAAAATAAAAGATATTGGTCGACCCCTACGAACGCTATTACAAACAGTACCATAAGTGAAATAAGGGAAAGGCTGTTGATAGTGAATTCAGCCATCTAACAGCCCCCAACTCCCTGAGACGGTGCCTGTTGCTGACCTTGCTGTGCTCTCGCTGGAACGATTCCGTGATGCTCGTACTGCATCAGTTCGTCAGCACTCCACCCTGTGGTGTCAATACCACCTGAAACACTCGAGGTCACTGCGGCACCCGATATCTTGTTGTTTAATCCCATTATTTGTATTGTTTGGAATGCCACTATCAGCGCCAATACGCCGACAATAGCTCCCATTACGATCATGCTATTCAATTTTATTACCTCCATTGTCCATTCTTTCTTATTCCTTTATAGAGAAACAGCCTATATTGCTTAGGATGAAACTAGTTTCATCATCAACTGCTGTTTTTCAGGGGTCATTTAACGAATATGTGCCATTTCTCTATATTTTGGATATTTTGAGCAGGGCAGAGTTGGTCACGACGCTCAGAGAGCTCAGAGCCATTGCGGCAGCCGCTATGATGGTGTTCAATAATCCAAAAGCAGCTACAGGTACTGCAATGGAGTTATAGAAGAGTGCCCAGAAAAGATTCTGTTTGATTTTTTTCATGGTCGCCTTGCTCAGTTTTATTGAGATGACAACATCCCTTAAGTCGTCTTTGATCAGGATTATCCCTCCAGTCTCCTTAGCGATATCACTCCCACTTCCTATTGCTATGCCTATATCTGCTTGTGCCAAAGCAGGGGCATCGTTTATCCCATCGCCGACCATCGCGACAACCTTCCCCTCACCCTGCAGTTTTTTAATCTCATTGGCTTTGTCTCCAGGCAGGACTTGTGCCAGGACTTTTTCTATCCCCACTTGTTTGGCTATTGCTGCGGCAGTCCTTTCGTTGTCTCCCGTGAGAAGTACGATTTCTATACCCATTTCCTCAAGGGTCTTCACGGCTTCGACAGAGTGCTCTTTCAATGTGTCAGCCACGCTGATTATCCCAGCGATGCTCTTGTTTACGGCAAGAATCATCACAGTTTTTCCCTCTTCCTCCAATTTCACGATGTTCTCCTCTATCTTTTCAGTGTCAATCTCGTTGTCGAACATAAGTTTTCTATTGCCGAAGAGAATCTCCCTTCCCTCATGCATTATTCTTACCCCATGGCCTGGTACGGCTTCGAAACTTTCCGCCTCCTCTAAGGCGATGCCCCTTTTTTCCGCTTCCTTGATTATAGCTTCAGCAAGAGGATGCTCCGAGTTGCGCTCAGCGATTGATGCAAGCCTCAATACTTCACTCTCCTCCATTTGGAAAGCAACAATCTCCCTGACGCTCGGCGTGCCCTTTGTAAGCGTTCCGGTCTTGTCAAAGACCACAGTCGTAAGCCTTTGCGCTCTCTCCAAATATTCCGCACCCCTGATCAAAATTCCCATCTCCGCGCCTTTCCCAACGCCAACCATTAATGCCGCAGGAGTTGCTATACCCAAGGCGCAGGGGCATGCGATTATCAGGACCGCGATGAAGGAGAGCAGCGCTAGTATAAAGTTTCCGGTAAGGCTCCAGCCTATGACAGCGAGAATTGCGATTCCTATTACTGCAGGTACAAAGTAAGATGCGGCCTTGTCCGCAATCCTCTGAATAGGTGCAGCGGTTGTCTGGGCCTCCTCCACCAATCTTATAATTTGCATCAATGCTGTGTCGGCCCCGACTCTGGTTGCTCTAAACTTCATCATCCCAACTTTGTTTAAAGTGCCGCCTATTATCTCATCGTCCGGCTGCTTTTCAACGGGTATGCTTTCGCCAGTTATCATCTTCTCATCTACAGAAGAATGGCCGTAAGTGACAACGCCGTCTGTTGCTATTTTCTCCCCCGGCTTAACTATGACTATGTCCCCGACTTTGACCTCCTCTGCCGGGATTTCCACCTCCTTATCATCCCTTACCACGGTGGCCATCGTCGGCCTCAGGTCGAGCAGTTTCCTTATGGCCGCCGAACTCCTCTTTTTGATTATCTCTTCCATATATTTCCCAAGAAGCACGAAGGCGATGATTACGGCCGCGACTTCAAAGTAGACATCCCTTTCCGCGACCGGCAGGATGCTTGGGAAGAATGTGACAATTGCACTGTAGATGTATGCGGTCCAAGTGCCTATTGCGATAAGCAAATCCATATTCGCAGCTCTATTTTTGATGGCGTTGAACGCGCCGATTAGAAAGCCTTTGCCGCCAAAAATCATCACAGGAGTTGTTATTATAAAAAGCCAGATACCCCAGGTGAACCATGGAAGTTGCGGGATTGGCGCCCATGTGATTATACTTACTCCTGTGGCAAGACCTAGGAAGAATGCTGCTCTCAAGATTGCCAAAACGACAACACCGGAAATTGCCACACTCACCCTACGTTTCATCGTTTTTAACATTTGTTCCGGGGCTTCGAAGGTTTTCACACAGTCTTCGCTGCAAAAATAATAACTTCTACCCGCAATCTCCCTCTTGATAGCAGTTTTCTTTGGTATGACCATTCCGCATACGGGGTCTTTCGCGAGTTCGTCTCTAGTGTCTTCGTTTTTAGGCATACCCATTGCAGCTTTTTCGCCGACGTATTTCTCAGGATTTTTTTCAAAAGCAGATTTGCAGCCGGGGGAGCAAAAATAATAAGTCCTGCCCATGAATTCCGCTTTGTACTCCGTCTTGTTCTCGTCAACTTCCATTCCGCATACGGGGTCTTTCGCCAATCATCTCACCTTTTTGTTCGCCCAATTGAAGATCAACGCTGACATATATCCGGTTGCGTATGCAGATGCTAGGCAACCCAGTGTGGCTAGGAGCAAAATGGTCGGATTCGTCCAAAATCCCGGATAAATCAGATCGACTCCTGAAGGTTGCCGGAGCAAACCATGCCAAATGTAAGCCAACGCAGTCCAAATACTGTCTACGAGCAAAAATGTTATCGCGAGCGCCCTCGGATTTATTTTATCTGTCATTTTTCACACCTGCTTATTTTTTATATCCCATTCCAAATATCACAAAGATTGCCTTATTGACAGGAGCACATTGTCAACAGGGACATACATAATTCCACTGTACCAATCCTGTCTCCACCTTATGGCGCCATTCATATCGATCAATATGAAGGTGTGTCCGGGTCTTATTCCGGGATGCATGCTGTATGTCAGGGCATCATAAGCCTTTGAAACACTCAAATCTGAATCGGAAAGAAGCGGCAGTGTTATCCCCATACCATCCGTTTCAGCCTCTTGATCCCTTAAGGAGTCCACCGTTATGCTTAGGATCTCCACGTTGAGGTCCTCAAATTCTTGGATGCTCTGTTGCATATCTTTTATTTGCTGCCAACAGGGAGCGCATCCCACACCCTCGTGGAAAAATAGCAATACGTTCTTTTCATCAGAGTAATCGGAAAGAGATATTTCGTTCTCGTTGGATGCTGGTAGGGTAAAACCAGGCGCAGCTCTCCCAATCCACTCGTTGACCGAGGATTTGACCACGAGATACCCCGTACCCAATACAAGCAAAATTATGACTGCGCCCGCTATTACATAACTTTTACTTATTTTTGGCACCACGAAAACCGGTTCATTAATGTGCTTGTCTTTACTATGCTGCTCCAAAGCGGGTTTATTATCAAAAAGTTTCTTGCATTTTTTACATTCAAATTCAGTTTTTTCTACCATGTTCAGCACCCCTCAGCAGCATCCGCCAGTTCTAGGTTCTTTGTTCGTCCTTGCCATTTGATTTTCCAGTTCTCCTATTTTACTCTGCTCACTCACATACTGCTCCGCATGGCTCTCTGAGCAGAAATGCTTCCCAAACCTCACTGTGTTGGTATTCTTCTCTAATTCTTTGCCGCAGATTTGGCAATATTTCTT
>MFRS01000006.1 GCA_001784635.1 Candidatus Micrarchaeota archaeon RBG_16_49_10
TCATGGAGAGGGTGGCATTTTTCCCTGTATCACCCTCGAGCGGCGACCAGGTCACATTCAACGTCACGATTTCCAACAGCGGTGACTTCCCTTCAGGCAGCTTCGATGTCCTTATCTACCTCAACGGCGCTCTCATAGCCAATAGGACGATGTCCCTTGGGGCCAATTTGAGGGAAGGCCTGAACTTCAACCTCGGCCAGCTCTCTGGCGGGGAGTACTCGGTCAGGGTGTTGATAGATTCCAATAACTCTGTGGCTGAGGCAGACGAGGCCAACAATGACAGGTCGATTACACTTTCCGTGGGCGGTGTGGGAGGCGGAGGAGGCCACAGCGCCAGCACAACCACTCTCCCCATAGAGGGCGGGAGCATAACCTTCACGCGCTTCCAGAGGGGGGTCGAAATCAAGCCTGGAGAGGAAAAGCAGGTCTACGGTAAGGCGCTGAACACGCTAACTTACGATTTAACCAATGCTACTTTCTCCCTGCAAGGGGATGTCGATTCCTCATGGTACTCTATCACCCCTGCCCAACTGGATTTGCTGAAGGCGGGGCGCAATGTGAACTTCGAGATAACCTTCAAGATACCGGCCGACGCTGAGACGGGGGAGTTCCCAATGGTATTTGAAATCAAGGGGGGTTCGATGTTCGGGAAGAAGGCATTCACCGACCGCCTCGACCTCACTGTGGCCGAGGAGATAGTTGAGACGACCACCACTACAGTCCCTCCGGCCCCTGAGCCAGAGAAGAAGACTCTGATATCCGGGCTGGTTACCTTTGCGAGGGCGAACATTGACAGGATACTAATCGGCCTGAGCGCAATCATATTGCTCCTCATCCTCAGGGAGCTCTACAGGATGCTGCCAAAGGTAAAATTCGAGTTCCCAAAGGGGAAGAGGAAGGCCTACGACTACACGAAGAGCAACAAGAAGAAGTAAGATCCCCAAAGAATTTACCTTAAGGCGTCAATTCTTGCGCGTCACTGAATAGGCCTGATGAGGCACTGCTCCTATCTTATATCCATAACTTGCCAGAGTGGCAACTACACCTGGGATGTTCCTTATCACAGGCACGTCAGCCTCTGTTACGATGCGCCTATTCTGCAAGGCGCTTAAAAGATGGAAAACATCATCCCCCCTCGGCACACCTACAACCGGCAGACGGGCATCCTCTCCTTGAGAAGCTAGTCTGTATGCAGACAAGTCTTGAACGGTTATACAATATGGCATGCCTCTTGCCATTAACCAGGCGACAGCGTCTATGATTCGCTGCGGTTCTTTGCCAAATCTTTCAGCCATCTCGAGGCTAGTTGTCTCTCCGTGACCTCTTAAATAATCTCTGAAAAAATGTAGTATCTTCTCCTGAATCGAGCCGGGCCTAGGATAACTAGGATATGGGGAACTCATAAAGCCAATTTCTCGTTAAAAAATTAATACCTAACCATTTTCTCGCCTATATTTGCATCATTTTGAATGAAATTTCCTTCTACCAAAGCTAAATTAATTCCCACCAAAACCCAAAAAAGCGGAACCGGAAGGGCAAAAGAATGAAATTCTCACCCTAAGGCGTTTTTTCATTTGGTTTAAAAGCTTTGCCACATCAAGAATAAAAAGGTTACTCACTAAAGAGTAATTACTATGAACGAAAAAGCCATCCAAGATATTTTTGACGTGAGCCAGACATTCGCGTCGGGCAAAAGGTTGCTTCTGCTATTCATCCTGCGGGAGGAGCCCATGGGTTACACCCTGATAACGAAGTTCTTCGAGAGGATGGGAGTGCCTATAGGCAGCAGCGAGGTCTACAAGCACCTCAAGCAGTTGCTGGACGCTGGGTTCATAACCAAGAAGGGCAATTCGTACATCCTCACGCTAAGGGGTTTGAGGGCCACTGAGACTACGATAGACATAATAAACACTCCACCAGAAGTTCCGGAGCTGAAGCTGACTTTCAACAGAAGGGAAGCTACTAACTAAATCCGAGCCCGAAGGGTGATCCCATGGCTGAGAAAAAGTGGAGTGATTATTGGAAAAATTACAAGACCTCAGAGGGTAAAAAGATTGATACCGGGAAGAAGCCCGGACCTGTTTTCGTTCAAAGAAAGGAGCCTGTGCAGGCAAGGCCAGTTCAAGCTTCTAAAATTCCCTCATCCAGACCTGCTAGGGAACGGAGGGCTGGTGCCCCCGCTTCCAGCAGGCAGGCCATCCTGCTGGCTGCATTCTTCATAGCGTTGATTGCTCTGTCTTTCCTGCAGTACAGGTCGGCCCAGTTCATCAAGGGCCTCAAGTACAACGTGACCAACCTCACCGACGCGCTGGACGCGTGCTCCTCGAACAACGCGCAGCTCTCATCGTCGCTGGGGACGTGCAACGCGAACCTGGAGAACTGCCAGGTCGATGTGTCCAACAAGAACTCGCTGCTCAGCGCGTGCATAATGGAAAAGGATACCATCAACGGCCAGGTAAGTGAGTGCCAAGGCGACCTCACAAGGGTCAGGAACGACAAGAACGACCTTCAGGTCAACTATGACTCGCTCCAGGAGCTGTACGACAGCTGCAAGGACGACAAAAGTAGTGCGACGAGCAACTACGACAGGCTTTTGAGCAACCTGAGGGGATATGCGGCTAAGGGCAAGTGCTGCGGGACGTCCAACAGCGCCAGCTACAGCGTGCAGAGCAACGACATCGTCTGCTACGCCGACGGCAACGGGACCTACAGCCTCACGTGCTGATAACTTTTGTTCGCTATTTTAATTAGTTTAAACAGACACTACGAACATATGTTTTTGTATCTTCATTGTATTCAAAAACTTGATTCCGCGGAGCCCCAGCCAAAAAACTTTTGTTTCGAACGGGATGCAGTCTCAACCATCCATATATGTCTGATATCCTTACACCCATTGCTATAAACGCTTCCGCACTTGTAAATCGACACAAACCGCTTGCGTATTCAGTTGTCCACCAGCCATCTCCCATTTTGAGGAGAGGCGGGTGAAACTCGCTCATAACAACTATAAGGCTCCTAAAACATTTAACTGCGTGGCATGTAATACCAAAACACATCCCAAGGAGGGTCGGCTATTATTTCTTACCCGCACAATTATTATCTGTGTATCTGATTCCAGCGCTAATGTTTTTGTCGCTCCTCCTAATCTATATTATAAAGAACCGCCTCGCGATATTCTGGCCAAGCACGGGGAGGATGGTCGATGCGATAGAGGAGCTGGCAGACCTCAAAGGGAGGGAGACAGTCTATGACTTGGGGTCGGGAGACGGCAGGGTACTGGTCAGGCTGGCAAAGAACGCTAAGAAAGCCACAGGAATCGAGCACAACCCGATACTAAATGCGATCGCAAGGAAAAGGATTGGGGGCTTGAAGAACGTTTCCGTGACACAGGGCGACATCTTCGAGAAAGACCTGAAAGATGCGGATGTGATTGTCGCGTACCTGTCGAGGTTCCTCACGCATAAACTTGAGAAGAAAATAATTAAGGAATGCAGGAATGGAACAAAGATTATTCTTGTTGGCTATAGGTTCAATGGGATGAAGCCTTTGAAGGAGAGGAGGGTTTTCCTGATGAGGATAAGGCTCTACAAGGTTTGACAGTGTAACTGTTATCAAGAAATTGCTATCATGATTTGGCCATCTCTTTGAACTTCCTTATGCTGCTCATATAGACTTCAACTATGAGTTCACCGACCTCCGTCTCCTTCTCGACGTTTTCAATCAGCCCCCATTTGTCGAAAGTCCCCAAGTCATCTATGAACAGATTCATATTCTCCGGCATCGTCTGAAGCCTCGCCAAAACAATTTTTTTCTCATCGTGGTTCATAAAAATCACCTTTTTGTGGGAAATATAAGAAGGGGTTTGATTTAGAGAAAATTAATAATTTTTGTGTAAAAACCGTTTGGTTGTGTATAATGTGGCTACTTTTGGGGACTATTTACACAAAGCCATCCAAAAAATGGCATAGGCTTGAGGACTGAGTTTTCGGATGAGGAAACGGCTAAAAGGTTCATAGAGTTCTACGAAAAGGTGTTTCCTGATTGTGAGTTTACGATAGTAAAACAATGACTATCGACTGAATTTACACATAAATTTGAGAATCTTGAAAAAGAATAGTTAAAAAAAGAAAAATTAATCTTGACCAATTCTATAGCACATTGAACTTCCGTAGGGATGGATTAAAGGTACTATTGGTGAACTTCGAAACATATCTAAGTTTTCTCGCCCTTGAATAACTGCATAATCTCCCATAGGTTTGAGAATGTCGAAAGGCTCACCTATATTTGTTATTTCTAATGGTAAACTCTGTCCATGTGCTTTCCTAAAAATATCCGCTACAGTGTTGCAATCTTCAGCAAATTTAAGTGCATCTATCATACCAATCACTCATTTACTACTTGATAGTAAAGTATTTAAACCTATCGGCTATCAACCTTCATGCGACAATTTGTTCTATCAACCGTAGGTGCGACAAAGCCCAAAAAATCAATCCTTTAATATTTTCGATGACAAGAATTTCTTAAGTGGTCCGATGAAGATTCTGATGCTCAACCCGCCCTTTGAAAAGGGGAAAAAGTTCTCGAGGCAGAGCAGGTCACCCTGCGTCACCAAGGGCGGAACCTTCTATTACCCATACTACCTAGCCTATGGGACTGGGGCGCTGGAGAACGCAGGGTTCGAGACGAAGCTCGTGGATGCGGTGGCGAGGGACTGGGATATAAAGGAAACGGTCGCTTTCGCTAAGAATTACGACCCCGACTTGGTCGTGATCGAGACGTCAACCCCAAGCATACCGAGGGACGCTGAGACAGCCAAAGCAATCAAGGAAGCACTACCTAATGCACATGTAGCGATGGGGAACATCCACGCGAAGTGCATGCCGGAGGAGACGCTGAAGCTCTCAAATGCGGATTCAGCGATAAGGGGGGAGTACGACAATGTCGCGGTGGAGCTTGCGAGGGCCATTGAAAAGAGGAAACCTTTATCTTCGGTCGACGGGATTTCATTTAGAAGCAACGGCAAGATAACGCACAACAAAGAAGCCCCACTTTTTCAGGATTTGGATTCACTACCATTCGTTTCCGACGTCTACCTGAGGCATTTCGGTGTATCTGGGATAAAGAAATACTTCTACGCTTCTCTGAGATGGCCTCAAGTCACTATATTGACGGGCCGAGGTTGCCTTTACAACTGCGCCTTCTGCAACATACCCTACAAGAAGTCCTACAGACCTAGGTCCCCGGAGAACGTCGTCAAGGAGTTCGAGTTCATCGAGGCCGAGCTGCCCTTCGTGCAGGAGGTGATGGTTGAGGATGACACCTTCCCGTTGAACAGGGAAAGGACAGAGAAATTCTGCAATATGCTCATCGAAAGAGGGGTCAAAATCAGGTGGTCCTGCAACGCAAGGGTGAACACTGAATTGGAGACGCTGGAGAAGATGCAGAAAGCTGGATGCCGGCTGATGTGCGTGGGCTTCGAGAGTGCGACGCAGGAAGTGCTGAACACAATAAGGAAAGGGACTACGAAGAGCATGCAGATGGATTTCATGAGGAGGGCAAGGAAGGCTCGTTTGCTCGTGAATGGTTGCTTCATCCACGGCCTCCCATCAGACACGCCGGAGACGATGAAGGCCACATTGGAGTTGGCGAAGAAATTGAACCCGGACACTGCGCAGTTCTACCCGCTGATGGTCTATCCCGGCACGGACGCTTATGCATGGGCGGAGAGGAACGGGCATCTGATTACCAAGGACTATTCGAAGTGGCTTACTAGTGAAGGATGGCACGACACGACCGTCAGCAGAAAGGACCTTACGAAGGACGAGGTGGTGAGGATGTGCGACCTCTCGAGGAAGGAATACTACGTGAGGCCGAAGTACATCGCGTGGAAGACGCTGCAGAGCCTGAGGTATCCGGAGGAATTCAGGAGGAACCTGATTGGGTTGAACGTCTTCAAGGACTGGTTCTTCAAGGCCGGGATAAAGGCTAAATGACGGCTTGTTAGCAAAGGATTTAAAAGTTAACGTCTTTTTATTTAGACATGAATGAAGACTTAATGACTATTTTATATAGAGCATCTGCCGATTTCAGAAGCCTTCAAGGCCTTGACTTAAGATTTAAGTATACTTTAAATGGACTATTCCATCTAACAGACTCATTAATAAGAAATTTTGCTGAGGCAATGTTTATTCTTTCTACAACCGCTGACCCACAAGTTTTGATGAGCGCAATGAAACATTATGGTGAAAATATAGAAACTATGTCATTTGTTTTAAAGGGATATTTAATAGATGCTCGTAGGGAGAATTTGCGCGAATGGCCTTCTATTAGTGTATACAGACAAACTTCTAGTGCTTTTGCGAGTCGTATGTTGAGAGAAAGTTCTAATCCTCTTTTGGCTGGCTATGTCGAGCAAGCCCAGAGGATTGCTAATATAGATCCTTGATACTTTTAAGACGCACAACAAATACCAGCTATTGATAAATTTATTAAAATTCTTCGGTGTTACTAATAAATTAATTCTGGACTAAAAAACAGAAATCTTATTTTTTCTTATTATTCCCGTTCCACTTCTCCTTGGTCTTGCACTTGTGGTTTATGCACATGGTGTAGGGCCTCTTCCCCCTTATGGTGACCCTTATCTCAGGCGAGTTGCACTCTTTGCACTTCGACTTCAGGATGGCTATGCTCCCGAACTGGGGCAGCGGGTAGCTCGTGCTGCACTTCGGATAGCCCGAGCAGCCGACGAACCTCTTCCCCGTCTTCTTTGATGTTATCATCCTCAGCTCGCTCCCGCACTGCGGGCATTCGCCCATCACCTTCGTCTTCTTCTTGGTCGCTATGTAGGACTTGGAAAGCTCGTCCCCAATCTTGTCCTTGTTCTGGTCGAACTCCGAGAGTATCTCCATCAGCACGCCCTTGGCCTCCTCGATGACGGCGTCCATCTTCTTCTTCCCCGCCATGACCTCCTCCATCTCGTTCTCGAACTTCTCGGTCAGCTCCTCGCTCGTTATCTTGGGGCAGTTCTTGTTCAGCACTGATATCACGCTCTCGCCGAAGCCCGTCACCTCT
>MFRS01000007.1:0-3600 GCA_001784635.1 Candidatus Micrarchaeota archaeon RBG_16_49_10
TCTTCCATCGCCGTCCACATCCCTCTCCCTTATGGGGTATGTCTTCCCGTCGGCCGCACTGTAGGAGTTGTCGACCTTGCCGTCCCCGTTAGAGTCGATCAAGTAAAAAGTCTTGTTCTGTCCCCCTATCTCTATTTGCAAAGGCCTGACAGCGGTCAGGATATCATCGTCAGGGTCCCAGTACTTCTCGAAAGCGCCAGCAGGCTGTATGTCTATCAGCCAATCGGTCATCATGTCGCCGTCCCCGTCTATGGAAGCTGCGATTGTGTTGCTGTTCGGGTCTGCATAGGACTCATAGCCGTCAAAGGAGATGTTGTTCTGGTTCTTTGCGATTTCCTCGGTCCCATCGGAATCCACGTCCCTATGGACTTCCGCGCCGTCAGCTATGTCGCAGATGTCACCCTCCCCGTCGCCGTCCATGTCGGACTGGCTGGGGTTGTACTTGTACCTGCAGTTGTCCGCATCGTCCTTTATCCCGTCCGAATCGAAGTCATCTATGCACCCGTCAAAGTCCACGTCGAAGCCAGTCGAGCTCTCTGTGGGGCAATGGTCGCACACGTCGCCTGTCAAATCGCCGTCAGAGTCCTCCTGCCCCGGGTTGTATGTCATGGGGCAGTTGTCATCACCGTCTGAGAATCCGTCATTATCATGATCTGAAACGACCCACTCGGCCGCATTGAGGAACATCCCCTTCGCCTCGTCCGTCCAATAGATCGGGTACGAAACCCCGAAGAAGACGACCTTGCTCTCGAGCTTTTCGCCGTTAAGAAGCTCGTCCCCAGGCTCGCCTATGCTTATGACGCTGTACCTGTCGGTGCTAGTGATCGAAGCTATCGGCTGAAGGAAGCTTCTGGAGTTCTTGAGGTCTATTATCTTCTGCCCCGGAATGAGATGCACGGCCACTATTTCGCTTGAGCTGAAGCCCTGCGTTATCTCGTTCTCCTCCAGTATCTTAATCCGCTGCACGTCGTTGGACCTGAAGGAGCCGAAACTCCCTGGATAGACCCATCCCCAAAATTCAGGGTACAGCGAATCTATTATAATGGAGGGCACCTCATTGACTGGTATATCCTTCACGAAGTCATCCAAATGCTCTGAAGGGTTGACGCCCATGGGCCTCCCCGCTATCACGATGAGCTCGTACCTCTTGTAGTCGACGATGGAATCCTTGTCAATCAATTCCACATCATAGCCCTTTGCCTCAAGCAGGTTCTTTATCGGCCTCTCGTGGAATGAGGAAAGTGCTTGCGCATCCTTGACAACCAGCCCCACCTTGGCCTCGGAGACGCCTGACATTATTGTTAGCGCGATTAAAGCCATCGAGACGGCTTTCACAACTTTCGTCCCGCCCACCTTGACCCTCCTCTTCAAGAGCAGTATCGCTGCCAGTATCCCTAGCAGGACTGCAGACAGAGCGAAGAGCAGGTACCTTGTGTCTGGAAACTTCCTGTTCCTCCCCGCAAGGAATATGTTCACCGATCCCATGACGCTCTGCAATCCATCGTCGCACATGCCGACCGTCTGTATGGATCCTAGGGAAGGCGGGCCGTTGAGCTTCACCTTGAAAGAGAAGTTCATCTCAGTGTCTGCGGGAATCGTGATGTTCTCTATTTCGATGTAGTCCTTCAGGACTTCTGATGGGGTGAACTGGACGTACATCGACTGGTTGTTCGCGTTAAGGATCGTGAAGTTGTAGTCTATCGACGAGCTCCTTGGGTAGTTGGTCGCGTTGATGACGGTCATGCCGAAGCCGAACATCGGGATTGGGACGTGGTACTCGTTGAAGAAGACCGGCGCCGTGCAAGAGAGGACGGATGGGAACATAGCTAGGAAAACCGCTATAAGATATAAAAATCTGGCTTTGGATGACATAATATCTAAGCTAAAGTATCAAAAGTAAATTATTTAATCGTTTTTTAGGCAAAAAGAGAGTAAAAAACCTTATTTTTCCTATTCATAAATTTTCTATCTGATATTAAAGGAAAAAACAAAGAAAAAGCTAGCATTCACCATCATGGAGCTTGGATACTTTCGCCTGCTTCCTTGCGCAGTCGCTGCTGTATGTCTCCCCGTCGCAGCCGCAGACCGGCCCTCCCCTCGAGAAGATGCAGAATGTGGGTATCTTCACACAGTCGCCGGACTCGCCACACTTGCCTTTCTCGAAATCACAGAAGTCACCATCCCTGCAGAAGCTCTCGCCCATGCAGTATGTTACATCCCTCCCAAGCAGGTGGGAATACCCCAAGGTTGAGAAGAAGTTGGTTATCGAACCGAAGGAGAACATGTATACAGCCAGCAAAAGGATTGCCCCCACGACGACGAAAGGCAGAATCTTCTGTAAGTCCAAAAAACCACCAATAGATAATTTGCCTTTGGATGTAATAAAGTTTAATAAGTTAAACAACTTACCAGTAAAAATGGGTGAGCCAAAAATTCGATTAATGACCACCGAAGATATGCCATATGTTATGGGGCTTTATCATCATTTGAGTGATAGCTATGACGACAATATAAGGAGTTTGAAATTGGCATTAGAGCATCCATCCACAATGGTCTTTGTTGCTGTAGTGGATTCGCATATTGTAGGGACGGCGGCGTTATCTATGAGGGCTGTCCCTTCGTATGGTTTAGTGGGGTATATTGACGACGTCGTTGTTGATCCTTCGTATCGTGGGAAGGGGTATGGGAAATTGATAACTAAATTTTGTGCCGATGAAGCCGCTCGGTTGGGATGCGGGCGTCTAGAACTTACGTGCCACCCATCAAGGAAAGAGGCTAACCAGCTTTACAAGGGCTTGGGTTTCAGCCAAAGAGACACAAATGTCTATGTCTTGCATTTTAAATGACGTTCCAAAAATTCCCAAACACCGATAAAGGGAAAGCAAAGAAGCATCTTACTTCCTGAACTGCTGGTCGAACTCCAGAGCCCTCTTCCTTATCTCGTCCGTCACCTTGGCCTTCGCGTTGTCGTAGTGCTGCACATCCTTGACCTCGACAGTCCTGACCTTCTGCTCGGCGCTCGAGATCTGCGCAACCTCCTGGACCTTCACCGTCTTTGAGCCAGCGTCGATCCTGGGCGAGTCGTCTCCGTCCATCTCGTCGAACTCTCTGGTTATCATGACGCCCTGCCTTCTGACGTAGAGCCTGTATCCCACGAACGCTACGGTAGCCAATCCCACGGCGCCGGCTATCCAATACCATGATGCCGAAATCATTCCTGCTATGAACTTCCCTGTTGTCATGAATATATTATTACCGTTAGATTTATTAGCGTTTTCATCCACCTCGATTGTCGTTACGTCCGCTGAAGGGATTGTCGTCTCTGGCTCGACTGTGGTGACCTCCTCGGCCTTGGCCAATGTGGTCGTTGTTGTAGTCGTGCTTGACGAAGTCACAGAGCCTCCGCCTCCTCCGCCACCGCTGTTGGGCGAAGTGGTTGACTGCGGGGTTGTTGTCGATGGTGGGGTTGTCGTGGCAGACTGGGCGACCTCTACCAATGAGTAAGTCGAGAAGCCCTCCAGGCTCACCACCGCATACCCGTTTGTGAGGGTGGGTGTGTACTGATACCAGCTCCCCTGGCACAGGTTGCTGGTCTTGTTA
>MFRS01000007.1:3607-3845 GCA_001784635.1 Candidatus Micrarchaeota archaeon RBG_16_49_10
AGCATTTGTAGACTCTCAAGTTCCCTGCCGTCGTGTAAGCCAGGTCACTGTACTTGATCCTTATCTTCACGTTGTTGTAGGAGAGCGTGCTTGGCGCCTCGATGGTGAAGCTCCTGAAGACATTGCCGCCGCTTATCGTCGGCGTGGCGTCCGATATTGCGATGGCGACCTTCTGGTTGCTTATGGGCGTGACGTTCAATCCCTCGAAGACCGTCTGGAGCTTTGAGGAGCTGTAGTC
>MFRS01000007.1:3899-5746 GCA_001784635.1 Candidatus Micrarchaeota archaeon RBG_16_49_10
GGTCGACTGGAAGAATGGCGTCGCCGAGCCTAGCTGGAACATAGAAACATTGACCGATATCGGGGTCGCCCCGTTGGTCATGTTGAGCGAGAAGCTTATAGGCTGCGTTGTGTTGCCCCCTGAGCAGGCTCCCTGAGAGCATGTAGCAGTGCTTCCGAAGGCCAGCTTGCAGCAGTAGTTGGTGCATGTCGTGGATGAAACCGGCTGGTTCCCGCTGCAGTACCAGTTCTTGTAGTAGCCCGCATTGCATCCGTCCCAGTTGCTTATGTCCTGGCAGTTCGGGTATATGCCGCACGAGAGGTCGTTGTTGTTGCATGTGCCTCCGCTTGTGTCTTTAGCGTAGATGTATATGTTTGCCTGACCCTCGGCGAAACCCAATCCCCCTTCGCAGTAGCCTGAAACCGTAACCCGGCCGGCCTTGTTCCCCGACGTTATCAATGTCAGCAGTGCTGTTTGAACAGTACCTTTCCCGGGGACCTCCTCGCTGACCTTGGTTATGTACATTCCCAGGCTAGAGGAAGGGGTTATGTTGACGAATATCTTCTCGTCGTTCGGGTTCTCTATTGTTATGGGGTAAGGATAATAGGATTCGGTCGTGTCGTAGCTGCTCCCGTTTATGAACAGGAAACCTCCGCCCATGTAGTTCAGCGGCACGTCGAACTCGTTCCTTATGATGGGGTTTATGCACGCGAAAACAACAGGCAAAGATAGGAATAACGCCAAAAACATCATGGTTGTTGTCCTGTGACTCATTCTTTCACCCAAGATATAATCATTATTACTGTTCGATAGTTAAACATTTAAAAGTTGCCTAGATTTCGCTGCAATGGGATAGAAAATTGGCTTTCAGCGGATAGGAAATTGGGAGTTATGCTCACCCCAGCGGAGTATCTGTCCGCCGCATGTAGGCACTTAAGGGCACCTACCAGCTTAAATTCAGCGAAAGCCAATATTCGACAGGTGTCTTCATGCAGTACCTGTTAATCTTTTGGGTTTTGATGATTGGCTTGGCCCTTGCTTTGACCCTCACGAGACATTTGAACAAGCCTTTTCACAAATGGCTCAATGACAAATCTCTCCTAGTGCTTTTGATCGCTGGAGTTTTCCTTATCTTTGCAGTCGAGACTAATGACCCGATTACAATTCTTGGTATCACAGTCAGCAACGAAATACAATGGTTGGGGTCTTTTATACTCTATTCGGCCGGTCTCTGGAAATGGTTTCTAGACCCTTTCAGGGATGACCTCAGCGATGTAAAATCTGTAGTCAAAGTCTTGGATGAACGGACGACAACCATCAAGGAAAACGTGAAATCCATTGACGATTACATTAAGGGGCATGCTTTTCCTAGAAAACAATTTAGGGGCCGGAAAAGGAAATGAAAAGGTTGGGCCTCATCTCTCATGGAGCTCGTCCCTTTGCTTGAATTTCACCTTACCCATCTCCAGACCCTCCCCCAACAGGTCTACCGTCTGGACTTCGGCGCTCTTCATCTTCTTCTCCATTCTGAATCTCCTCTCGACCTCATCGTCGACGTTTATCGTGATGGTCTTCATATCAATCGTTGTATTTAGTCTTTAAAATATCTAAGTGTTTTATTTTGTAAATGTTTTATTCGAAGCGGAAGGTGTATTATCAAAAAGGAAAAAAGAAGTCACCAATGCCTAAGCTTCTTGTAGTAGACGTAGCCAAGCACGATGAGCAGAATCAGCGTCAGGAACGCCAGTATGGGAAGCATGCCCTGAGCTTGCCCCTGTTTGAAAGCTGGTTGAGTGGTCACAACTGTTGGAGGCGTTGTGGTGGCTGGCATAGTCGTCTCGGCAGCCTGCGCAGCTTCTGCAGCTATC
>MFRS01000007.1:5771-12015 GCA_001784635.1 Candidatus Micrarchaeota archaeon RBG_16_49_10
GATGTATGATGCATCCTCGCTGACCTTAGAGGTCGAAATCTTCTCCCACGCGCCCCTGTACCTGTACAGGGAGACTGAATTGGGGTCGAGGCTGTTCGACTGTAGCCATGACTTGGGTACCATGACCCTTATCCTGGCCGTGTTCAGGTTGCTGTCCGCCATGTTCTGGAGTGTGAAGTTAAGGTATTGGTAGACCTTCCCTGAAAGGTCCTTTGAAATCTCGGCTGGCCTAGCCAACAAGTTGCCGATTGTGAGCCTAACGGTCTTGGCCTCCTGCTTGACATCCAGCTCCACCTCGGTTGTTGAGAGGCCAGTGCTGTTTATCACCCATTTGGCTGGAGACCCTGGGACCAATGCAGTCCACACTTTAGCAACCACCTTCAGGGATGTGCTAGTGGTGCCGCCGCCAGCTCCTCCGCCTCCTCCGCCCCCTGGGGTGGTGGTCGTCTCAACGCCCGAGACTTCGATGTCCATCGTCTCCGTTGTCGAATCTGCGTTTGACGGGTTTACGGTGAAAGTCGCTGTTGACGAGCCTGTGGTCGCCTGGGAGGACACCCCTATGGTGCAGCTCACCCCAAGGCTCTGCCCCCCGGCTATCGAAGAGGGGGAGCAGCCTGAATCTATGCTGAAGTCAGATGGCGAAACGCTTATGCTTCCAAACCGTGCCGTAGTCTCGCCAGTGTTCTGTATGTCTATGCTTATCGAGAATGTATCGCCTTGGTCAGCTGTGGTTGAGGAAGGGCTGACCGCCGCAGACAAAGATGGTGGTGTTATAACATCGAGAGTTTCGTCCCCGAAATCTGGCGTGCATGTCCCGGAAACGCTCACCGTTATCTTCTGGTCCGAGGCCTTGCTCGCCGTCACCGTAGTCCATGAGACGCTTGTCCCGCTGATGCTCTTCGTCTGGCTCTCGGAGACATCGCAAACCCCGCATTCGCTGAGGTCCAAGTAGGCTGAGTTGCAGTCTCCCGACCAGCCTGACGCCGTCACCGTGAAGGTCTTTCCCGACATCACAGTCCCTGAGTCTGCGCCCGACTGTGTGACGCCCACCGTCACAGCCGCCAGCGCAAAACTCCCTATTGAAAAGATGAATGCCAAAACGAATCCGACCAAAATCTTCCCGTTCATCCTCATCAGCCTCCACACTGCCCCACGCAGAACCACCTTTCAACGGTCTCCGTGCCTGACGGCGACACTACGTTTAGCATAACCTGGTAGTTCCCGTCCTCCCATCCCGAATTCGGGGTTATCCTAAGTATCCCATAACCGTATGCGTCCGTGAGGGTATAATCTGCGTTCAGCGTGTAATCGTCGCCTTCAGAAACCCCCTTGGAAAGTATCTGGAACCCTAATGGGGATGCTTTCCCTATTTTGGTGATTGTTATGTTGGCCCCCTCTATCGGGGTGTGGCTGAAGTCGTATGCCTTCACCAAGACGTCGACGGGGCTTGAAGATTCTATAAGCCACTCGTCCTTCCTAAATATCATGTCAGTCCCATTGAAGAAAGGTATGTTCCAGCTTGGCTGCTGGCTCCAGTCCTGAACTCCCGGATAATCCTCGCCGAACCTCGCATTGCCCTCGTATATCCCTCCAGGCAGAGAGCCCCACATCTCGCTGGTCCAGTTGGCGCTTTCCCCGCTGTAATACTCATCCCCTGTCAGGTCTATCTGCAATCCGTCCTCTGTCGTGAAGCTGTATAGCTCCAGGTCGTCGTCCACCATAGCGGAGGTTAGCTCCTGCTGCCCGTCAAACCTGGAATCGAAGACGATCATATAGAAAGTCCCGTCGGTCGCCCCGCTCCTGTCCAGGTCGAAATCAAGCGATGACTCGTCAAGCTTCGCAAAAAGGCTTTCCGTGCCGGGAGCGAAGTTGATGTTCCCGATGACTGGAGGCGGCTCGACTATCGAGGATATCTCGCTCATGTTACCGACCGTCAGCCCGCTCCATATCTCCGGGCCCACATCGGCAAGGTAAAGCTCGAGCGTGAAGTTATCCCTTGGCGATAATCCGATTGCCTCCGGACTGCTGAAGTCCCCTATTTCCCTCGGGACCAGCCACGCCATCTTCGCACACTCGAACGAATTCTGTAAAACGCACTTTTGCACCACGCCGGTGCTGTTCGCCAAAACAACGTCATAATAGGTGCCGAAGATGCTCAAGTTCTGGATGTACCCCCACTCGAAAGGCCAATCGAAGTAGCCTTCTTGATAGCTGACAGGCAATATGACAGACTTGTCAATCCCAGGCACACCAAAATCTATCCTCCACGGCATGGAGCAGGAATTGTAGGTGATGTTGTAGATGCCTGTGGCGAATGTGTCGTTGGCCAAAATCTTGACCTGCTCCTCGTTCCACTGATATCTCTCAGGGGGCAGCTGGATTGTCGAATTGTTGATTGAAACCACCTGGGCAATCATGGGATGTTGGACCGCCACCCAAACGTTGTCCAGGCCGAGGTCTATCTCCTCCTCCCAAAGGGTCTGCGCTCCCTCGCAATAGTCGTTGTCCACCGCCAGAATGGTGGCGTTGTAGTCCCTACCATCCTTGCTTACCATAATCGAATCCCCGACCGTCAATGCGGGCCCAGGGCTGTCGATGTTGAAGTAGCAATCCGTCGAGTTCCTGTAGAGCCTATGCGAGCTTGTGTTGTACATGAAGTGGATTGGCGGCCCGCTGGAATCGTCCCTCATGACCTTTATCTGGTTGAAGTTGGCCGGAGTCGAGTTATAGAATCCGCACTCCAGGGACGAAATCTCATGGGCGTTGGAAAGGACGCCCACTATCGGCGCGGACTGGTTCCTCTCGTCCGAATTTATCCTGGTCATGCCGACGGAATTGCCATCGTATCTCCTCACGTCAAAAGGCTTGAACTCGTTAAAGTAGAATGCCTCGCCTGTCTGGGCATCGGCTAGGAATGTCCTCAGCGTTATCATGGGCCACTTCCATTCCTCCATTGGCTCGTTGGCCTCCACGGAGATGGCATACTCGCCACCGGAACCTATTTCGCTAGCGTTGAAGCTTATCTCCCCAAGGCCGCTAATCTCCCGGTCCTCTACTATGTCCTTCGGGTAGAATATCCAGTTCTTCATGTTTTTGTACCCGTTCACAGACACGTTCGCATCCCTCGGAGACCCGTCGGGAGAGACAATCATTATGGGTATGGTCATGTTGGTGTCCATCTTCAACTCACCCAAGTAATTCCAGTCGCCGACCTGGTAGGAGTAGAACCTTATCAAGGTGGCCCTCGGGTCTATGCTGAGCAATGTCAGCCTGCCCTTCTCATCGCTGGACATACCGAACTCCCTGTTCACCCTGTCAGGGTCGTTCACCGATATTGGATTAAGGTTCGTGGGGGATGCGTTGCCCGTGAAGTCGCCGTCAGTCGAGAAGAACAGCAGGTCATAGACCCCCGCTGACGCGTTGTCGGCAAGGGCGAAGTAAACTGTGCTTTCAGTCAGCCCATCCTCGTCCAAATCTATGCCGTTCCTTCCTTCCTGCCCTCTGGACCCAATCTCATTCTCCCTTATCTGGCCTATTTTTATCACTCCGCTCCTTGAGTAGGAGGTGTTTATCAGAATCCCGGTCCTGGAGAGCGACGTCATGCCGGTCAAGGTCAAAGTCTGGTCACCTATGGCATCAAGCTTCCAGATGCCTCCCGAACTGTCCGTGAATGTCCCCTCGACCTCTATCGGGGTTGTCTCCCTCAGGTCCGCCCAAAGGTCGTTCCCGTCGATTGAAGACGGCGTCGCATTTATCCACAAGTGAGTGCCGTTTGAGTAGAACCACATTCCGCTCTTGTTGGTGACAGAGCCAAAACGACCCTTGGCCCACTCTTCCATAAATGACAAATAGCCGAACAGCTCCTTCGAGTAGGAGACATTCGGGGCTGTGATGTTGATGTCAAAGCTTTCTCCTCCATCCCAGGAATTGCCGCAGAAGGTTGAAGCGCCATCGACCAGAGTTGATTTGGAGTCTTGGCACCAAGACCATTCGCTCTTCCTGACGTTGTTTTCAATCTCGCTCGCGGCTGTGTCCGACTCCCACAACCATGCCTCGCCGATGTATGGTATTGCGACCACGAGATCCTGAACCCTGAAATATACATCCTGCATCTTCTCATTACCCTCGCCGTCAACCACGTTTATGCCCAAGTCATACTCTCCGCTCTCTAGGGCTGAAAGGTTTATGCTTGTCTGGCAGAAGTTGTTATCGCAGCTTGTAGTGTAATTCTGTCCGTATGTCATCTTCAAGGGCCTCCCCTTCTTCATGCTCACGAGCCTGTCGATTGTGGCGTTGGTTATGGAGATGGGGTTTTCATCAAAGTCCAAGGCTGTGAAGTTTATGACCAAATCCTCGGAGCTTGAAAACAGAGGCGGCCATGAGCCCGTCCTATATTCGGTGTATATGTTGTAGGAGGATTGGCTGAACCAGAAAGTCCCTATGTCGCTCGCCGAGCCGTTGACGACCATAACAGTGGCCTGATAATCCCCTTCGTCATCCGTCGTCAGTGTCAGGTTCACCACGTAGTTGTTGAGGTTCTGACAGCTCCCCTCGCCGAAGCAAATCCGCGTGTCTCTCTCAGCTATAGTGCTGGAGTAATCTATCCCGGCAGTCAGCGGCAGGGGCATTGACTCCTTATCCTGGCCGCCGGACATTAAGCTGCTCAAAGACACGTTGTCTGGAACCATCAGCTGATCCGGCTGCTTTGGATCCCTTGCAATGACCACGAAATAGACTGGGGCTCCTATTTGGAACACGGAAGACCCTTGACCAGAATTGTCCTGGAACAGGAACTTGCCCGATGTCTCGTTGTAGGTCGCCTGCCTCAAGTCGACCCAAAAGTTCCTTATCTCAAACCATCCCCAGCCGAAATACTCGTCCCCCGTGTTGGGGTCCGTCACAATCAAATCGACGCTGTACCAGCCGGTCTGCATATCGTCGGAGGGTGTTATGGAGACTGTCACAACTGGGTTGCTGGAGTTGGTCACTGAACCCGTCTGGACTGTGTACCCCTCGACCGTCTTGAATTGCTGCTCGTTCCTTATCTCGGATATGTTTACTATGAAGCCTCCGCAGTCGGTGCAGCTCTTCTGCTCGCTGTAGCCACCGAAGATTGTCTGCGCCTTGTTTATGTCCAGCACACTCACTGAAAGGTTAATTATTTCGCCCTCGCTCACATAAGAGGGACCTTGTCCACTACCTGGGATTTCCCCCCAAATCATGTATTTCTTAAGCATAAAGAACGCATCCCCGGTCCCCGTCTCAGTCGACCCATCGACGTCTGCCGTGAACCTAAACTTCATCATGTAGAACCCTTCGCTGTTGGGCGATGTGAAAACTATTGTGCCGTTTGTTATGCTCTCGTTGAGCAGGTTCCTCTCCGTCGAATTGCCCAAGATGTCCATGAACCCGGGGAAGACCCTGTACAAGCCAACGATCTTGCCGGAGGTTATGTTGCTCGCCGCCAGCTCCTCATCGGTCAGCATGTCGGTAACCTTCAGCTTTATCCTCACCGTTGAATTAGGAGCGAAAAATCCGAAGTCGTCGCCCTTGAAGTCGACCGTGCTTCCCCTCGCCAGCAGCCTATGTACGCCGAACTTTACGCCTGAATACTTCTCCTCGCCTCCATAGCTGATCTTGGCCATTATGTTGTAAGTCCCAGTCTTGTTGGGGCTGGGGAAGAGTATCATGCATTGCGATAGGAACTGCTCCGGGGGGTCAACGTTTTCGACACCCAAATAGGACAGGGCATCGCTCAAGTTCATCACAAGGTACCCTGACGAACCACGGTGCGAGTCGCCGTTCTCATCCTGTATCTCGATGACAGTGAGGCTTCTGTTGCAATCATCAGGCTCTAAAAGCCCTGCGAAACCTTCAGGCCCGCTTTCCACCATGCCGCCAGCGGAGATGTTCGACAGGAATGTCATTATGGTGACGTTCGACCCTGGGGCGAATGAGTCGACCATGGCCTCCGACCCTTCGGCATCCTCTATGTACCTGGTGTTGATCGCCTGCATCTCGAATGAAGTGCTCTCGACGTCAAAGCTTGTGAAGGCAGACTGGGAGTCTCCACCATAAACGCCGTCGACAACCACACGGTATCTCCCCACACCTGACCCGTCAAGGTCAAGGTCATATCTGTAGACGCCGTCGCTGACGATAGTAAAGTCCTCCGTCTCTATTGTCGTGTTGCTCCCGTCAGGGTAGTAGACTACAGCAGATATGGAGTCGAGGCTCAACGAGC
>MFRS01000007.1:12033-16750 GCA_001784635.1 Candidatus Micrarchaeota archaeon RBG_16_49_10
TTATCATGATCCTCATTGCCGAGTTTGGGGCGAAGCTATAGGTGGGATTACTCGACTGGTCCTCTATCCCAACAAACACCTTGAATCTCTCCACAGGGAACAGCTCCACTCCCGTGCTTTCGTTAATGCTAATCTTATACATGCCTGGCCTAGCACCTGATAAGGATACACTCCCGTTGACCAGTCCAAAGCTGTCGGTGGTGCCGTAAGCTGTTTGGGTAATGTTGGAGCCGGTGGAGTTCAAGACATCAATTGCAACATCCTCGCCGGAAAGCAGGTGCGTAGAGTTTCTGGCCAAAACTATGAAGTCTACTGTGTCCGTCGGGCTGTAGGGAGGCTTGCCTTCGGGGGTTTCCCATAGAATCATTTTATCCCCTGTTTCAAACTCCGCAAACCCGACTATGTAACTGAAAGTGGTGTTGCTGAACTTGTTCCCAACCTTCAGCGCCTGGTACTCGATGTCGGGCTGGTTTGAGTCGTCCTCGCTGTCGTCGAAAAGCCTGAAGTCTGCGTCGTCATCGATGTAAACCCTATCGTATCTGCCCCCGCTGTTCTGGTCCACAAGTGTGAAATGGTAAACCTTCCCGCCTATTGTGTAATTGCCGTAATGGATCGTCCCCGATAGGGAAAGGTCCAAAAGTTCTGTGAAGTTGCCGCCAAGGAAGTCTTCGTCGCCAGATTGGAGGGTCTGGCTGGCGTCTATCTCAAGCGGCGCACTCGCGTCTTTTGTCAGGTAAGCAGTCAAATAAACCATCTGAGAAACAACCTTGAAGCTCATGTTTATGGTGTCCTCACCGTCGGTCAGCGTCACGAAGTAGTCTCCTGGGGAGTAGCTGCTGTTTATCGTACCACTTATGGTGAAGGTGTTCGGAGTCCCGCCAGAGCTCGAATCTGTGACGGAGTCCATCAGGGAGCTCTCGGAATATATGTCGGCAGTCAGGCTCGAGCTGTCGGTTGAGTTCAAGGTTCCAGTGACCTCAAAGGACTCGTCCGTGTTTGCGAAAATGATTTTGTTCAAGCCAGCGGAAAGCGCAAAGCTCTGGTCAAACGACAAAGTCATCGAGAAAAAAAAGCTGAAGACGACAAGGGCTAAAAGTAGTCGGTTTTTCTTTTCGATTCTAACTCCCCCCCCACTAATTATGTTTATATACTTAATTTTTGTTGTCCCGCAATAAAAAGGTTTCTATCCTGTAGCAGATTTGGAGAATCGTTTTAGTTGTTGTAGGAATGAAGTTTGTCGGTTGATCAGATGATTTGAAAAGGTTTTTATATTTTCACTCGCAACCTATAGCATGCGCTGGTCAAAAAAACCTGAGGACAATCAGCCAATCCCAGAGGAACCCTCAGAACAAATAGAATATTTAGGCACGGAATCCGCTGAGAACAACTTGATAGGGATTCACAGGGAACAAATGGCATCATCTCCGTTCAGGAGATTTCTTTACAAATTCACTCTGTCAATAGTTGTTCTTTCCTTTTTGTTATGCGGACTCTATGCAGCAATCCCGAGAAAGATGCATTCCTATGAGGCTTGGGTGGGCAATCAAACGCCGACTCCTTTCCAACCCAGACAACCCACCTTGTATTTTGGGGCACCCACTTATACGCCAACCGTCGCAGGATTTAGACATCCTCCTCCACTTGCGGATTATCTGAAAGGGGTAACCTTAGATATGGAATTGAAAAGACCCGCTACATTCTCCGACGCTTTCCTAAATTATTACTGTCCAGTAGAGTGTGTGGCAATGCCCAGCACTATCTTGCGTGATTTCGCAGTTTTGAACGGTTTGCCATGGGATACAAGACTAGATACTCCGCTTGCACCCGGCGTGTACAGATTTTTTTTACCACATACCTACAAGTGACCTGAATTATAATCTATCCGCACCTGTTGACGTTCCCGCACTGCACCCACCTTATCGTCCTCATGAGGATCTGTTCCCCTGTAGGCGTCAGGTCGGCATAGCTCGACTTGTAGACCCAGCCCACATAGGAATACCTTCCCCTGGTGCCGCTCGAGTCTACCTTGAACCCGGTGCTCGCGTCCTTAGTGTTTACGTCCAGCAGCTTCTGAGTTCCGCTTTTCATGCTGTAGTGGAAGATGCTCCCCATGTCCCCTGCTCTGGTGAACAGCGGCACATCGCCTGAATAGCCTTGCGTTATAGGGTCCGATGCGACTATCTTAGCCGAGTCGTCGTTCGCCCTGTAGCCGCTCCACCACGACACATAGCCAAGCTGGTATGCGGCCCTTAGGTGGTTGTAGTCCGGCACCTCCAGGAATCCCTTCATTCCTTCGGTGTGCATCTTGTACACCTTGCTGAAGCTGTGGATGCTGCAGCCGCTGGAGCTTGTGCAGACCATGAAGTCGTAGTACTTGAGCTCGTCGCCCCAGCTGCCCTCGGACTTGCCCTCGACCGTGTAGTTCTTGCCGCGCAGATAGGCCATCAATGCCTGCTCGCTCGACTGGCTACACGAATCGTCCTGGCAGACGAATGCTATCCTGTTCCCGACCTGGGGCAGGATTGTGAGGTTCATTATGAGCGGCGTCGAGTTGAACTTGCCGTCGTTCACGATGAGGGTGATGTTGTATTTGCCGTCTTTCGTGTAGGTGTGGTTCACCTTTGGCGTCGAAATCCAGCCTGTCTTGTAGCTGTCATTGAAGTCCCAATAGTAGGTCAATGAATGGCCCTCCGGGTCGTAGGACTGCGATGCGTCGAACTCAACCGACTGGTTCACGTACGCCAGCGGGTTCGGGGTTATCTTCGCAATGGCCACCGGCGGGTAATCAAAGCTACCGTCAGCAAGGCAAGCGTCCCCGCACTTGGCCCAGAGGACGGTCCTGTTGAAGATGTTTATCCCGTCCAAGGTCAGCTCGCTGGGGAAGCCGCTGTAGAACCAACCCAAGTAGACGTACCTTCCCTGGTTGCCGGTCTCCTTCATCTTGAACGCCACGCTCCTCGCATGGTCCGTCTCCAAGTCCAATATGTCAGCCACTCCAGAGCTCAGCCTGTAGTCCGGCGCTATAACCATCTTCTTGTTAGAATTGAAAATCTTTATCGGGTTCTGGAAGGGGTTTATTATCAGGTCGGTTGCGGTCTTATATAATTCATTCCCGGTCTCCAGGAACTCGTAGGGATTGTTGAGATAATTGAAGCGGTAGGCAGCGTGGGCGTACCTGTCGTCAGCTATCTCGATGAACGGCTTGCCCTGGTTCTTGTGCTCGTTGTAGGCGACCGTCCCGCTATCAGTCTTGCAGGCGGATGTCTCGTCCGAGCAGACGATGAGGTCATAGCTATTCAGTTCAGCGTCGGTCCATTTGTTGTAGGCCTTCCCAACCACCAGCCAGTTCTTCGACCCAAGCCATGATATCATCTCGTCCTCGATCCCGTCGTTGCAGGCGTCATACCTGCACATGTATGCGACCTTCCCGGACATCTGAGACGCATTATAGCAGCTCCCGCCAAGGCATTCGTTCTGCCCGCAGTCCTGCTTGATTATCAAGTCCTTGCAGCCGTCCAGCTGGGTCTCGCATGAGTAGACGTCGCCGCTCATGCACTGGCGGCCTGCGAAGTCGCACTCGTTCTCGCAAACCGGTGGTGTCCCCTTACAGATGCCGCCGCCACAGAATCCACTGCTCCCCACATAGCTTTGACAGCAAAAGTTGGTGCAAGACTCGGAGTACATGATGTTGTTGTCAGAGCAGAAGTAGTTCCTGTAGTAGCCGTACTGGCAACCGTCCCAGCCACTTATGTCCTGACAGTTGGGGAAAGTCCCACATGAAAGGTCATTGCTATTGCAGGTCTGCGGTGGGGCGTTCCCTCTCCCATTAATACCAAAGAGGATCAAGCCCTCTGCGATTGAGGGGCCGTCGTCGCATGCCCCCGTGATATATATGGTGCCGCTCCTGTCAGGCCCGTCGACGTAAGCCTGCACGGTCACGTTCCCCTTCTTGTTGGCGGGGATGTAGTATGACGGCTGGACGTAGAGATAGCCGTTCAGACCGGAGGGCACAAGGTAGAGTGTGATGCCGGAAGTCTTGTCCGTGTTGTTGACGACCATGGTGAAGTTAACCATCTTCTGGCCAGGATAGTCCTTCTCGTCCATTATGACGACTCCGTTCAGGTATATGTTCACCGGCACGCCGTACTGGTTGTAGAATATCGGGCTGCTGCACGATTCGGCAGTAGGTAATACCAGGAGCATAAGAAAAGCGATTAAAATCTCTTTTTTCATGTTTTTACCTCTTATTAGTAGTTTTCAATCTATTATGTCATATTATATTTTTATTTTTAACCCTTGCTACCTTTTAATAGTTCTAAAAAGCCGTAGAAAGCTTTTTACTATCTTGTTTGCCAAAACACCCATATTAAATAGAGTATTATTTCATACAGAGTTTTTCAATTCCCCAAAAACGGAAGCCATCCAAGAACTAAAAAATAAAATAAAAAGGAAAAAACGCTTAAACTTTTTTTCGAGTTTAGACAGCTCTTACGATAACATATATGCTACCGTCAGTGAAGCTACCTATGCATGGAACTGGGTAGGTCAATCTGAACTCTTCTTCAACAGAGTGCATGTTCTCGATCACTTGTAATTCCGTTGCTACAGCTTTCGACTCTGAAGGAGCCCAGACTATGTCTTGCAAGCCAAAGCATTTCTTGCCTGCCTCGAAGTCACAGTCGTCAGATGGATCTTTGTTTGTAATCTCGTTCCACTC
>MFRS01000007.1:16771-17050 GCA_001784635.1 Candidatus Micrarchaeota archaeon RBG_16_49_10
GCCTCTGTACTCCATTCCCCAATCACCTAGCCCCTTGGCCATAGCGTCAGTGTCCAAGACATTGCTGTATGGGCACAAAGCACCGGAGTGGGTTGGGTCTGTGAAGTCGCTTGCACCGATCCAGGCTCTCAAGTCAACGCCGCCCTCTGCGAGGTTTGTTATCACGAGCTTGTTCAGCGAATAGACTGTCTCACCAGGAACACCATCCTCAAACATGACTGATGGTGCACCGTTGTTGGTTTCCAAGTCTATCATGATAACCGGGTTGAAGAACCAGGT
>MFRS01000007.1:17139-17356 GCA_001784635.1 Candidatus Micrarchaeota archaeon RBG_16_49_10
ATACATTCGTAGACCTTGTCGAAGTCCGGATCGAATCCAGGCTCGTCGGCCGCGTTGTCTGCTGGCGGTACGTCACTAGGCAACGCCACAGCCTTTGATGGATCGCCTTGCAATTCTACATATTTAGCACCATTTTCGATAGTATCAAGCGGGCCGCATCCACGAGGGCTCATACAGATTTTAACTGGTAATTCCGTGCACAACGCTTCGGTGAATG
>MFRS01000008.1 GCA_001784635.1 Candidatus Micrarchaeota archaeon RBG_16_49_10
GTCGGGGAGTATCTGCTCCTCGAACCTTATGAACTTCTGGTAGAACTTCGTCCACCCCAGCTCCACAGTCCTCTTTCCCGTGATTATGAAATTGTGCTTGTTTACGTCTAGGACGACCTTCATGGTCTCCCTTATCGCGTCATCCCCAAACACGGCAAGGAACCGCCTCGCGATCATCTCGTACATCCTCTCCTGCGACGGGTTCAGCCCCCTGGGAATCTCCCCAGTTGGGTATATGGCTGGATGGGCAGGGTCGGTCTTGCTGCCTTTGGTGGGACTAAGGTTACCCTTGCTCAAGAGCTGCTTGCAGTCAGCGCTGAACTTCGGGTTTGCGGAAAGCTTGGAGAGTATCTTGTCGAAACCTATCTTCGCCGGATATTCCTGACTCGACGTCCTGGGATAGGATATCAGCCCCGCATTGTAGAGCGACTCGGCTATCGACATCGTTTGTTTAAGGGAGAACTTGAAGTTGTTGTAGGCCTCGGTCTGCAGGGTCGTGGGGTCTAGTGGGAATGGCGGCATCTGCTTGTACTTCTTCTGCTCCACGTCCTTCACAGTCGCGTCCTTCCCCTGGCACTCCGTCTTTATCCTCTCGGCCTTGCCCTTCTCCCATATCTTGTCCTCCTCGTAGAACGCGATAAGCTCTTCCTTCTCATGGACGCACTTGAGCATCAGCTGCCAGTAGGGTACGGCCTTGAAGCCCCTTATCTCAATCTCCCTGTCCGCGAGTATCTTCAGCGTCGGGCTCTGCACCCTCCCGCTCGACACGACGACGAAGCCGTTCTTCAGATGTCCCTTCATCGACAGAGTCAGTGCCCTGGTGGTGTTTATACCCCAGTAGAAATCGAGATAGTGCCTCGTCAGTCCGGCCTCAGCCTGCCCCAGCTCCAGGTGCGGCAGCAGGTTGTTGTAGGATTCCTCCAGATCAGACTTAGTAAGCGTCGAGAACTTCATCCTCTTTGCGTCGTCCTTCTTGCAGGCGAACTTAAGGATGTTGTACCCTATAACCTCGCCCTCCACGTCGAAGTCCGTCGCGACTATGAACTCATCAGCGCCATCCTGCAGGTCCTCTATGTTCTTGAGGTACTTCTTCGTGTACTCGGTGCCCTTCCTCGTGTAGGTGGGAACCCAGTCAATGTCGAATATGGGGTAGCTCCAGCCATCACCCTTCTTCGTGTTGAGGACATACAGGTGCCCCACCGCCGGGACGCAGACATGCAGCTTGCCGTTCCTCTCGAACTCGAGCCAGTATGCCCCGCCCTTCCCCTTCTTCCTCACCGGCCCCTCGGAGAGTGCGGAGGCTATCTTTTCCGCAGCCTGCGGCTTCTCTGTGATAATCAGCGTAAAAGGCATCACAATCAAAAGTGGGCATCAAAGCTTATAAAATTTACTCAATCACGACCGGCCTCACGGTATTGTCCACATTCACCTTGAAGCCCTTCTCCCATCTCTCCAGTTCCTCGAGCTTCTTCTCGAGCCGGACCACCTTCCCCTCGAGCTTCAGGATGTCGTTTCTCAGCCCTGAATGGTCGTCTTCCTCTACCCTGGGCATCTTGAACTCCAGCTCGCTCCTCATCACGCTGTTCTGGCTTTCGATTCTGTGAAGCATGTCCCTCAGGGCGTCCACCTCGCCGCTCTCCTCGTGCCGTGGCTTTACAAGGCCTCCAATGTGCTGGAACTTCTGCTCTATCATCTCCTGGTAGTCCCTCCAGTTCTTGTTGAAGACGGCCAGCATCTTCTCCATCTCGTCGACCCTCCTCTCCAGGTCTTCGAGCCTCGCCTGCCTCAGGTCCGGCAGCCTGTCGTAGAGGATTTCATTGTTCTCGCCCTCGTAGGGTATCTCCACTTCTTTCATAGGATCAGCTAATCATTATTTTGAAAAAGGTTCCATATATCTTTTATTGGGTCGCCCTAGTATCCAAGTTCATACAGGCGGTTGCCTAGCAGTATAATATCCCTCTCATCCAAAAATCTCTCCGCTGTGCCGCTCTTCACTGAAATGAGACCTGTGACGGGGCTACAATAAACCTTCCCAGTAAAATCTTCGCTTCCCCTTATCAATGTCGCTACTCGACCATCATACTCACTTTTTACAGTAGCTTCGGAGATAGGCTTTATTTCAACCCGCTTTGCTGTAAAGACAGGCTCATAATCAGTACATCGAAAATTTCTGCCTTGAAAACCAATCCTTCGCAAGACTTGTGCTATTTCTGGGTTGGAGTATTCACAAGATGTACAGGGCACGTCCAAGCAGATGTATCTCGGCATGAGGGGGTTATGATGTTTAAGAGATAAATCCTTTGTCTACGCCAGAGACTATTGACGAGAAGGAAGCAAAAACTTTTACTAACCATTCTTTCCATTAGGAGGGCTGAAATCCCAATCTTGCCTGTATCTCCACTGATAGCATGTGCCAATGACATCATCTTTCCAGCAAATTATGGCTAGGGATGATTTTTCCGGGTCAAAAGGTTCTGAAAGGAAACCCCTTCCACCTTTAGGGGAGACCAAGGATCGGGTTAAGCTATAAAGCGGGGTCTGAGCATAGACTTTCCTGCCTATCTGAATGATTGCCATAAAAAAACAATAAAAAGACAAAGATAAATAACGGAGCCATTTTGTAGGAAAGTTAAAATTAAATCAAAGACTAATTAAATGTAGGGGAATTACTGTTTGGCGGGGGGGTTTTGATAACCAGAAAAATCTTCTTTTTGTTAGTCTTTGGAGCGATTTCTGCGTACTTGATTCTGCACGCATACAACCCGAGGATGACGGGATTTTTCGGCAAGGCCAGCGTAGATTATGTCCAGAGTATAGACATCTCCCTCTCCGAAAACGGCAGCTATGGCATCCTTTTGAGCGACAAGCCTTTGCCTGAGGGATGCTATCTTGGTCGTTTCAGCCTGAGTGGAACAATAAAGGCCACTGACGGGCCTGGCTACTTTAGGGTCTTCCTATCGGGCAACGGGAGCAGTATCCTTGTCGTCAACAAATCATTTGAAGGATTGTCTGAATCTCCCATCTCAGGATTCTTGGTTGAGGGCGGGGATATTGGAATTGCAAACGACTCCAACGAGGAAGGCAACTTTTCCGAGGGTGTTCCGCTTTTGGAAGAGCCGCCTCTTTCCAATGCATCGGAGAACTCAACCCAGGGAGAAATCTCGGAACCAGCCAATTCCTCTGAGAATGCATCTGCCTTGGGGGAAAGCTTGAACCAGACACCCGATTTTGTGGGAATTTATAACGAAACCCCTGAGACCACCACCGAGATTCCCACAACTACTACCATGGAGGCAACCTCCAACGAGACCAACCAAGAGGCCACCACTGAGCCTCCTATCACCACAACCCCCTCGCTTACTGTCGAGCTGCTGGGCGAGTGCGAGGAGACCTGCGACTTATCGGCATTCAACCTAACCCAGCTTTCATACAGTCTGGACTTCGAGATCAGCCCAGGCCTGGTCGCTGAGGTGACTGAAGCCAGATATTCCTGGCTGTGCTCCCCCGAGGAAGAGAAGCCAGAACAGATTGCGAATGTCACTCAACCTGAAGAGACTAGCCTAGTCCAAGGTGAAGCCGAGGTCGGCAAGCCAGTCAGATGGACCATGAGGGTCAGCTCAAATTCAAGCAGGGTCGTGGCCGAAGTGCCGGAAAAGTCCTCCAATCTCGAAGTCAATGGCGTCTACGACGGCAGCCTCAAGCCTCTTGGTCATGACAAGATTAGGGAGTTGGATGAAAAGAAGGTTGGAATAAGCTCAGAGTCCGACAGGCCTGGGAAAAAGACCTTGCTCCTGGAGGGGGAGACTACGGACTATGAGATAGAATACGAGACCCCTGCCCCGGAAATGGACGAAATCCAGATAGGCCCGCACAGGAAGACCGTTACCATCTATTCGGACTTCGGCTATGAAAATGTGCTCGCATACACCACAATCGCAGACGCTAAAGCCAGTGCAATAAACTTGTATCACATCACGGAAAACGGGAAGGAGGCTGTGAATGATATGGAATACATGGACGGCAACGGGAACGGCCTGGTGGACGGGCTAAGATGGAAAGTGCCGCACCTGAGCAACCAGACCTACGAGATTTCCATAACTGTGCTGAACCCCTACACCTACCTGAGGGACGGGGACACTTGGACTGTCGCGTTCAACACGAGTGGTGTAGGCAATCTAACCATATCCTCGCCAAATGCTGGGTGGGCGGAGTTCCAGCAGGATAATGGGGACACTTTTGATGAGATGTCCTTCCTGGACTTGAAGTGCGGTGATGTTTCCCTGAAAGACAGGCTGAAGCTGATAAGCTTTGACGGCGACTATAACAGCTATGCCAGCCTCACGGACGCCGATTCGGTAGACGGCGAAAAGCTGTTGATTGAGGATTATTCTTGCGATGACACGGGATACCTCTCAAACTACATGATAAAGGCCGGCTACGCCACCCTGCTCTTCGAGTTCGCCAACGAGAACATGACTGTGACGGACCATGCTTATGACCCGACAAATATAACTGACTGCTCAACCTTAAGCGAAAACAACACTATCTATTACCTTACTCAGGACATCACGGGCAGCAGCTCCATGTCCTGCATGAATCTGACTGCGTTCAACACCACCTTGGACTGCCAGGGGCACACGATAGACGGCTTAGCCACCACAAGCAGCGTCGGCATCAACTCGACCTGGAACCCAGCCTTGAACAACAACAACACGATAAGGGATTGCTACATAACGGACTGGTACCGCGGGATTAATTTACTGCGAACAAACTACAACACACTATACAACCTGACCCTGCACAACAACAGCTATGCCGGCGTTTTTATCAGAGGGACTAACAACACAGTCTACAACACGACCGCGACCAACAGCACCTTAACCGCCGGGATTTTAATTGACATTAGTTACAACACAACCATCTACAACGTGACTTTGAAGTACAATTATGATGGGCTGGAAAATTGGGGCAGCTATGACGATCTTTTCTATAACATCAACACGTCAGACAACATGGGCAGGGGTATAAAGGAACAAAATTGCAACAGGGCGGTGATATTCAACGTCACAGCCGTAAACAATGCGGCCCAGGGAATTTGGATAAACGACGCGAACTTCACCACGGCGTACAATATAATATCGAGCAATAACGCAAATGGGTTGTCCGTGAAGGCGTCCTACAACTGCACGTTCTACAACATGACCCTCAAGAGCAACTACTGGGATGGGATAGAATTTTACTCGGAAAGCCACAACAACACGGCGTACAACTTGACCGTGGCGAGCAACACAATCCGGGGTATATATGTCAGCAACTCCTCCTCCAACCTAATCTACAACAGCCTCTTCAACAACACGCTCAACGCCTATTTTGCAACATACATTTACAACAATTCCTGGAACGCCACCCAGCAGGCTGGGGCAAGGATCTACTCAAACGGCAACCAGATGGGCGGCAACTACTGGACAAACAGCACTGGGAACGGCTACTCGGACACCTGCACTGACGCCAACAAGGACGGGTTCTGCGATTCCGCTTACATCCTCGACCCAGGGTCCACTGGGAACAACACCGACTACTTGCCGCTCAGCGACGAGGCTTCTGCATCTGTCTCTGTCCTCTTCACCCCTGACACCAACACCACTGCTTATCCCTCCTCGGCCACAATCCAGTGCAACATCACGACGGGCGACAGCGGGGCCACTTTGACCTTGTACAGGAACGGGACCAGTGCTTCTTCGGGGAGCGGAAATAGAAGCCTGAGCGAGAACCCTGGGGCTGGCTACTGGAACTACACATGCACGTATGACGCTAGCGAGAGCTACACAGCCTCCTCGAACAATGACAACTGGCTCACCGTGGAGAGGGCGAGCCCGATGAACACGATGCTTGCGGCGAACAACATGACGCTGACGGTGGGCGGGAGCAACTCGCAGTTCAGCAGCGCCTGGGCTGGCGACAGCGGAATAAACGCGAGCCTGGGAGATGTTGGTTCTGCTACAGCACCAACAGTCTTCAACAAGGATGGGACGTGGTACATGATTGCAGGGAAGGATGCCTCAGAAGAAGAATGGGGGTTCATCGGTTACAACTGGACAGGTTCCGCTTGGCAGGGCGATAGTAGGATAAATGCAAGTCTTGTAAATGTAGGAAGTTTTTCAGCACCAACAGTCTTCAACAAGGATGGCACGTGGTACTTAATTATAGGAAATCTTGAAGGTAATTTCATCGGCTTCAATTGGACGGGGACGACTTGGCAACAGGACAGCCAAATAAACGCGAGCCTGGATGATGTAGGGCAAGATTCAGTACCGACAGTCTTCAATAAGGACGGGACTTGGTACTTGATTAGTGGAGAGGTTAATGGTGGATTCTATGGGTTCAACTGGACTGGGACGGCTTGGCAGGGGGATAACAAGATAAACACGAGCCTGGGGGGTGTGGGATATCGATCAACACCATCGGTGTTCAATAAGGACGGGACTTGGTACTTGATTAGTGGAGAGATTAATAGTGGATTCTATGGGTTCAACTGGACTGGGACGGCTTGGCAGGGGGATAGTGGGATAAACGCGAGCCTGGGGGATATTGGAGCGAATACAGTGCCTGCGGTGTTCAATAAGGACGGGACTTGGTACTTGATTAGCGGAGAGGTTAATGGTGGATTCTATGGGTTCAACCGCACCGAAACGGCGACCGCAAATCTGGGAAACAGCGTGTTGGGCTCCGAGACGAACGAGGGCGACGGC
>MFRS01000009.1:0-354 GCA_001784635.1 Candidatus Micrarchaeota archaeon RBG_16_49_10
GCTGCTGGTCTCTTTTTGTTTCTCTCCGGATTCTGGTTTGGAATTTTTTTCTTGGACCCCGTAGAAGTTACCCATAACTCTGCCAGCCAACCTAGGATCATAAGGCATCACTCTTTCGCTTACAAGTGTAGCCTGCCCTTTCAAGAAATCTTCGTTGTAAAGCCATATACCCCTTTGGGCATTTGGGTCACCGGAATGCATGTCCAGCTCCCTTTTGATGTATCCCAGGCGCCTGACATCCTGATTGGCATATTCGACGTCGGTTCCACTATATTGTTGTATTTTTTTAACACCATCGTATATTGCACTGGCGAAACCAACAAAGGTCGTCGCATATCCAGCAGCTGCTGCAAG
>MFRS01000009.1:369-9220 GCA_001784635.1 Candidatus Micrarchaeota archaeon RBG_16_49_10
AGCCATAAATTAAGATACCTTTTTAACATTAAATATTGGCCAAAAATACTTCATGCGGAGCAAGTTAGATTCACTTGGCCTTGGTCAGCCTTATCCCCTCGCTGTCTATCTCCAGGGGATGCACCTGCATGTCGTGGTTCGTCCTCCTCATCTTCTTTATTATCAGGCTCCTCGGCGACCCGCCTATCACGTCCACCCCGGCCTTCATCAGTATGACCCCGTCAGCCACGAACTCCTCCACCCCGAACTTGCTCCAGTTCTCGATCGGGACCTCGGATATGAGTATCGCGGTCACGTTCCTCTTCTTCAGCTCCTTCATCAGCTTGATCATGTTGTACCTGATCTCTATCGACTTGTCCGTGACCTCGCAGAACAGGGTTATCGAGTCGATCACCAGCAGGTCGGCCTTCATCTCATCGAGGTACTCTATGACTATCTCCACCAGCTTCTTGACCCTCTGGATGTCTATGTAGACTATCTTGAAGGTGCCCTTCTCCACCGCGGAGCGCAGGTCCTTCTCGATGTACTCGACGTCGTCCAGTATGTTGTCGGCCAGCTGCTGCAGGGTGATGTAAAGGCCCTTCATGCCGTTGGCTATGTTCTTCCAGAGGAACTGGCACGAGAGCATCGTCTTCCCCGTCCCGGCCTCGCCGGAGAGCAGTATTATGGACCCCGGGATGAACCCGCCCTCGAGTATCTTGTCCAGACCAGGTATCGAGGTGGTTATCCTTTCAGGTGGCTTCTTCATCAATAAAGATTTGTTTTGGCAGCTTAAATTTCTGACAAGCGATAGAAGCGGAATTTCTATTTTGTGTACTTAGGCTTAGAGGCGGCTATTGTGACAACAAATTTTCATGGGCCGTATAAAAGACTTTTTGTCGAGTATTCTTGTCGGCGAAGATAGTCTATCCCTTTCTGAGTTATTTGCAATCCTCCTTTTCTCCACCTGACAAGACCCTGATTTTCCAAACCTAGAAAATCTTCTCGTTCCCCTTGAATATGATAAGAAGGTATAAACCTTCTTTCTCCAAACAGTACTCTTAAACTTGTCACTATACCACCAATTCTTAGTTTCCTTCTTTATACAACTCAAGACTTAAATAACTTTCGCTGGATTCCTTGTAAAAATGTACCGTCTGGCTCCGCTTTTTGGAAAATCCTCGGGGATTCCCCAGGGAGTGCAATTTCACAACGAGACAGCTACCCAACTGTGATAGAGTGGAAATTCCTACCGGACGAAAATATTTATTAAGCCAAAAGTCGAATATTGTTCTCAGGAGGCTAATGTAATGAAAAGAAAAGGACAAGCGGCAATGGAATACCTGATGACGTACGGCTGGGCCATCCTGATCATAATAGTAGTGATCGGCGCCCTCTGGAAGATGGGCGTATTCTCGACCAGCTCGACAGTGACATGCAGCCCTTGCTTCAGCTACTTCGCCTACAGGGACTATGCAGGCGGCACTCTGAAGCTTAGGAACGGTCCCCAGACGGTCAACATAACGTCCGTCGTAGGAGGGGATGACCCCACAACCACGCAATTCACGGCAGGACAGGACGTAACGATAGACGGGATAGCAACAACAGGGGACGTGGACTTGACGCTGACGTACACGAACGTCGATTCAGGGCTTTCGCACACGGATACCGCTACAATCCATAACTAAGGAGTTTTTCTTTTTTTCTTTGTTTTTTTCTTCTTCCTTTAGAGTGTTTTCCATATTCTGCAAAGGCTTAAATTTGTAATGGGGCTGAATTATAGGATGCCCTCATACTTTCCAATTCCAGAAGGGGTGAAATACCGCCCTCTTCTAACCAAGCATGGGCCACACCTAATAAAGGATATTGAAATAACCCTATGGGTTATGCTCTCCAAAAGGCGTATTCCCCAAACGACACATGGGTTGCGCTCCCCCGCCATTCTAGCGGATGGCCTTTGATTTATAACGGGTTAGCTATAAGGAGAAGTGGTTTCGAGGAGGACGCAGTAAGGCAAGGCTTGGAGTATAACCCTAAGAAATATCACTACAGGCTGACTCACCCACTATTCGCGATGTGGCTGATGCATGCATTCGGGAGGGAGGGCTATGACTTACGGGGAATACCCCTCTATGAAGAGTTTTTGCAAAGGCTTAAATCTGTTGCTTCTCATGAATTTTGAGTGATAATATGGCTGGGGATGACTATACTAAATTGAGATTGCCGTTGGACTATGAATTCATAACGGACGGCGGTCTTTACCGAGTTTTGAAATCGATGGGTGACAAGCAAATCGCCGTTTTTAGTTGGTCCAAGCCACCCGTCAATTCGACAGTTGAATACTTGACATATTGGCACTCAAGGGGAATGGACCCAGAGAAATATATGCCACTTACATGAAGGCTTCCATGTCCTTCTCCTTCTCTTTGGTCTTAGCTTTGTACTTAAGCAGTGCCTCTTCGAAAGGTATTCCCTTCTCAGACTTCTGGCTCTTCCTCCCTCTCACCCTCACGAGCACTGGATGGTTGACGGCCTCCCCTACTATTAATGCCTCCCCAACGCGCAGGCCAGGTATCGTCTTCACTACATCCGAGTTAAGTCCCTCTGAGCTCTTTCCTATGTGGTCAAGGTCGTAGGGGTTGGTGACGCGCAGGATTATGTGGGTGTTGCACTGCGATAGGGCGGTGGTACTCAGTTGTATAGGCCTCTGGGATATCAGCACTAGGGAAGCGTGGAACTTCCTTCCCTCCCTCGCAATGGTCTCTATTATCCTCCTTGACAGCGCACCCTCCTTCCGGGTCCCCTCCGGGCAGAAGTTGTGCGCCTCCTCTACGACGAAGATGAACGGCGCAATCTTCCCGTCCCTCCTCTGGTTGAAGAGCTGCCTTGCAAAGTATGTGACTATCATCTGCTTCTCCTTCATGCTGACGAAGTCCGATACGTCCAGCACGCTCAGCTGGCCGGGTTTCACAAGCTCCGCCATGCTCGGTCTTGTGTAATTCGAGAACAGGTCCTTGCTCTCGAGCCCCATTATCCAGCTTATCAGCACGTCCTTCGTGACCCTCTTTATCTCGCTGGTCTCTATCGCGGTCACCAGCTCCTTGAAGCCGTACTGCCTCTTCTTCGACCTCAGGTTCTCTATTATACCGTAAAGCTCTCTAGACTGCGCCGGGGAGATCTGCGGTATGAACTCCATCAGCTGGTAGGTGGAGAGGGCCGATGCGGCGATGGATATGTTTTTCTTGTCGAACACCTTCACCGACTGCCCGTACCTCTTGTCCTTCGCAAAGCCGACATACTCAGCGTGCGGGTCGATGACTATTATGGCCGGCTTCCCGAGCTCCTCCATCCTATCCAAAAGCTCCTCGAAGAGCACGCTGGTCAGGTAGCTCTTCCCCGAGCCGGATATGGCCAGTATCGCGATGTGCTTCTGGAACATCCTGGTGAGGTTGACCCTCGCCTCCAGGTCATGGAACGAATCCTCCCTATATCCAGACCCTTTTCGCTGTCGAAGCCCAGGAACTCGGAAAGTATCTTGATGTCGGCATCCTTCACTGCGGTGCCTGGAGATGGTGGTAATGTCACTCTCTTCATTAGGCCTTGGTCATAGACGCCAAGAGGGGTGGTCTTCGCGACCAGGTATTCCCACCTCTCGACGGGGAACATCTCGGTCAATGCCCGGCCGGACTTCTCGTACTCCCTGACCGACTCGGCCTGCATGAAGTACCTGTTGGTCTTTATGATGTCGTCTATCCTGCCTATCAGGATGCCGTTCTCGGTCTCCACCTGCACGAACTGGCCCTTGTTCGCGGGGTTGCCGGTGGCCTCCTTGATGACGAAGTCGAACTTGAACGTGGACGGCCCATCGAAGGACGAGATGACGGTGCCTATGGTCTTCATGGGAAATATATTGGGCTGAAAAGACAAATAGTTTAATTAAAATCGTTTCTAGTACTTATCAATCAATTCAATTCTTTTAGGCAACAGAGTACCGTCTGATTTAGCCAATCTGTTATAAACAATATCCCCAACAGCATGCGGGTTTCTATAAACTCTCGAGGGAATGGACACATTCAAACTTTTAGCCGACTCACGCCCAGATTCTGGAATCACATCCACTATAACTGTTGCATTCTCTACTCCAGGTAGTAAGTCCCTAGAAACTGGATAGAACCCCTTGCTTGGATTTTCCACCATCCCGATTAAACCGGCTAATCTGTCGTCATTTTTTACTCTCTCCCTGTATCTCTGAACACCTTCAGCCACCAAATTAACACAGTACATGACTAAAGTGCCAACAACACCTTGTGGAGTTGGCCCGAGAACTGCAATCGGTAGTGCTGTTGTAGCTACAGCCACACCAAGACGGCTTGGTGGTGTTCCTTGTCTGTCCAAAACATGGATGTAAAACAGCAAAGATAGAGGAGGTTTGTCCCCGCCTTGCCGATTAGTATAGAGTGAATTATGGTCTTGTTGGAAATCATGTTCTGGGAAAATCGCCTCAATAATATCACTATACATACTGGAATCCGGGAGGCCATTTTTGAGACAACTTAGCATTCTATTAACCATTTAACCACTTAAATTATTGATTACTCTTTAGTGATAATACATGTAAAATATTTATACCTTTCTTTTCTGGTTGGTCGCCAAATTTATATTGAAAATATTGTAATTAACATAGGTTTCCTATGAAGTTCATCAAGAACAAACCCGCCCTTCTATTGGAGGACATAAGCGCAGTCGCCATCACAGACCTGCACATAGGCCTGGAGTACGACCTCTACAGGTCGGGTGTGAGGATACCGCAGCAGACTGAGAGGCTGAAGGCCGAGATAAAAAAAATTGTCAAAAAGGCGAAGGCCGAGAGGCTGTTGGTATTGGGCGACATAAAGCACATAGTCCCGGGGACGAGCTTCCAGGAGAGGAGGGAGATACCTGAGTTCTTCCAGGATCTGGTCGGGATTGCGGAGATACATGTGACTCCAGGAAATCATGATTCCAACATACAGGAAATGCTTCCGCCCGAGGTCATACTCCATCAATCGGAGGGCTTCCTGATGGGCAAGTACTACTTCAGCCACGGCCACACATGGCCATCGAAGGACTTGATTAAGGCCGACACCTTCATCACCGGTCACACCCACCCCACCGTTGAGTTCAAGGACAGCTTAGGGTACAGGATCACCAAACCCGTCTTCCTGAAGGGCTTCCTAGAAGGTAAAAAGGTAAAGGAGAGATACGGTGTGGGGAAGAGGATAGGCATTGTCGTACTTCCGCCCTTCAACGGCCTCTTCAGCGGCTCCCCGATAAACGGCGATGGCGAGGACATCCTCCTCGGCCCGATATTCAGGAACAGGGTTGTGGACATCAAGGAGTGCGAGGCCTACCTGCTGGACGGGACGTTCCTGGGGAAAGTGAAGGACATTTAGCCTTTGGACACTCGTTCTTTCAGTGAAGGGAAGCCGTCGATGTTCTTTATTTCGTAAATCTCTATCAACTTCCTCCTGCCCTCGCTTGTCTTCGCCAGCTCCTTGTACACCCTTCTATGGTTTTGGAAGATGGAGTTGATGAAATCAGTGTGGATTTTTCTCCACTTTTCCGGATTGTTCCTCACGAATTCGGCCCATCTCTCTATCTGGTCTAGGTGCGTCTCCCTCATAACCTCAATTCCCTTATCAGCCTTTTGATTTTTTCTATCTCCCTTTCGTCAATTCTTAATTCCGTGGAATTTTTTCGCTTCCTCTTCCATCTTGTCAAGCCTGGTGTAGTAGTCGGGGAATTCATTCAAGTGCGCCAGGGCGATCTTGCCGGTCAATACAGGGTCGTTGTTCGTCACGTTCGTCTTCGGGTCCCTCCTCCCGTGCTCCAACTCGACGTTCATGCCGTCCCTGAACTGCTCCGCATCGAACTTGTCCCATCTCACGCCCAGCTTCTCGCCAACCCCCTTGGCTTCCTTCAGGCTGAAAACCATCCAATCACCTGGAATAGATTGGCTGCTCAAGAATAAAAGATTTCTCGGACGGTTTTTCAAACTTCTCTTTGATAGAAAAGGGAGGAAATTTAAGGTTATTTTGCCAATTGGATTTATGTTGAATAGATTTAGAGCAAATAGGTATCGTGCTACCAACGAAAGACCAGATCCAATTCAGCAATCTCAAATAACAACGGGAGCATTTTTCATGATACCTCTTGTACTTACGCATGAAATGTCAAGTGTATTTTCGCAACATGGTTTATCATACGATGAAGGTAATGGCGTTGTTTATAGATCAGGATCTTCTTTATACGGCAATGTTAATGATGTAATGGGTGGACAAGACATCGAAATTGCCACAGTTGGCGGGGAAAGTTGGAATTATTTAAAAATCGGAGAAGAATGCCGAGGCGGACCTGCTAGGCGAAGCTTATCATTATCATTATCTCAACTTTGGGCAACTCAAGTTCCTGAAATCCCATCAAAAGCTTCATCAAGCGGGCCTTCTGTTAGCGCTTAGACAAGCCCCCAATCCCTCAGCAGCTGCTTCTCGCTCTCGCTCAGCTTCTCGTAGACATCCTTCAAGCCCTTGAGTGTGTACTTGGTAATCACAGAAACGAGCACATTCCCCTCGCTCACTTGCCTCCCCACGGTCGGCTCGCCCATGGAGACGGCAACCTTGTCCCCCCTCTTGGCGGAGTCTATGTTCTTCCCGTCCTTCTGTATCTGGTCCACCTTGCCGACGTCCTTCCCGCCCTCCAGCATCATTGGGGCCCCCTGCTTCAGCAAGCCCTCCAGGACATCCACCCCGAAGACGGCGGGCTTGGCGTTCCTGAAGACGAAGCCTGGTATGATCCTTATCTTGCACGGCCTCACCAGCGCGCCGAGCTTCTCCTGCTTCCTCCTCTCGAAGGCCTCGTCATGCCAATCACTGTACTCCTCCAGCAGGCGGTAGATGATGTTGTTGAGGAAGATCTTCACCTTCAAATCCCTCGCCAGCTCCTCGCTCTCGCTCAGTACTGAGACGTTGAAGCCCAGCACAACCCGCCTGAGGTCCTCCTTCCCGGTGTCGCCGTCTATCACGTCCTGCTTCACTATGACGCCTATCCCGGCCTTCTTTATCGGTATCCCCTTGTCGGTGAATATCTTTATCATCGCCTCCAGGCTCCCCAGTGTGTCGGCCTTGATTATGACGCCTTCAATCTCCCTCTTGAACTGGACCTCCTCCAGATCCTTCTGCACATCCCTCATGCACGCCTCCACGTCCCTTTCATCCGACACGCAGATGACAGGGCTGCCGGCAATCACCCCTTCAAGGTTAGGCGCGGCTATCTTTATCCCTGCTGCGGCATGGACCTCATCCACGCTGTCGAACTTCTTCTCCACCCTAAGCTCCCTAAGGGCCGGCGGCCTGAGCAGTGCTTTGACCTTCGTCCTCAAAGGCTCCCTTCCGCCTATTATAAGGAAGTCCCCCACCTTCGCAGACCCGTCGTAGAGTATGACATCAACGGTCGTCCCGAACCCCTTCACGTCCTTAACCTCCAGCACAGAGCCCCTGGCCTTATCGGAAAGCGTAAGCTTGTCCTTCAGGAACTGCTGGGACAGGCCGGCAAGCATCATCAGCAGCTCAGGCACGCCTTCGCCAGTCTTCCCAGAGCAGGGGACTATCGCAATCTCCTTCGTGAAGTCGGTTATCCTGTCGAACCTCTCGGCGTTGAAGCCCCTCTCGGAGAGCTGCGCGACGAGGGTGTAAAGCTTATCCTCAAGCTCGCCCTTTATCCTGTCGTTCTGGACGGCGAAGCTGTCGATGAAGCACGCATTCTTCTTCGGGTACCACCCCGGCAGGAGGTCGACCTTGGTAGCGGCCACAATGAAGGGGGTCTTGAACTGCTTAAGGTACTGCAGGCTCTCCTCGGTCTGCGGCTGGAAGCCCTTGGTGATGTCAATCAGGAGTATGGCCAAATCAGCTATCGAGCCCCCCCTCTTCCTCAGGGTGGTGAAGCTCTCATGGCCTGGCGTGTCTATGAAGAGCAGGCCGGGTATCTCCATGCTTATATTCAGCTTCTGAAGAAGCCCGCCGCAGAAATCCTTGACCACATCGATAGGTATGAAAGAGGCCCCAATGTGCTGCGTAATACCTCCTGGCTCCCCTATTTGGACGGTGGTGCCTCTAATCGAATCTAGAAGCGTTGTTTTTCCGTGATCAACATGACCCAGAATAGCCACGATTGGCTGCCTTATCATAGCAATCTCCCCTTAAAGAAATGCAGTTTAATCAGTAAATCTTTATGCCTATTTAAATCTTTGCGCAACCTCGCCCAGCTGCGGAAACCCGCCGTTGACGCCCCCATATATTATTGCAATCAGCAGGAACAGCAGCAGCGCCTGAAGGAAATAAGCCAAAACTGGGTACTCGTAGATGTTCCTGCCTTTCCTGAAGAGCTTGAACAGGAAATACCCGAAGAGCAATAGGGCGGCCGGCGCGACAGCGTAAATCACGTCGCCTTCCAAGGCCATCACAAAGGTAAGCAGGGAATAAACCAGTGCAGCTAGATGGAGGGCAACTTTCTCTTTCCCGTTTAAGTCAACCACCATCGCGTTCCTCATCTGCGTGTGCATTGCAGCCGCCGCCATCATCAAAACCCCGACGTTCAGGAAAAGGTTCCCGAAAAACGGAGTGAATAGGTAGCCCGACCCAGCTACAAGAAGCAGGGCCGAGCCTTGGGAATACACCACAGCGGCAATCAGGAAGAACAGGATGAAGCCCCCCCTTGTGGTCATGTATTCCGCCCCCTCACTTTCCACCTCTTTGCAGATTGCGAAGAACGAAAGGGCCATCGCAAAGGGCATGAGGAACTGCAGGATGTCATCAATATCAATGCCAGTAAAAGGGAA
>MFRS01000009.1:9230-10822 GCA_001784635.1 Candidatus Micrarchaeota archaeon RBG_16_49_10
AGGAAGGCCATGTATGGCAGCAGCGTTGAGAGTGCTGAGAGCAGGGTATAAACCACTAGAGCCTTTGTAATCCCGTGCAAGCGAACACCTATTTAATATTGTGAACCCTTTAATTAATTGGTGGTCCCATGACTGTGACATTGAACGATTCGAAGCCCATAGGGCTGTGCGTCGCGACGGAGGAGCTGTTCGACACCAAGCGCTTCCTGCTCAACTACTGCGACGGTCTGATAATGATGGACAAGGACCTCAACCTCAAGAACAAGCTCGTTGCTGTGAAGAGGGAGCTCAACTCATTCAACTCCCAGCACAAGTTCTTCCAAGGCTACAAGGCGATAATCCTGAGCAACATGGACAAGATAATAGGGCTGGTGGCCAGCAGGTATCCCAGTGCGGCGAACCCGCAGTCCGACAGGGTGGTGGCCGACGGGAAGGCCATAATAGGGAAGATACTGAACGCATCGAACTTCGACGATATTGCCGTCCTTGAGGCCGAGTTCAAGGGCAAGATAACCCTCCCGACATACAAGCTGTTCATCTCCAATCTAAGGAAATCCAGCGTGGACATAATCTGATTTCCTTTGTTTTTTGTTTTTGTCGGAGCGGTCTACTTAATGCTTTTCATAGACGTCTTTTCTGTGGCCCACTTTAACAATGAAGACAATCATAACATTTCTTTTGATGTTCATTATAACCCTATAATCCCCTACCCTTAGGCTGTAGAGTTCCGAGCCAAAAAGGCGTTTTGCAAAGGCATAAGGGTTGTCTCTTATCGAATCGACTTTTTCGTATATCCTCTTCCTCAAGCCTTTACTCAACTTTCTTATCTGCGAGTCTGCCTTTTGTGACCAAACAACTTTGAAACTCATTTAAGTCCCAGTCTCTTTTTCATTTCCTCGTGTGTGTATACTCTGCCAGCTTTGATGTCTTCTATAGCCTCTTCTATGTCCTTCAGCGTCTCTTCGTCTAGAATTTCCATTTCGTCTTCGCTCAAGTTAATCAGCCTTGTTATCACCTGGTTGTACGTCTCTTCAGGGTAAGCTCTAAGCTTAGCCAACTTATCTTTTGTATCATTTTCTAATTGTATTGTAGTTGCCATATTGTTCTATAGTAGACTATAGTATAAATACTTTGCGCCGCTTAAATTCTTAATAACTGAGCAAGAAATCGTCGGGCTTTAGCCCGATGATGAATTGCCGTAAAGTCTGACAAATTTCTAAAAAACGTTGGGAAACTGCGGACTTTAGTCCGCAGAGGATGTCATGATATGACATGATGGAATTCAAGGAATTGGCCAAAGGGGTAAAGATACCTGCTTTGGGTTTGGGTACATGGGAAATGGGCGGCAGCTACCGCAAGGACACAAAGGATGACAAGAAGGATACGGCCGCGATAAAGGCCGCGATAGAGCTTGGCATGACCCACATAGACACGGCTGAGGTTTACTCGCAGGGGCACGCGGAGGAGCTGGTGGGGAAGGCGATAAGGAGCTTCGGCAGGAAGGGTCTTTTCATAACCACCAAGGTCTCTCCGGACAACTTGAGGTATGACGATGTAATCTCTTCAGCCGAGGCCAGCCTGAAGAGGCTTGG